>NZ_SODD01000011.1 GCF_004365815.1 Breznakia blatticola
TTATGGTAACGATTCTTAATATTATTTTTACAATTTTTATTATGAATCTAAATCCACGTTTAGACAACTTAGGGGGTCACTTCATATTATCTTAATATAAATTATCGTCCTGAACGCAATATAAACAGAAGCATTGTAGAACAACTACAAACGAATGATTATATTCGAAAACATCATAATGTCATTATACATGGTGCATGTGATACTGGTAAATCGTTTATCGTAAATGCATTAGGTAACCATGCTTGTGATAACTCGCATTCCACATTCTATTGTAGGATATTTGAATTCATTGATGACTTTTTAATTAACGAATTAATAGATAAGGAAGTGAATTACTTATTTCAACTTCTTTAATATTGATATGGAACCAAGTCAACTATTGTATGCTCGTAACTTGAACATAAAGAATGGCATTCACAACTTGGTGGAAACATATTGACAGATTCTATTCTTGGCAGAATTTCTCCAAACGCCTACGAAATCATACTTGATGAAAAATCCATAAGAAGTGTCTAAAAAAACAGTTATCATCATAAGGTAGTAACTGTTTTCAATTACTATAATTGGCTCAAACTATCGCGACGTGTCTGGCACAAAACGAGTGACGTATTCAATAACTGTAAAAATTCAAAGGTGTTGCACTAGAAGTTCAAACAAATAAGATAGGTACACTAAAGAATCCTGGCGTCAGTGCTAATTGTTTTACGCTTACACTATACCATTTTCTCCAATGTTGGTTCTTGTGATGTAAGTAATTCTATAACAGTATCAATCATATCAGATATTATATAGTTTTCTATTTCCTCCATAGGTCGCGTACCTGAAGATTGATGTTCGAAATATTTTTTGTATTTTGAGTTTTCAATCATTAAAATATTACTTTTCTTTTTTACATTTCGTTCAAACTTTGAAAATCTATCAATATATCCATTTTCTGTTGCACACCGAATATCCCAGACCGAATCAAATTTTAGTTTATATTGATCTTTATTTGGTGTTGAAAATATTATTTCAAAATATTGATTAGATCCCGATATATTCTCAATAGTTTCAATGTCAACGACTATATTACAATTTACTAAAACTTCCATAAGCAACACCTCCTTAATAACGTATTTTTATACTATGTTCTGTCAATGGATTATAAATCTCTACTGATGGCACTCCATTCAATGTTGTTGAAGGTTGAAGATTTTTTGTGGTTCCATCTGGCAAGTCACCAAAAATAGTTCTATTTTCATAAGTTCTGACGTATGTGGAACTTTGAGATTAAAAGTCTTTTTTTGCTACATCAAGTTCTTTTACATCGGATGTATAATGATCTACCTTTCTAGTTTGATTAGTTATTTTTTATTAGATATATATGTCACTACCTGAACTCTTATCTGAATTCTTGTTTCTATCTTAATAACCAAATTGGTATCCTTCAGCAATATAAGATAACATACAAATACAACTCCATACGGACTTCCAAAACTAGTGGGACCAACACTCACTGACTCTACGATAGCTTATAAAGCTTTATTTAACGATTGTGGATCAGTTGCATAATTAACAGATGCAATACCTACAGCAAGTGGCTGTCTTTGATTCTTTTTTGCTATTGCCCTACTGACTGCGCTTACAGCAGAATTTTTTAGTTTGATTTTTATCATTCTATTCCTATCTCTATCCACACACGTATAAGAATTACTTAAGCATAGTTATCTATGTGATACTTTCTTTTACTTGTTTGAGTTTTAGATTTGCAAAACTTTGCTAATCACAGTTATATCCTCTTTTTTGTAGTTTGTTTATATACTCTTCTCTCTTAAGAAAACTAACACTAGGTGATATTATATTGATTGATTTTTCATTATATTCTATGATTTCACTAACTATTACTACATCATTTTCAATAGTAATATTCACAGTTATATATGGAATATCTTTTAGAGCTTGCTCATAGTTTGCTTCAAGATCTTTCTTTAAACCGTGAATATCTTCGTCATTTCGATTTAAATATTTCGTTATAACTTCCCTCTTAATAATCTCTTCATCTTTATAGTATACTTTTTCCTTTATTTCCTTATCTGCTGTGTTCATAGTACAAATTTGCTCTCCACTTGCTGAATCACAAGAAACTAGAAATATGAGAATTAGCAAATAAAATGTATATTTTTTTATATTGTCTGTTTTTTTGATCATGCTTTCTCCATTTTCCTTACCTTACAATTAGCTCTTTTATAAATCGCATAAATTCACAAAAGTCATCATGAACTGAACCTTGTATTTCCTTGTTTTTCTTCATTTTCTAACAGTTCTTGTTAGTATTAAAATGTAATATTTGAATTCGAGTATGAATGAAATCTAAGTTGAAAAAGTCTCCATTAATATTATTGTTCGCAATTAAGCTTATAACTGAACAAGGAATCTTTGTTGTAGATATATTCATCAACAATGCTTTTTTCCTGCGTCTATAGTGAAGTAACTTTCGTTAGCCAGAACTTTTTATCGGAGTTTTAAACTATAACTATTTGTATGAGATTTTTTAATCACTCAAATTGCATAATTTTCTTAGTATCATGAGATGTATTGATTACTTATCACTTTCATTTGTTGATTCACATGTATATCCACCCTTTTTAAGAGCATTAATGAATTCATCTTCACATTCCAACGTATCTACGGATATGATCATCGAGATGTAACTTGTGTCTAATGGAATTACATTGTCAACTTTTTCAAAATCTACAGCAACACTTAATTCAAACGAATCATCAAACGGCATAAATTCAAATGTTTGACCTTCATTTTCTGTATGATTCTCAATATCATTTGTCATCTTGTATATAAACTCTTCTTTATCTTCTGCGTATGCACTATATGGTATTTTAAATTTTTGCTCAATATTTATCATTTCATTATTTTGATATGTACTTACTACCGTAGTTGTTGAATCATCATTAATTTGTGTACATGTGTATTGTACTTTATCCATTGTTTTTGATTTTGTACATCCACACATTATACAAATACAACAACATAAATATATTATTTTTTTCACTGTATCTATTTTCTTCATATTACGGTTCCTTTTTTCACACTAAACATCTACTTTTTTCTATTTAATCTATTCCACAAAAAAAGTGCAGCACTAAAAAACACTTACGGTTTCTTAACTCCTGCACACATCAATATATTTATTTTAGCATAATGTGACAAAAATGCTATTTTATTTCATTCGTTTGATTAAATCTTCTATTTCTACTTGCCCTGGTGCACTCACTGTACCAAGTGCTGCATACGTTAAACATGAACCTAGTTCGGTAGCATGTACACGTGTGAACTCACCGAGTTCTCCCATCGAAATCGCCACAAATAGTTCACCATTTTCTTTTAATGTTTTAGCAGCTTCAACCGTTGCATCGACATCCTTTTGACTTCTTGGCATATTTGCGATTTTTGCAATATCTGCACCCAGTGTATACATATGTTGCATACGTTTAATGATAACATCTTTTGTTGGGGTTGAATCAAAATCATGGTAAGACAAAATAACTGCAATTCCTGCTTGTTTTGCCTTTTGGACTAATGGTTGACCAACTGCTGGATCCACATTCATTTCAATATCAATAATATCAACTAACTTTCCTAAGATAATCGTATTATACAGCAAACTGTAATCGCGACTTTCAATTGCACGCACACCACCTTGGTTTGCGTTACGGAATGTGAAAATTAATGGTTTATCTTTACGAATTTCGTTGATTTCACGTAATAATGGAAGTAGTTTTTTCTCATCTAGAACGTCGTCATAGTGATCGACACGCCATTCCATTATATCTGCTTTTGAAGCAACAATTGCTTCTACTTTTTTTAGTATTTCTGTATCTGTTGTTTCAACAATGGGTACACAAATCTTTGCTTTGCCACGACCAAGTGTTGTTTGTTTTATTTGTAGTTCTTTCATCTCTCGTTCCTTTATATTCGAATTCATTATACACTATAACAAATCCCCAGAGTTTCTTCAATGTAAGTACTTAATCCTTTTCGATTGTAGTACCCCAACCATCAAATTCACCATCGTGATCTTTAGCTAATGTAATAAGTGCATTGGTTGTTTGCATAATGTAGTCCATTTGCGGAATATCCACAACTGATACAAATACTTGAATTCCTTTGCGCTCTACCTCACAAATATCCAACTCATGAATATCAGTAAATACATCATCAAGTGAACTAGCAAAGGCTTTTGCTTGTTCATTGGTTTCAAAATACGTGTAGAAATCAATCTCACGTGCTTTACAAAATAGTTCTCCTTGATTTCGTAAATCATTGATAATTGTATCGTTTTTAATCCAGTTAAATCCATACGCATCTGGATATAGTTTTGTTTGGTAAAACTTTCCATGATCATGAAGTCGTGTCACAATCTTTGACTGTAAGTCTTTATGATTTCGTAACAGTTGGTTACACATCGATTCCCAACGAATGATATGTTTACTCATAAAGACAAAATCACGATTTCCATCTTGTGTTCGTGTTCCCACGAAATAGAATCCTTTACGACCCCACTGTTTTTCGATTTGATCTTCCACTAGATATAGTTTTTCTAACTCTTCTTTAGTTGGAAATCCTAAATCGTTTTGTTGGTCGTAATGAATGGTTAAAATATAAGTATGTTCTAAATCTCTAAATAAATATTTAAATGCTCCATAATCAAAACGTACGGACGTATTCCCTTTAAAATACACACGCCAGTCTTCACTTAATTTGTTCACACTGTGTTTCTGTTTAGGTTTTAGTACCTTAGGTGCTTTAATATTTGGTTTTTTAATTTTTGGTTTCATTACATTAAGTTTCATAGTATCCTCGTTATTTATGCAATTCAATCAATTGTACAAAATCATACGTATTTTCTAATTCTTGTTTCGCTTTTGCAAGTGCTTCTTTATCTTTGCTTAATGCAAAAACGGAACTACCACTACCTGACATCAAGACCACTGGAAAGTCATATCCTTCTAGTGCTTGCTTAACTTGTTTAATGTCGGAATTTAATGATAGTGAAGGTTGTTCAAGGGTATTATCTAGCAGTGCAAGATAAGTATCATCTTGCATTTTCATCTTCTTAACAATCGCATCGATATTTGGATGAACTGCTTTTGCAAAATCAATTCCAGCAAATGCATCTTTTGTTGAAACACCACTAGCTGGTTTGACTAAGATTCCAGATATATCTAATGTTGCATCAATCGGTGTGATGACTTCTCCAATTCCTTGCACGCGTGCAAGTGTATTAGCAATGCAAAATGGCACATCTGCACCTACTTTAACACCTAAAGCAAACAAGGCTTCCTCTGTTAGTTGTAAGTCACACAGTTTATTGATAGCAATGATTACTGCAGCTCCATCTGCACTTCCTCCTGCAAGTCCTGCTTGCATTGGAATACGTTTTTCTACATGTATATGGAAATGACCAATTGATGGATATGCTTTACGCATAACATGTAGTGCTTTTACGACGGTATTACTTTCATCAAAAATCATATCTATATTTGATGAAAATGCATCATCTTTAGCAGTTTCAATATGCAAAGTATCATGTAAATCAATAGGTGTCATAATCATATCCATTTCATGATAGCCATCATCTCTTTTTCTAATCACATTTAATGCAATATTGATTTTCGCATTGGCTTTAATGATCATGTAGCACCTCATATAGTCTAGCAAACTCTGTAGCTTCCATACTTTCTGCACGACGTTTGCTATCAAGGTTTGCTGCTTCTAATGCAACTTTGGCTTTTTCTTTATCTTGAAGGTATTCACCTAAGTTATTTAAAATCGTTTTTCTTCGTTGTTTAAAACAGGCTTTAACTAACTCAAAGAATGCTTCTTCATTATCAACCAATTTGCTTGGGCGATACGTAAACTGTACAACTGCACTATCCACATTTGGTTTAGGATTAAACACATGTTTGCTGATTTTTAAAATCGTTTGGACATCATAGTTATATTGACTCACAATACTTAGTGCATTGTAATCTTTTGTATTTACTTTTGCCGAAAAGCGATCAGCTACTTCTTTTTGCATCATAACCGTTATCTTTTTAATTTTGATGTCACTTTCAAATAGCTTAAAAAGAATTGGCGTTGTAATGTAGTATGGTAAATTTGCTGCTACGACTACTTCACTTTCATCTGCAAGAATTTTAGCTAAATCAGCTTGTAGAAAATCTTGGTGGATAATTTCTACATTGTTATATGGAGCTAAAGTATCGTCCAGTACAGGAAGTAAACGATCATCAATTTCAAAAGCAATGACTTTTTTTGCATGTATCGCTAAAAACTGCGTTAATGCACCAATTCCTGGCCCAATTTCTAATGCAGTTGAATTTTCTGATAACAAAGACTCGACTGCTATTTTCTCCACGATTTGTGGTTCAACTAAAAAGTTTTGTCCATAATTCTTTTTTGCATACATTTGATGCTTTTCTAATATTTCCTTTGTATAGGAAGGTGTCGCAATAATTCTATCCATGTGTATCCTCTATGATTTCTGCTACTTGTGTATAGGTTAAACCCACCATATTGATGCGTTTATATAATGTTTTAGCATTGCATTTTCCTAAATGAAAGGCATTTGCAATTGTTTGTCGTCTAGCTGCACTATCACTTTGCCCTTGTAAGCCTAGTGATAAAAACTGCTCCATTGAAAGTGTGGTTGTATCTGTTTGTGTAAAACTTACTACATGTTCTAATGCATCAAGTAAATCTTTTTCATTTGCATGTTCAATTCCAACTTTTTTTGATGTTCTACTCTTACTTTTTTCAATAAAGGCATTTTTTAGGTTTGGAATTTGCTCATTAATCACTCTACGTATTCTTTCTCCAACATGATCTGGATCAAGAAACAAAATGACGCCACGCGTTGTATTTGCTTGTTGGATTTGTCGGATTGTTTGTTTGGAAAGATTGTAGCCATTGGTTTCAATGGTATCTACATCAAAGTATTGTTTTAACTTTGCTGTATCATGTTTTCCTTCAACCACAATGATTTCTTTGATTTTTAACATACCATGATTATAGCATAGAAAAAAAGGAAGAATTATGTGTTTAGCACTCTTCCTTTAGCTTGTTGTGACAGATTCTAAAAATTGTAGTAATTCTGGTGCAATATCATCAATAAAATAGTAATATTCATCGATTTTGGCATGATTTGCTTCCTTCCAAACATCGATAGTTTTTATAATATGACTACCTTTGTACACCTTGATGTGATAATCACTATTTGACAGCGTTAAACGATACCCTTCTGGATTTGTTTCTTCATGAAATTGATCACTATCATACGGACATGTATCAAGTAACTCCAGTAACGTATTTGTTTGTTCTTCGTTGAGTGTATATTTTTGTCCATTATATGCAACTTCAACAACAGCTTCGATTTTTGATTTCGTCGCTGTCGTTGTTTTCTTATTGGTTTCAGTATTGTTGCCTGCACATCCAAAGAGCATCAATGTGACTATACACATGACTATCACACGTTTCATTCTATCCCTCCAACATTACGCTTTATCTAAATAGAAAAAGAAGGTTGTTCCTTTATTGACTTCGCTTTCGACACCGTATTCAACACGATGTAATTCTAAAATCCCTTTAACGATATTTAAACCAAGTCCAGTTCCAATATCTTGTCGTTTCCATTTTTTCGGTTGTTTGAAATAGCGATCCCAAATATATGGAATTTGGCTTTTCTTAATCCCTTTCCCAGTATCTGTGATTTCAATGCGGACACGATGTCCTTCATCCCGTTGATTCACATATACTTTCTTATCACTTCCAGTAAAGTGAATTGCGTTTCCTACTATATTATACACCACTTGGTTAATTCTTTCTTTATCTGCATATACAAATAATTCTTCACTATAGTTAAATTCAATTATATAGCCATCATTTGCTAGCATCTTATTGATACGGTTGACGATATCTTGAATTGTCGTGGTGATATCAAATTCAGCAATATGCAACTCTTGACGATTTGTTTGGATTTTTGATAGATCAAGCAAGTTATTTACCAGTTGTGTAAGTCGTTGTGCTTCATCGATAATTACCTGAATATTTTCTTTGGTATTTTCACCAGGTAAATCACGCATAACTTCTCCATACCCAGTAATCATCGTTAATGGTGTACGTAAATCATGTGATACATTTGCCATCAATTCATTACGCATCGATTCTACTTTCTTTAATTCTTCTACTGCATAATTTAACGTATCATTAAGCTCTTCAATTTCCATATACCCTCTTGCATCAAAGTGAATATCTAAATTATTTTGTGCAAGTAGTTTTGCTTTTCCATTGGTTTTCTTGATTGGATTTGCAATTGTCCAAGCAATTAAATACGCAATGATAAATGACATTGCAAGCACAACCCAAGTAATAATAAACAATTGACGCGTACTAGCTGCAACGGTTTCTGAGGTTGGTGATAATCTTGCATTCACAATAACCATATATGTATTATCATTTTTACTTGTAATAACATTGGTTACCGTCATATTGGCAAAAGCATCAAGTGGTTTTCCACCAAACTCTAATTGTATATCTTCTACATCAACAAGTTCATTATCATTTTCTAATGCACCTGCATAAAGTTTACTTACATCTTGATTTGCTTGAATTGCTTCACAAGATGCATTTTCTCCTGTAGCTAATGGTAATTCTTGAAAATGTTGTGCATCTACTTTTTCAAATACTTGAATACAATAGTTTTGATTGATCGTCAAATCTTGTACATATTGATTAAATTCTTCCTGATCATCAATTCGTTTTACCATTCGAGACGCCGAACGCGTAATTTGTTGGCTTGTATAGTTTTGGTAGAATTCCTCAAAGAAGACAATTTGCATTAACCAAAGCAGTGCAATAATAGTTGCCGCAAAGATTAAGATAAATGCCATTATTTGATTTTGTAGCTTAATTCTCTTCAAAACGATATCCTACCCCTCGGATTGTCACAATATTATTACTGTATTGTCCAAGTTTTTTACGTAATAGTTTAATATGTGTATCTAGTGTACGATCATCACCAAAGAAATCATATCCCCATACCTTAGAGATAATTTGTTCTCTAGTTAAAGCGATATCTTTATTTTCAACAAGATACAACAATAAGTCATATTCTTTTGGTGACAGATTTAATGGTTCACTATCAATTTTCACTAGGTGTGATGTATGATTGATTTCCAACGTTTTGTAGTTATACATATCAACCGTTTGATTTTTCTCATAACGTTTAAGAATCGCTGCAATACGCATCATCAATTCTTTTGGTGAAAATGGTTTAACCACATAGTCATCTACACCAATTTCAAATCCGTGGATACGATCATATTCTTCTCCACGTGCACTTAACATTAAAATTGGTACACCTGAAAATTTGCGGATTTCACGACATGCGCTAAATCCATCTAATTCTGGCATCATCGCATCCATTATAATTAGATCGATACTTGGATTGAGTTTTACTTTATCAATAGCTTGCAATCCATCTTCTGCCTCTAATACTTCATATCCTTCAAACTTTGCATATTTTTTTACAATTTCTCTTATATTAGCTTCATCATCAACGATTAATAATTTCTTCATAGTCCGTACGCTCCTAAACATATTATAATACAAAAGTCCATAAAACCTATGGACTTTCCTTGATATATGACTGAAGTTTTGGTGAACGTAACCTACTCAATGACCTATTTTTCAGTTTCTTTTACATGATAAAGACAAACATCGGATAAAATACCCAGTCCATTATGTGCTACATATTGTGATAAACCATCGTTTTGACTGTTTACTAACGTGTTTGTGATAAGTAGTTGCAACGTATTTGTTTGCTTGATTACATCTTTAGGAATTACAAATCGATATGATGGTGCAATTTGTACACCACAAGAAGTACCATTGACAACTAATTCAACAACTTCATTTGCTTCTGCAATTTCAAGTATATGATCTTGTTTAGCTAGTTTCACATCATATGTATACAACAAGTTTCCGCTAAAACGAGCAAATGCTTCACTATGTAAGGCATCTAATGATTGTACGCGTTGGTATGAAGATTCATTATATGCTTTACATTCCAATGAGGATAGTGTATCTAACGTTTGTATAAATGTCCCTTTACTTGGTTTATATTTTGAAGCAGTTGTACTAACGAGTACCAACATTTCATATGGTTGTAATGTAAGTTGGAAAGTAACAGAGGTTTCATCATACTTTGCATCTAGTGTATATACTTCATTAGTGGATGCATCATAAATTGCTAGTTCTTTCGCAAAAGGTAGTTTGATTTGTGTATCAATTGTATGTGTCACACTTTCATTATTAAAAACAAACACATGACTATTTGCATGATGCATATAATGTAGCATACTTAAGTCTTTTTCAGGTGTTTCTGTATAAGCAAGTTTATCTTTTGCGAGTTCTTGTGTTAATTGATCCAGCGTACATGTTTTCCCAATAGATTCCAATCCAGCAGGTGCTTGATGAATCCATATAATTTGCACTTCTTTTGCCAGTTTTTCTAATGTATCCATTAGTTTTTTAGGTAAATATGGTGTATATGGCACAACAAGTGTATGAAATCCATATTGTTCAATCCAATATTTTCCATCTTGAATAGTTGCATCAATAAGATAATCTTCACTGATGATATTGCAATCTATCTGATTTTGTTGGAGTGTTTTCGTTACTTTCTGCACAAACATTGTTTCACCTTGCCATTCAGCAAAGGCATGATAGAGTACACCTATTTCACACTGTTGGTGTCCATCTTGTAGTAGTTCACATAAGCGATTTGTGTATGTTGACCACTGCGTAAAGTAGGTAAACTGTGGATTGTTGCCATGCGCATAAAAATGTGGTGGACAATCAAAATCTGGGAACTGTTTTGGACTGAATGCATGAGGCACTATCACATTTACTCCATGTACCAACATATGATTGGTAATCCATTTCATCATCCGTAAACCTTCAACCCAACCATATGCGCCAAATGCTTCACACATCAATCTACCTTTTTTCTTTGGATCCAATTTTGCTGCAGATTGTCCTAACTTACAAAGTGCATAGTGATAAAACTCTCCATCACTTCCACCTGTTGAAAATGCAGTATGTGCATAATCCATTCCAGGAATTACTTGACCACCGATAATATCAATACCTGCATACGTTTGACCAACTAGACTGCGAAAGTAATGTCCTGGTCCATATCCAAGACGTGCATGTGCATTATTATCTTCTATAACATGCCCAACATAATCTACATCATGTGCTGTACACCATGCACCAATGACTGCAGAGAAGTTTTTCGCATATAAATCACTTACGATATCCATATAGTAAAAACGAGCATCATTCGCTGCTTTACTGACTCCAGTAAATAAGAATACCTCACAAATGTTTGCTTGTTGAAGCATTTCTTCAATTGTCATATTCCACGGAATAACCATATCTGTTTTCCCAATGATACAGTTTGGTCCTTTTGCATTACCAAAACGTGGCTCATCCGAGAAAAAACCAACAATGGTTTGTCCAAACTCTTGTGAGAAATGCGACCAATGTTTCTCATATACTTCATTTAGTAAAATTTGTGTTGCTTCTTTTCTTGTTGGATCCAAGTATTCACGTGTTCCTACTTCTTGTCCGCAATACGTTGTATATAAAACAAATACACTATAATGATCTGCATCTAATTGGATCTTTAATTTTCCATGTTCCACTTGTGCTGTAACATCTTGCAAGCTATCTTCAATAAATGCATCTTGGCCACTTGTGTCGTTTTTTGCAATATATACTTTATATAACGCATCATTTTGATGTTCTTTATCCATCATGAGTTGTCGAAATTCCGCATATGGTTCAATGGATAGTTCTCCTTGCATCACAGGCCCACAAATATCATAACGACGAACTTGTAAATACTGCTTTTGCAGGTGTTTTGGTACTTGTCCATTTGCATATCCAGTTGGAAATTTCGCATCATCTAAAATCCAAAGTTTCATTTGACGCTTCTTTGCTTCTTTAATTATAAAGGCAAGATCTTCCCACCATTGATCTTGTAAGAACGCAGGATGTGGACGTGATTCAATACATAAATTGTGAATGCCACTTTCATAGATCTTTGTTATATAGTCAAGTAATATCTCGTGTGATTCTCCATGTTGCCAAAAAAATGGAAACAGATGATTTGCTTCTTGATTCTTTAATAATGTGTTAATTTTTTCCATAATTCACCTCTATTACTTCTATGATTCATCTCGTATCACACGACATCCATCAAGCAAACCCTATTTTATTTCCTTCTTATACGTTTCGCGATATACACTTGGTGTCATTTGGTACTTCTTTTTGAATATCTTATAGAAGTATGTAATATTTTCGTAGCCGACTTCTTCCATAATATCGACAACAGGCAAAGTTGTACTGACAAGTAGTTGTACCGCATTTTTTAAACGTTCTTCTTGAACTAGTTGAATAAATGTCGATTTTGTATATTTCTTAATGACTTTACATATCTTATAATCAGCAATTCCTAATTGTTTTGATAAAACAACGAGTGAACCTTCTTTATACTTCGTATGAACGTATTTAAGAATACGACTCATTAAGACTCTTTCACTACTTTCTGATTTATGGGTTTGAATATTTTCTGGATGATTCATCAATTCAGTTAATAGTAAACCAACCAATAGTTTTAGTGATACCCCTGCATTCAACTGTGGACGATACAGTTCGCTAATAATCAATTCGATATAATCTAGAGCAACTAGATTGTTGGATTCATGAAATACAAGAAACTCTTTTGTATCATCATAGGAATAGAGTGCTTGAAAGATAAAGCGTACCACTTCATTATCCGTATCCACTATCGATGATAAAAACTCGAGAAACTCAGGTTGAATAATAAAATTAAAGATAATGTCATCTTCCCCAGTAAAGAGAATTTCATGTTCTACATTTTGATTTAATAAGATAAGTTCTCCTTGCTGGATGGTAATCTTTTTTCCACTAATCACATGTGTCATCGATCCACTATATACATACGACAATTCAATATAGTTATGTCGATGCATCGGATACTGTGCAAAACGTGCATGTTTACGCACAGAAAACAAACGATCCTCATCGTGTAATTTACGATAATCAATGACATTTGAATTTTCATGCATATAAATCGATTTATCAATTTTATGCTTCTTATTTAAATTATCAATCTCTTCATCTGTGAATGTAATAAGTTCATCTAGTATCTCTTGTTTGATCATCGTGCACCTCATGCTTGTTACTCATAGTTTATCATAGATGCAAAGAGAAGATAAAGACGGACTATCTTTACCTTCAAAGTAATATTATGCCTCTCTATTTGCTAATACATAGGAAAGTACTGCTGAAACTACAAATGCAATAAGTGCACATGCAATAAACCCATAGAAACTAATATCAAGACCATCTGGATTAATCATTCCTGGAATTCTAAAGAATCCATCACCAACCATGGCATATAAACGTGCACCAAGTCCACCAAGAATTCCTCCTGCTAGACCTCCACCAATCCAAGCAGCTGCAAAGCATTTAATTTGTGGTAAGGCAATTGTATAAATCGTTGGCTCGGTTACCCCACATAAACACGATGCCATCGCACCAAATCCAATGGATTTCTTTTCTGGATCTTTCATTTTTAATGCATATCCAAGTGATACTCCTGCAAGTTCCCAAACAGTTAATCCCAAAATCGCATTGATTGGATCACTTCCCATCGTTACGATGTTATTGATTAATACTGGAATAAATGCTGCATGCAATCCAAGTAATACCATTACTTGCCAGAATGCTCCAAATAAGATTCCTCCAATAATTGGACTAAAATCAAACACCCCAACAACAAAATCAGATAATACACTTGATACAATGTTCATAACTGGTCCAATTGCCAACCAACTTAATGGTACTGTGATCATTAATACAAGTGTTGGCACTAACATAAGTTGTAACATTTGTGGAATAATTGATTTTGCAATACGTTCTATCCATGATGCAACGTAGGATGCTAAGATAATTGGAAATAATGTACTTGAATATGTTGCAGCTTCAATTGGTAAACCTAAAAAGTTAAGTGCTTGTTCACCATTTACAGCAGCAACTAAATCTGGATATACAAGTGCTGCTCCAATTGCAGCCGTAACATATGGATTGCATCGAAATACTTTACCTGCAGAAAACCCAACAATAATTGGCATAAAGTATAATACTGCATCAGATGCTGCATATAAAACAAGATACACTCCATCTGTTTTTGCAATTAGTTCAAATGTGACTGCTAGAGTTAATAATCCTTTGATAATTCCTCCTGCAATCATTGGTCCAATAATTGGCATGATGCAACCAGAGATCATTTTAAAGAAACGATCAAATAATGAACCTTCATTTTCCCTTGATGGCATGCTTTCTGTTTGCACACCAATGATATTCTCTACTTCTTTAATTACTTCATTTACATGAGTTCCAATAATTACTTGATATTGACCACCTTTGTTCATGACACCCTTTACACCAGGAATTGCTTTTATTTCTTCCTCATTTGGAATACAGTCATCTTTTAAAACGAATCGCAAACGTGTCATACAATTGGTAACGCTTTGAATGTTTTCTTTTTGGCCAACAGCAGCTACGACTTCTTGTGCAAGTTGGCTATAATTATTCTTCTTTGCCATATTCTACTCCTTATCATCATCTTACTGTCACTTTGGTACCTTGACAACCACAGTATAGCAAGAGTTTATATAGGCAAAAATATCTCATCTTGGTTTATTGATTATCCTTTTTTGCAAAAAGAAAGATACAGCATTCATCATTAAACCGTATCTTTCTTCTTTAGATTATTCTTCTTTGTCAAAATCGTATTGGATTCCTTTACATAAGTAAACGATATGTTCACATATATTTACTGCATGATCACTACTGCGACCAATCGTACGATACAGTGCAGATAAGTTAAATGCATCTTCTAAGTCTGCAACATTGTTTTTAATCACAATCTTACGGAAATCTTGTAAGAGTGCTTCAAGTTCTTTATCTTGTGTTGGAATTTCATATGCCAAGGAAACATCTTTTTGTTTATAGGCAATCATGATATCCTCTAACATTTTCACCAATCTTTGTTGGATGAAACTTGCTTCTTTTAATATTTTTAATGTTGCTGGATTATCTAAATTCTTAATCACAAACTTTGCCATGCTTTTCGCATAATCCCCAATTCTTTCTAAGTCTGAAGCAATCTTGATTGCGACAATCACACGACGTAAATCTGTCGCAATTGGACGCAACAAGACAATATCGGCAATTGCTTGTTCATTGATGTTTGTTTCATAGTTATTGATGATTTCATCATTGTGCATTACTTGTCGAGCAAGTGATTTCTCTGGATGTTCAAATAACACTTCACAGTTTTTATGTTGTTCGATAACTTGTCTTCCCATGTGTCGAACACTGGTTTCAAGTTTTTCTAGTTTACGATCTAATTTCAGCATAACATCCTCCTTTTACCCAAATCTACCAGTAATATATTCTTCTGTTTTCTTATTTTTTGGATTGGAGAAAATATTCAATGTACTATCAAATTCTACAATTTCCCCCAATAAGAAGAACGCTGTATCATCACTAACTCTTGATGCTTGTTGCATCGAGTGTGTAACAATCAAAATCGTATAATCCTTTTTGAGGATATCAATCAGTTCTTCAATTTTTTGTGTTGCAATTGGATCTAGTGCACTAGTAGGTTCATCCATTAAGATGACTTCTGGTTTCATGGCAATTGCACGGGCAATACACAAACGTTGTTGCTGTCCACCAGACATACCTAATGCATTTTTATTTAATCTATCTTTTACATCATCCCATAACGCTGCAGCCTTTAAGGAGCTTTCAACGATTTCATCTAGTATCTTCTTATCCTTTACACCCTGACAACGTGGCCCATAAGCAATGTTGTCATAAATACTCATTGGAAACGGATTTGGTTTTTGGAATACCATTCCAACTTTTGTCCGTAAATCAATCGTATTTATTTTATCAGACAGTATATTTTTACCATCCATATTGATTTCACCAGTAATCTTTACCCCATCTACTAAATCGTTCATCCGATTCAGTGTTCTTAGAAACGTTGACTTTCCACATCCAGAAGGACCGATGAGTGCAGTTACACGGTTTGCTTTTATGTTGATATTCAAATCCTTTAGTGCTTGAAAATCACCATAATACAAATTTAAATGTTTTACCTCAAATTTAATATCTTCCATATTATCCTACTTTCTTCTGAATTCGTCTAGCAACCAATTTTACAATAAGATTCAATGCAACAATTACCAATATTAGAATGGTAGCCGTCGCAAATGCTTGCGCTCTTTGCTCATCACTGACACCTTCACTTGCTAGATAGTAAAGGTGGGTTGTTAGTGTTCTTGATGAAGAGAATATCCCTTCAGGCATATAGTACACCATACCAGCGGTTAGTAATAACGGTGCACTTTCACTAACGATTCGACCAATCGCTAAGATGATAGCGCTAATAATTCCATTCAAACTTGTTGGTAAAATAACTTTAAAGATGGTTTGTACCTTGCTTGCACCTAGTGCATAACTTGCTTCTCTAAGTTCATTTGGAATGGTTTTTAACGTTTCTTCAATCGTTTTAATCAGGACCGGTAAAATCATAATTGATAAGGTTAAAGATCCTGATAAAATGGAATATCCATTTGTGAATGGTTGTAAGATTGTCACAAACAAACTAAATCCAAAAAGTCCATAGACAATACTTGGAACACTGGCTAATCCATCAATGGCAAAGCGAATAACTTCGGTAATTTTGTTTGCTTTTGCATACTCATGTAAATAGAGTGCACTACATATCGATATTGGTGTCGCAATAAGTAAGGTTACACCAACCGTGTATAAAGTTCCCACTAACATTGGTAAGATTCCACTATTTGGATCACTTGGACTAAAACTGTTTGTTAGAAAATCCCAACTTACATGCGACAGTCCTTTTCGTAAAACAAATACGATAATTACAACAAGTGAAATAATACTAATTGCACTTGCTAAAAAGATAAACAGGTATTGGATACCATCCATAATTGTTCGTTTTTTCATGAATGTGCCACCCCTTTTCGTTTTACTCTAAGTATGATGATATTGATCAAACACACAAAGATAAAAAGGACAACCCCAGTAGCAAACAGTGCCGCTTCATGGGTTCCACTAGCATATGCAAGTTCCATAATAATGTTACCTGTTAAAGTTCTTCCACCATTTAGATATGCTTCACTAATTGGAATAAGCTGTGGCATCATATTGGCATTTCCTGCTACTAACATAACTGCCATGGTTTCTCCTAGTGCTCTTCCTAAACCTAGAAGAAACGATGTCAGTATTCCACTTTTTGCATATGGTATTTTGGTTTTCATAATGGTTTGCATCTTTGTTGCTCCTAGTGCAAGAGAACCTTCATCAATTGTTTTTGGTACCGCTTTTAGTGCACTTGTCGATAAGGATACAACCGTTGGTAATATCATTAGCGCCAAAATCAATGATGCCGTAAACAGTGTTGTTCCACTACGAATGTTAAATAGTTTTTGCACAAATGGAACCATTACAGTTAATCCAAAAAATCCATAGATCACACTTGGAATCGATGCGAGTATTTCTACTGCAAATAAGACAAAACTTGCAATTTTCTTGGGTGCGATTTCGCTAATAAAGATTGCTGTATATAAACCAACCGGTATTCCAATCAAACATGCAAGAATCGTTGTAAGAATACTTGCCACAACAAAGGATGCAATTCCAAATTGTTCAGTTGATGGAGACCATACATCCGATGTAATAAATTCAATAATATTTACTTCTTTAAATAATGGTAATGCTTTTAATAAAGTGAAAATAAGAATGGCAGCTAATGCAATGACAGAGATACAAGTAAAAAAGAAAACAACGGTTTTAAAGATTGCATCGATTCTTAATTTTGAATGCATACGTTTCATTCACTACTTCCTTTCCACAGGTATATAATTATGTGCTTCAATTAGTTTCTTTCCTTCTTCTGAGAAAATGAAATCAAATAATTCACTACCTTGTTTCTCTCCTTTTTTCTGTACAAGTAAGAAAGCACGTTGGATTTTATACGTTCCATCTTTTACACTTTCTTCACTTGGTAATACGCCATCAATTTTTAATACTTTTACACTATCCGATAAGGATCCTAGTGAAATGTATCCAATTCCATGTTCATTAACAGACACATCACTAATAATGGAACCTGTTGCATTTTGAATGTCGGAATTACGAATTAAGTCACTTGATGAAAATCCAACAATGCTTTCAAAGCCATCGCGTGTTCCACTACCTTCTTCTCGTGAGACGACAGCGATTTCTTTATTTGCACCACCTATGTTTTTCCAATTGGTAATTTTACCAGTATAAATATCTTTTAGTTGTTCCATCGTGATGGAATCCACTGGATTATCTTTATGTACAACTACGACAATTCCATCTAAGGCAATGATCGTTTGATCAAGTTGCTTTGCTTCTTCAGGTTTTAATTCTCTTGAAACCATACCCAGTTGAAAGGTTCCATCTTCCGTTCCTTTTATCCCTACACTGGAACCTCCACCTTGGATACTTACTAAAGCATCGTTTTTCTCATTGTATGTTTCTGCGATACTTTCCATAAGTGGTTGTATTGACGTTGAACCGCCAATAATCATGGATGTTATCCCTTCACTTGTACTTCTTCCACCACATCCACTAATTACAAGAATGCAGCAAAGACTTAGTATTGTTCCTATCTTTTTCATCCAAACCTCCATCTTACATGTAAATTATAAGTAAGAGATATGTTCTTATTGTTTACAAACTGTTAAGAAACGGTTAAAAAGTTTTGGTATTTTGCTTTTTCATAGTTTGTATGTACAATGAAGATACAAAAAGGAGTAACTATGACAAATATAATGGATTATCTTGCTTGGCGTGGTGATTTAACCTTCCAACAAGATCCCTTCAATGAAATAGATGCACTGATACTTGCACGCTTATCGTATTTGCGTTTTGATCAAATGGTCGACTTTCAACTTGATAAAACAAAACCACTAGTGGATGTTGCAGAAATGTATTTTAAGGTGCCTGTAGATCCTAAATCACTAAGTCCAACCGAATTTGAAGATCAACCATTCTTACAAGCTTTGGCAAAAAGTGTTCGATTCAAGGATCTTTTACTATCCGGTTATCGCAATCATATTGATCCCATACTCGAAAAACAGTTTGCTTGTATTACGATTCAACTGAGTAAAGATGTGTACTATATTTCCTATCGTGGAACTGATAATACGCTTGTTGGTTGGAAAGAAGATTTCAATATGACGTACTTAACTATCATCCCAGCACAACAAGATGCACTTGCATATATTGAAGAAGTAAGTCAAACTTTACCTGGAAATTACTATCTTGGTGGACATTCTAAAGGTGGCAATTTAGCTATTTATGCGGGTATGTTTACCAAAACAAATCTACAAAAGCAAATCCTTGGCATCTATAACTTTGATGGTCCTGGCTTTCAGAAAGATATCGCAAAACAATTTGCGAAAAAGCCACTTAGTAAAAACGTATATACATATGTTCCACAAGGTTCAATTATTGGTATGTTGATGTATCGCTATCTTCCTTATACGGTTGTTAGTAGCACAGAAAGAGGGATCAACCAACATGATGTGTATAGTTGGCAAATTCTTGGGAAACAGTTCGTATATGAAAATTCACGCACTGAAGATAGTCATTTTATTGATCGCACCATTAAGATATGGATGGATCAAATTCAACCTAGTGACCGAAAGAAATTCATTGATTCAATGTTTGAACTCTTTGCCAGTGTTGGTACGGATACCGTTCATGAAATGAGCGAATCTTGGTTTAAGTCATTAGGTAGTATGCTAGATGCCTATTCCCACCTTGATAAAGAAACGCGCAAAGATATGGGAGATGTTACTTCGCTTTTGATGAGTACCATCTCAAAAAATATGAAGGATGTCCATCCATTAGATAAACTTCGTTTAAAAGTAAAAAATACCAAGCCTACAGAATAATCCTGTATGGCTTGGTATTTTAGTTTTTAATCCAAATTTGGAATGATGAACCTTTATCAACTTCACTTTCAATCACAAGTTGTGCATTATGGGCATCAAGTACAGACTTTACAATCGATAATCCTAACCCACTACCACCAGAAACACGAGAGCGTGCCTTATCCGTACGATAGAACCGTTCAAAGATGCGTTCTTGGTCTTCTTTTGAAATTCCTCGACCTTCATCTTTTACTTCAATTACATATGAATCCCCACGATATAGTGTAGATACTGTAATAACTCCATGATCACTATAAGTAATTGCATTGGATATTAAGTTATTGATAACGATTTGCATTTGTCCAGGATCCACAAAAATTGGTTCTTTGTTTTCATAATTCGTTTGAATTTGTAATCCTTTTTTATTTGCTTTATACGATAAACTAGCAATACTTGCATCAATGATTTGTGTTACATCGCAAGATTCACGTTTCATTACAAGTTGTTCACTAGATAACCTTGATAACTGCAATAAATCATATACGATTCGTTCCAGTCGACTATTTTCATATTCGATTTGTTCGAGGAAGTCTTTTCGTATTTCTTCATCATTAAATCCTTCTCGATTTAAAATTTCGACCATTCCTTTAATCGCACTTATTGGTGTTTTTAATTCATGTGATGCATCCGCAATAAACTGCTTTTGCAGTGCTTCTTGACGCTTAATTTTTGTGATATCTTGAAATACTATTACACAACCACTAAACTGATTGTTTTTAAATAGTGGTTCACTGTATGCTTCGTATTCTTTTTCATGCACGACAATTGTTTTTCGGATTTCTCGTTCAAATAATGTCGCATCAAAAATGAAACGATATACAGGACGTTCAAAATCATTATGCACATATGTAAGTCGTCGTTGTTCTTTCGACTGACGAAACTCTGCAAAACTATCATTGAATAAAAGCACTTCCCCATTACGATCCAATAAAATTAATGGCATCGGCAAATTGGAAATTAATGCAGCAAGTTGTTCTTGTCGAATATCCGCTTGAAACGTCACATTTTGAATTTGCGTATGTAAACGTGCATTTTCTACTTTCTCAATACTTTCACGTTCTTTTGCTTCTTGATAGGAAAAGTATCCTGCTGTTATACCTAATAAAATAATGACCAAAAAGCTTGGTAGGTTGAACATATAGACACCAACCAAACCAAAGAAACAAAGTAAAAGAACTCTTTGATAGCGTTCTTTAATCATTCTTTTGCCTCAAGTATATACCCAACTCCGCGTGAAGAACGAATTTCAACAGGAGCATCTTTTAATTTTGAGCGCAGTTTGAATGTATGTACATCCACAATTCGCGTATCTCCATCATAATCAAACCCCCAGATATCATTTAAGATTTGATCACGTGATACAACAATATTTGCATTACGAATAAAGTACGTAAGTAAATCATATTCTTTCTTTGTAAGTTGTAATAAGCTATCTTGCAAATACACTTTTCGTTTATTTTCATCTACACGTAAACCAGAGAATGTTTGTTCTTGTTTCGTGTTGTTTCGTTTTAAATGGGACTGTACACGCGCAAGTAATACACGTGGTGAAAATGGTTTGGTAATATAATCATCGACTCCAGCTTCAAATGCATCTAAGATATTGGATTCTTCATCTTTTGCCGTAAGCATAATCATTACACCATCAAGCCCCTTTTCACGAAATTTTCTAACTAAATCGATCCCCTCAATCTTTGGAATCATCCAATCTATTAAAAATACATCGTATGCTTGACTATAAGCTTTTTCTAAAGCAACTTTTCCATCACATGCTTCTTCAACTGCAAAGCCAGCAACTTTTAAATCATAAGTAATTAGTTTACGAATATTTGCTTCATCTTCAATCAATAGTATTTTTTTCATAGTCCACCCTCATTTGTATTAATCATAAAACAAATGTGCACAATTGAAAAGGTAAGTTAACTAAAAATACAAAAGTTTACACAATCTTCATCTAGAATCCATCATTCCTAAACAAAAAGGGCACTTGCCCTCATCGTTTATATATTTTCTATTTCATAAATGGAATTTTTTTACGAATTCCACCTCTAACAACACCAACAAGAACTTGCAGAATGTTTGCTACATCATCATGTGCATAACCAGTTTTATTTGCTATCCAACTTACCATATCAGCATCAACTTCTGGTTTGAATGGTCGCTTAATTTCTTTAGTACAATATTCTTCATATGCATCTGCAATCTTTGTACATATTTCTTTATCTTTTCCTGTTTGTTTCATTACTTCATTAATTACATTCGTGTAGTTCATTTTATTTACCCTCTACTTTCCTTAAAATCCGATCCATTCAAAGATATTTGTCTCTTTTTCATCTTTGAAATCGAATGTGTCTTTATCATCATCTGTCTCTTTAAAACTTGTTTCTACATACTTTTGAATTGCTGGTTTATCTAAATTTCTTTCCACTACTTGTGATACTAACCCAATTCCTACTAACATGACACATGCCACAACTAACTTATTTCTTTTCATATACATTTCCTCCTCGCCTTTTCTAGGCCTTTATATGTTTGTTTATTGTTTCTATAACTTTGGTTTTACTAGTTTTTTGCTCATTAACTACAAGCATCTGAAAGATTGCATTTACAACACTTTCTATTTGTATTTCAATTGTAGATCCTTGAATATGACTCAAATCAAATAGTGTTTGAATTCCTGCAATTAGAAATTGAATATCTTCTAATGGTTGCTTAGATATAAACTCACCATTTGCATTTCCTTCTTCAATAATTTGCGCATAGATTGGACAAATTACTTCAATAGTTCTTTGCAATGTTCTTTGTTTCATCAGTGCATTGTTTGCTTCATAAAGTTGTTCAATCATTACTTTCTTATTGTCTGTTTTTGGTTTACTGAAGATACATTGCAGCAATTTATCCATTGCACCTAGCTCTTGTTTATCCATAATGGTTGTTGCTGTTTGTAAGTCTTCATCAATAAATCGCATAATTACTGCATCCATAACTTCTTCTTTTGATTGAAAATAATAATAGAAGGTTCCTTTTGCAATTCCAACTTCTTTTAGAATGGCATTTACGGTTGTATCTTCATATCCCTTACTTGTGAATAGTGCTTCAGCAGTATCAAGTATTTCATTTCGTTTGATATCGAATTCTTGTGTGTTTGACATGTCCTTCTCCTTTGTCGACCGCCGGTCTATATGCATATATTACTCGACCAACGGTCGAATATCAACAATTTCTTTATAATTTTTTTATTTTTTATGCTTTGATTCTTTTTTGACGTTAAAAAAAGGGCCTTTCGCCCTTAGAGTAATTCTCCATATTTTCTGATATAAATCTTTTTCATAATGCTTACACCAACAAAGTATAAGAACATTAAACCAAACATCCATGCAAAGTAAATAACTGGTAATCCAGTCAATTCAAAGTAACTTGCAAGTGGTGTGTATGGCAGTGCAATAATGAATAGCACAGAGATTGTTGTAAGGCTCATAAGTATTGCCGATGGTCGTGATTGAATAAATGGTATTTTACTTGTACGCATCAACCAAATCACAAAGGTTTGTGTACACATAGATTCAATTAACCAACCGGTTTGGAATACAGCAACATATAAAAGTTGCATTGATGGATCACTTATTTGATGATACATCAATCCATTACATACCATTGGACAAATCACAAAGTAAAGTAATATATATGTAAGAATATCGAAGATGGAACTAATCGGTCCAAAGTATTTCATAAAGCTAGAAATGCCATCTGCTTGCCAACGTCTTGGTTTTAATAAGTATTCTGGATCCATGTGATCCCATGGAATTGCTGTACAGGATAAATCATACACCAAATTAAGTAGGATTAATTGCACTGGATCCATCGGTAGAAATGGTAAGAAGGCACTTGCTATTAATACAGAGAACATATTTCCAAAATTAGAGCTCGCTGTAATTTTGACATACTTCATCATGTTTCCATAGGTCTTTCTTCCTTCAAGAATACCTTTTTCTAATACCATTAAATCCTTTTCTAATAAAATGATATCTGCACTTTCTTTTGCAATATCTACTGCTGTATCTACTGAAATTCCAATATCTGCTTGATTCATTGCAAGTGCATCATTGATTCCATCTCCCATAAAGCCAACTGCATGTCCTTTTTCTTTCATAAGACGAACTAGACGTGATTTTTGTTGGGGAGATAGCTTTGCATAGATATCAACCGTATCCACTTTATCTTTAATTTGTTCATCACTCATATTTTCTAAATCACTACCCAGTAAGATATCTTGTACATCCATACCTACTTGTTTACAGATTGCTTGTGTCACCACATCATTATCACCAGTTAAGACCTTTACATTCACTCCATAATAATGTAAGGCTTCAATGGCAGCTTTCATTGTCGGTTTTGGTGGATCAAGAAATGCTAAATAACCAATCAGTACCATCTCTTGTTCATCCTGCACACCAAAGGCATCAACGTCTTTTGGATTTGTTTTTTGTGCAACTGCAATTACACGCATTCCTTCTTTGTTGAGTCGATCTACTACTTGAACAACACGGTCTTTCATGTCTTCATGTAATTTCATGACTTGTCCATCAAGCTCTACATATGTACAAATATGTAAGATTTCTTCTACTGCTCCTTTTGTGATCAATTGTACTTTTCCTTGATGATCTTTTACAACAACACTCATACGTCTTCGATTAAAATCAAATGGAATTTCATCAACTTTTTCATAGCGATCGACAATATCTTCAAACATTTCTTTTTCTTGTGTTTTATTAATGATCGCGATATCGATAAAGTTCTTCAATCCAGTTTGATAGTAACTATTTAAAAATCCATGACGTAACACACGATCATCTTCATTTCCATTAACATCTAAGTTATATTGCAATACAACTTTATCTTGGGTAATTGTTCCTGTTTTGTCTGTACAAAGAATATCCATTGCTCCAAAGTTTTGTATTGAATTTACATTTTTCACAATTACCTTTTGTTTGGACATTTGATATGCACCTTTTGCTAAACAGGTTGTGGTAATCATTGGCAGCATTTCTGGAGTTAATCCTACTGCAATGGAAATCGCAAACATTAATGCATGAACAAAGTCACCTTTGCTAAATCCATTAATGAAGAAAACAATCGGTACCATGGCAAGCATGAAACGAATAAGTATCCATGATACATGGTTCATTCCTTTTTCAAAGCTTGTTTCTTCTTTTTCCTGTATTTCCTGGGAAATAGATCCAATAAGTGTTTCATCTCCCACAGCAACCACAATACCAATAGCTGAACCTGATACAACATCACTTCCCATAAATACGAGATTCTCATATTCAATGGTTGGTTTATCATCTTGTTCATGATCAGCAAACTTTTCAACTGGAGCACTTTCACCAGTTAAACTACTTTGTTGGATAAATAAGTCTTTGGTTTGGAAAAGTCGCATATCTGCTGGAATCATATCGCCAGCTGCTAAATACACAATATCACCAACAACAATTTCATTAATTGGTACTTCTGTTGCAACTTTTCCTTTACGCTTAACTCGCGTTGTATTCTCAATCATTTCGTTGAGTTTTTCTGCTGCTTTACTACTACGATTTTCTTGGATAAATCGTAACAAGCCACTACTAATTACCATAATGGAAATGATAATGATGGTTGTCCAATCCTGTTTTTTATCTGGCATTAACACAACATCTGTGAAATACGAGATCACAACTAAAATAATCAAAATCAAACTAAATGGATTGATAAATGCATCAAACAAGCGTTTCCATACATTATCGGGTTGTTTACTAGTCAGTACATTTTCTCCAAACATTTCCATTTGTTCTTCTACATGTGTTTCATCAAATCCATCCATACTACTATCAAGCATATCTAGCAAATTCATAATGGGTAATTTTGCTGCTTGTTTTAGTCTAGCTTTTAAAGCCTTTGCTTTTTTTACTTCTGCTTTTTTTGCTTCTTCTTTACGTTTTTTAAATACAGTCATCTAGTTACCTCCCTTGGGATGGCTACAACAAGTGACTGTAATCGTCACATGTTATACCATGCCATATATCTTGTATTTGCCTCTGCTTTGGTCCTTCGTCCATGTGACTCACTCCTTTCAAACATAGAAAAAGCCGCTCTCAAAAGAAAACGGCATTAAAAAACTATGACATTTCCGTTTGAGCTTTAGCTCTGTAGGGCGATGAAATTGCATTAAGTATGACCTTGAATCGATCATCCCTGCTAACCTGCGCATAGTGTCTCCACTATTTTGCGGCAGCAACCCGTATCCCTACAGTAACCTTACTTACCGGTTTTTCTAGACACATCATAACGCGATATGCCAAAATGTACAACCTTTATCCACGAAATCTTCACTTTCCGCTTATGGTAGAATGTCCATTTCTATGCTATTATAATGATATTATGAAATTTAAGAAAGCAACGACACAAAAAGAAATATTTCAACTTATGCGTATTCGAATTGACGTATTTGTGATTGAACAAGAAGTAGATCCAAGTATTGAAATTGATGATACTGATGGCTTATGTGATCAATATGTACTCTATGATGACAGTGAGCAAATCGTTGGTACTTGTAGAGTCATCATTGAAGATGATTCATGGCACGTAGGACGTGTAGCCATTAAAAAAGAAGCACGTAAGCATCAGTATGGAAGTTATATGTTACAACAAGTAGAAATACTTGCTCGTCAAGCAAATGCAAAACAACTTGAGCTTGGTGCACAAGTAACTGCAATGCCTTTTTATGAAAGAAATGGGTATGTTGGATTTGGTGATATCTTCTTCGATGCACATATCGAACATAAAATGATGGTGAAGCAATTATGAGTGGAAGAAGACAAAACCTTTCAAGGGTTCGCCAACCACAAAAGTTTGATTACATCTTATCGTTAATCATAGTACTATTCTTTGTGGCTTCAATTATCACCATTGCTGCTTGTAAACCACTTTTACCTGTTTACTTAAGTTTATGGGGACTAGATGGTGTACTGACAAAACAGATTCTATTTTATATTCTAGGAGTCATCATCATTGCCGTAATCATTTATTTCGGTAATGATAATCTCTTTGATTTTGCGAAGATTGGCTATTTCATTTTCTTAGCATGTCTGGTGTATTTGTTTATGTCCAGTCAAGTGGTCTATCGCTTCACTGGTCGCTATTTGCCACTCGCTTCTCCAGTAAACGGTTCAACCGCGTGGTTACAAATACCCTTACTAAACATACAACCTTCTGAGTTTATGAAGGTTATGCTAATTATTATTAGTGCTTATGTGATTGAGCAACATAATGAAATGAAGGAAGATGATTCCTTTGAAAGTGATATTCATTTATTTATTGAGTTATTAAAATGGATCTTAGTTCCTGCTATACTTATTCTTCTACAACCAGATACCGGAATCTTCATTTTGATTCTATTCTCGATTATGGTTATGGTTATCTGTTCTGGAATTCGTAAAGAATGGTTAATCTTTGGTGGAATCGTAGTTGTCGCTGCAGTTGTGCTATTCTTATATCTATTTTATTTCAATCAACTATTATTTGTAAAAATATTTGGTGATAGTTATAAAGTTAAACGTATCTATGGTTGGCTATATCCTGAAGAATATTCAACTGGTGTTGGTTTACAACTATACTCATCCCTACTTGCAATGGGTTCTGGTGGTTTATTTGGACATGGTTTCCAAGCCAGTCTTATCAGTTTTCCAGAACCACATACAGATTTCATCTTCGCAGTTATTGGAATGAACTTTGGATTTATCGGTTGTTTATTTGTAGTTGGTTTATGTGTTGCTTTGGATGTACGACTATATATTATTGCATCCAGGTCAAAAAACAATATTGAGAAATTGATGGTCATTGGTTTTCTAGCCATGTTCATCATTCAACAATTAGAAAACATTGGAATGGTTGTTGGTTTATTACCAATAACCGGAATCACTCTTCCACTTATTAGTGCAGGTGGTTCTAGTATGTTATCCTTCATGATTGCCTTTGGTATTATTATGAATGCATCATTAAAAGCAAAAAAGTTATCAGACTATGTATATTAGTCCGATAACTTTTTTTATCTTCTAAACCAAGATTTTTTCTTCTTATAGAAAGGTTCATAGCTTTTCACTGCACTTTGACCAAAGTCACTTTGCAATTCAACCATATCTAAAAATTCACCTTTATCTAAATATTGTGGTGCTAAACGACCAATCTTAGGAAAATCAACTTCCTTTTGCGTTGTATCAACCACCATCAAATAACTACCTTCGCCATCTTTCATCATATATAGCAAGTATGCACTCGAAACACTTTTTAATGTTGGTAATAATTCTTTTACTGCATCAATGAGTTTCGTTGGATATTTCGCAGGAATTCCGATTTGCACAGAAGTTTCCTTTTCAACAACAACTTTTTTCGCACCAGATAACATATCTCTGGTAAATAAGAAATTCTCAGTAAACGGATTAATGACAAGTCCTGCATATGCTTCATTTTTTACCACTAATGATTTTCCATCTTCAAAAGATACCATGAGTGTTTGTTGGCCTTCTTGTTTGAGCCATTTACCTAATTCATTCCAATCGGTAAAGTAAGGCAGATAATATTCATTATTTGCATTTGTAATTCCCACAAAACTAATTGTTGAGCCTTTTTCTAATACTGTTTGATTTCCATCTTGTTCTCTTGTTTTTGCATCCAGTTTTACTGGCACTAAAAATATCGCCTGTTCCAATTCTTGAAAAAATGCGAGTTCATTTTCTTTGGTTGGTTGCTCTTTCAACTGTTTCATACAAGCAACAAGCTTTGGATTGACCACCGGTTTATTTACATCATAATCTTCTCTCATACGTTTCCCTCTTTTACATCACTTATATGTATTATAACGCAAAATAAGCCGACATGACTGTCGACTTATCTTTATGCTTCATTATGGAATTCACGATACAAGTAATTCTTTGAAACACCTTGTTCCTTTGCAACCTTTTTGATTGCTTCTTTACTGCTCATTCCGTTTTCCATATATTGTTCTACTTTTTCTTTTAGCAATGGTAAAGGCATGACATCTTTTTCTTTGTCGCAACCTTCAATAACAACAACCATTTCACCTTTGATATCATCAACAACTTCAAGAACTTCACTGATCTTTCCACGAATAAATTCTTCATGCATTTTTGTTAGTTCTCTAGCTAAACAAATATTGCGATCTCCCAATACTTGTAAGCTTGTTGTTAACATCTTTTCAATACGATGTGGTGCTTCATAGAAAATCATCGTATATGGAAGCCCTTTTACTTCTTCTAAAAATTTAGCACGTTTGTTTTCTGTTGCATCCATAAATCCATAAAATACAAATGGTTGTGGTATTAGCCCACTAGCTACAAGTGCATTTAAACATGCACTACTTCCAGAAATCGGTACGACATTGTATCCTTCAGCGATTACTTTCTCAACTAAAATATGTCCAGGATCAGAAATACACGGATATCCTGCATCACTAACTAAGGCAATATTTTTTCCTTCCTCAAGAAGTTTAAGAATTCCTTTTACACTTTCATTCTCATTATGTAAATGATGTGCAATGATATTTGTATCAATGCCAAAGTGATGACATAGTTTTTTTGTATTGCGTGTATCTTCAGCAGCAATCACATCAACTTCTCTTAAAACTTCAATCGCACGTGGTGTCATCTCTTGTAGATTTCCTATTGGAGTAGCAACTACATAAAGCGTTGCTTTTTCATTATGAAAACTTTTTTGTCTAATCATAAAGTTTTACATCCGGTAATAGAACATTGATATCTACAAACTGGATGTCCTCCTTATTTTCAATTTTCGCTTGTTTTAATAATAAGTTGTAACTTGTAATTCGATATTGTTTTCCATTGAACTCAATTCGTGAATTGATCTTTGGTAAATCTTTGCGCATTTCTGTATATAAGTTATCTTCATAGCGTAGACAACATTTTAACTTTCCACATTGTCCTGATAACTTTTGAATATTCAGTGCCAACAATTGGTTTTTTGCCATGTTAATCGAAACCATTTCAAAATCACTCATATATCTTGAACAACATGTTTCTTGTCCACATTGCCCAAGACCACCAATCATTTTTGCTTTATTACGTGGTCCTACTTGACGTAGTTCAATACGGCAATGGAAAATTGATGCTAAACGTTTCAATAATTCACGGAAATCTACACGTTCTTCTGCAACATAAACAAAGGTAATCTTGCTTTGATCCAATGTATACTCTGCTTCAATTAAATTCATATCTAGATTTAAGTTTTTAATTTCTGCATCACAAGTTTTTAGTGCTTCCTTTGCTTTTTCCTTATTTACCTCAAAACGCTCTTTATCCTTCTTGCTTGCTTTTCTAAGTATAGGCTTAAGTTCCATCTTTCCTTTATGTTCTTCGATTGAAACAACATCTCCAGAAACATGTGCCATCTCAATTCCACGAACGGTTTCAACGACAACTAAATCTCCAGATTGAAAATCATTTTGTGTTGCACCGAATGTATATGCACGTCCATGTTCTTCAAAACTAACTGGAACGACATGTGTAAATGCATCTTTTTTACTCATCCTTTACACCTCCATTTCATATAAAAATTCATCCATCAATAAAGCGATATTTACCCCTTTACGATTTTTATCTTTCATTTGATTGCATACAACCATGAACTTTGTTGCTAATAAATCATCGATAGCATCCAATAATTGATCATAACTTGTAATCCCTGTATGTTGTTGCATCAACTTATCCTTACCTAAACTCACTAACATTTCAAACATATATTTTGCGACTAAGCGAACATCACGTTTCCCTTTAGCGAACCCTTGTTGGATGAGTACGTTAACATCACGATCCCGATTGCTTATTTTTTTCACAAACGTTTCAAATAGATAACGTGCATGCTGATACTCATCACTTTCTTCAATCGCAATAATGTTGGATAAATCCACTTGCATGTGGGAAAGTAAATATGCATCATACGCATCCATTTCTTCTTTTAATTGATCAAACACCGTTCCATCTTTTTGCTTATGAAAATGTATCATTTGGCATCTTGATTTAATTGTATCTAGCAATTGATCTGGATGCTCAACTAATAAAATTGCCATAACTGGACTGGTCGGTTCTTCCAAAAATGTCAGCAAACTATTTAATGCACTTGGTGTTGTGTTTTCTGCATGATCAATAATATAGATCTTCATTCCTACACTTTCCAAATTGGTTTTAGCAAATTCTTCTTTTAGTTTTATCACATCATCTTTTTTGATCGATGTTGTAGTTCCATCTAAATAAATAAAATCTGCATAGTTGTGGTGCATGATTCTTTGACAAGTATCACATGTCTCATCAGCAAACCCCACACTCTGACAAACCAAACTTTGTGCAAGTAACATCGCGGTTTCTTTTTTTGGTGTATTTTGATCTCCAACAAACATATATGCATGTGCCAAACGATCATTTAATAATGCATTTTCAAGCACTTGATATACTCTTGGTTGTTCGCGTTTTAAACGTTCTTTAAACATGATCAATTACTTCTTTCACCTTTCGATATGTATCTGCATATACAGCTTCAACATTTTGATTTGCATCAATGACAGTAATTCGTTTTGGATACAATTTAGCGACTTCATCATACCCCTTTGCAACTAGGTAATGAAAACTTTCACTTTCTTGATCCAAGCGATCTAAGTGTTTTCTTGATGCAATTCGTTGCAATCCATTTTCAGGATCCACTTTCAATAATAAGGTTGCATCAGGCATTGTATCTGCAATTGCAAATTGATTCATTTGATAGATTTCTTCAATCCCAAGACCTCTAGCTACCCCTTGGTATGCTAATGACGAATCAATAAAACGATCACATAACACAATCATTCCAGCTTCTAGTGCAGGAATCACTTTTTCAACTAAATGTTGACGACGTGCAGCAGCATAAAGTAATGCTTCTGTTCGCGCATCCATTGCAGTATGTTCAGGATCAAGAATTAATTCTCGAATTTTTTCAGCAATCTCAATCCCACCAGGTTCTCTGGTTTGAATCACATCGTATCCTTCTTCAATTAACTGCTCATATATTTTTGTAGAAATCGTTGTTTTTCCACAACCTTCATTTCCTTCAAATGTTATAAATGTACCTTTTTGCATACATACCTCACGTTCACTGATTATTATACCATTTTTCTTTCTGCTTTTACGTATTAAAGCGTAAAGATACATTATGATAGTTGAGAGTTGAAATCTTTGTGCTAAAATAATACCTATGAATGGAGAGTACTTATGAACTATATCGCAGATTTCCATATTCATTCGCTGTTTTCGAATGATTCTGAAGAACGCTTAGAAAATATTATTGAACAAGCGAAAGCTAAAGGTGTTAAGGAAATATGTTTTACTGAACATGTGGATTATGGAGTAAAATTCGACCATGATGATCCTGAACATCCAAATGTGGATTCAACACAACGTAATGTTGATTACCCTTTATATATGAAAACATTGACACAACTACAACAAGACTACAAAGATGAACTGACGATTCGTATCGGTTTAGAGTTTGGAATGCAACGTCATCGTATCGATACTTACCAAAAACTATACGATCGTTTAGATTTGGACTTTGTTATTTTATCTTGTCATGAAATTGATGATAAAGAGTTTTGGACATATGACTACCAAAAAGGTAAGGATGAAGATGAGATGAGCATGGGATATTATGAAGAACTATATACCCTTGTAAACTCCTATAAAGATTATTCAATTTTAGGTCACTTAGACCACTTAGAACGCTATATTCCAAATCATTATCCCTTTGAAAAAAGCAAAGACATTATTACAAAAATATTAAAAATTGTTATTGCTGATGGAAAAGGAATTGAAGTCAATACTTCAAGTTTTGCCTATAAATTGCCTGATTTAACACCAGCACGTGAAATTCTTGAACTATATTATGAATTAGGAGGAACTATTATTACACTTGGCTCTGATGCACATACTGCAAATCGAGTAGCGGATCACTTTGAAGAAGTAGCTACTATTTTAAAAGAAATTGGCTTTAGTCAATATTGTACATTTGAAAAAATGAAACCAATCTTCCATGCATTATAAAACGAGAGATATTTAATGTCCCTCGTTTTTTTATCGTCTTAACATTTCTGATACTACTAAACCAACGGTTTTCATAATTGCATCACGTTTTTCTTTTTCGACTTTTGTTAGTGAACGTAGTAACATAATTGATGTTTGTGGCCATGAGTCTGTTAATTGTGCTACATCAGTTATTTGATTATCCTCAAGTATTTCACTAAGACTTATTATAAATGTTTCACGTTCTTGATGTGTCAAACTAAGTAGAGCATCTCTTGCCTTTCGATTGATTTGATAGAAACGATTATCCAGTTGATCAAGATATATAAAGTCAGCATCCTCTATCATCCATGTATATAAATTATGTTGCAATAACCATCTCTCATTACTTTTCACTATGCGATAGTTCTCTTCATTTTCAAAAAACAAACCAAAAAATGTTGCTTGTGTAACAAACTTATAATAGCGATTTTGAATAGGTTCAAGTGATTCAATACTTTGTAAAGCTGGTCCATCAAAATTATAGATCGCTTGAATTTTTCGTTGTACTTTTTTATTTGCATGTAACGATGCATAGGTGGCAATACTTCCACCTTTCGAATGTCCAATCACAATTGCTTTTTTAAATGGATATTTAAGCATTTGTTCAAGATAAAGTACACCATCTTGTTGCGCAGGAACAGCTGGATACAATAACATATGTAAATCTTCTTTCCACCCTAATATGGAGGTGTCTGTTCCTTCAAATACAATGTAATACATTTGTTTATAAGAAAACGTTAGTGCATGAAACTGTTCACACGTTTCTTCCTTGATAATTTTAGTTTCATTAATCAGTTGTATATTTTGATATCGCTTTGCATGAGCAAGTGCAAGTAGTAACCGTCGATTATCTTTCCCACTTAAATACCCTGCTTCTACTTCTTGTAAATCTAATAGATGCGCAATTTGTTTTAGCTTTGGTTTCTTATATACATCGCGTAATTCTTTATACTCAATATAACTGAGTTGAGCTAAAATTAGTGCATCAACATGCGTAAAAGGGAGTTCATTCAAACTCCTGTTTTGATATTTTTGGATGTATCGAAAAATATCGGACATTTGATCAACTCCCTTTGTACATTATACTTCTTGAATAACTGGTAATGCTGTTTCAGTGAACACTTTCTTTAATGATTCACATGACTTATCAAATTTTCCTTGGTCTACTTCATTTAGTGGTAATTTAATCACTTCTTTTACCCCTTTCCGACATATAATTGCCGGTACACCAATGTATAGTCCTTTTTGACCATACTCTCCATTTTGATATGCACTTACTGGAATTACAATATCTTCATTATTTAAAATTGCGAGTACAATCTTATTTAATGATAAACCAATTCCATAGTTTGTGACACCTTTTAACTCGATAACTTCATATGCAGCATCACGTACTTCTTTATAAATATCTAATAAATCGTTGAAGTCTTTTCCTTTTTCATCGATATAGTCAAGTAAGCTTTTGGCACCTACATAACAGTTTGTCCATGATACGAAACTTGAATCTCCATGTTCTCCTAAGATATATGCGTGAATACTTCTTGGGTTAATTCCCAAGTAATCACTCATTAAGAAACGTAAACGGGCAGAGTCAAGTGATGTTCCAGAACCAAATACTTGGTTATGTGGAAGTCCAGTCACTTCTTGGGCAACACATGTTAATACATCTACTGGATTACTTGCGATAACAAGCACCCCATTAAAGCCACTTGCTTTGATTTCCTCACAAATTTCTTTCATAATTCGTGTGTTGATTGCAGTTAGCTCTAAACGTGATTGTCCAGGTTTTTGGTTTGCTCCTGCAGTTACCACAATGATATTGGCATCCTTACACTCTTCATATCCACCTGACTTAATAACCATCTTTGAATTTGGAGCATATGGAAGCCCATGACTTAAGTCCATTGCTTCTCCTTTTGCTTTTCCTTCATTGACATCGATAAGCACAAGTTCATCAATACCATTCGCCATTAATAATGTATACGCCATACTCATTCCAACAGATCCTGTTCCTACAAGTACAACTTTTCGATCTTTGATTGTTCTCATAATATCCTTCTCCTGTTCTTTACTTTATTGTACATGCTTCCTATCATTTCTACCAATGTTATGAATTATCCTTTTTATTCCACTTAAAAAAATGAACCAGTTGAAGAATCTACATTTCCAACTAGTTCATCTATTAATTTATGTAAGATTTTGTTTTTCTCTTTTTCTTGATTTATAGAGAACAAGTATTACGATAGCTGAAATGAGAATACAAGCTATGTAGTCTTTAGTTCGAGTTACATCTCCTGTATCAGGTTGTTTTCCATCTCCATCAGAATATTGTTCATTACTTTTTTTGCCATCATTTTTATCATCAGTAGTATCATCTATTACAGTCTTTTTATATGTATTCACAAATTCTAATTTTTCAGGTTTTTCACCACTTCCATTATCTCCAATAATTTCAGCAATTAAATCTCCATCACGGTCCCATTTAATATATACGGTGAGTGTATATACTTTGGTATCATATGTAAAATTCTTTAAGTCATCCATGTGAATTTGGTACAGTGAATATTTGTAAACACCAACATTTTCATATCGAATTACTCCGATATTCTTTTCCATGTTACCTGTTAAGGAAAAGGTATAAGTTGATCCATCTTTACCATCAGGCAATGGAGCATTTTCACTTAATGCTTCCAGACAGTAATCAAAACTAAAATCTTCAACATTTTTTGTAGTTTCTGTAGTTACGACTTGTCGTAACGGTAGAATAATCGAAACTTCTTTATTTGCGGCATACACATGCGTATTTTCTATCGTGTGGATTGCAGCAACAAAAAGCAACAAACAACATATAGAAAATTTAATCCATTTTTTTGTTACCTTCTGCATCCTCTATCCTTTCCGCTTCTTCTTGATCATTTCTTCTTTTTCTACGTAACCATAAATACAATAATAAAAGTAATAGTAATAAAAGAATCAAAATCACAAATATACTAATTCCAAATAAACTGCTATTTGAAAAAGACGAATCATTATTCATCTCACTTATTTTATTGTCTGAGAATGAGTCTTTAAATATTTCATCCCCCAGTCGACCAACTAAAATATATCGTCCGTTTGTTGCATCGCTTGCACAAGTACTCAACAAGAGAATTCGATCACTTGTACTAACTTTAATATCTCGCGAATATGTTGAGATAGAAAGAAGATACGAAAGGTATTCTTCTTGTTGTTTTTTGTCTTTAATATCTGGATTATATAATCTAAGATCATATGCATCTGCTTCCACATACGCAAAAAACTCAATACCATAATCTTTACCACGAACAAATAAATTCCCATACTTATAAGTATCAAAAACTTTTTTATCCTGAAATTTATCTAGGTTTCCAAACATCGCATTTTTTTCAACATGATGTCCATAGATAATACTATTGAAATCTGAAAAGTCTGGATTGTTGTTATAATCTAGATACAAACTTCCTGCTAGTGAAAAATCACCTTTTGCATTTATATTTAAATACTTCGAGTTATCTTTTGCTTGTGTAACAGGATAATCAACTTGAGTCCCATATACATTTAACCAAGCAATGACTTCATCATTTATTTCTTGAAGTTCTTCAAATGACGTCGTATCTTCACTTGTTGGTTTATATGCTTCATAATGGGTTGCACCTGCTTCTCCTACAACTTGGTTGTTATCCCATATGGAATAACAACCAAATATCATAAGTAAGAGAAAAATGAACATTACTACATAATCAACTATTGTGCTAAAACCACGAATAATTTTAATTTGTCGTTCTTTTTTATCATCAATGAAAGCTTCTTTTTTATTTACATCTTTCATATGGATTTTGTCTTAAACAGACTTAACGTACTGCGTTACGCTTTCTGTTTACTGCATAGTATCCAAATCCTGCTGCACCAACAACGATTAGGATAATAAATGGTAAGTTATCTAATAAAATACCAGTGATACTTGTTGAATCAAATGTATTCGTAACTGCAACACTATTTTCCTTTTCTCCTAATAGTGTGCTATATTCTGTATCTTTGTCTGCACGGATAATTAAACTATCCCCTTTATCGTAACCTTCTAATTTAACTTCTGCACCATTTGTTTTCAGTACAGCTGAAGGCTTGTATGATGTTGAAGCAGTTTCAACTCCATCCATAGTTGTACCTGTAGGTAAATTCTCAACTACAACAGTTTCTCCATGTTTTAGCTTTACTTTAATTTCTGCCTTTTTGTTTGCTCCTGCTAGTGTAAATTGTCCTGATTTCCCACTTACATCACCATCTTTATCAACAACTTTGTAATCATATGTTTGTGATTCTGTATGTAATGATGAAGACTTGAAATTAAGTGTGAAATCAAATTCTTGCGTTAAATCTGCTAAATCTCCTGTTGTTGTTTTGCTCAAAGTGAATGATTCTGTTGGAATTGCACTTCCTGCAATTTTTCTATATACTCCAGAAAATGGAATTGTTGCTCCTGCAGTACCACCATCAATTTTATCTGCATCTACAATATTTCCATCTACAACTTTCGTGCTATATACTGCAACACCTTGTAACTTCAATCCACCATTATCGAAATCATTAACAACATAAACGTGCATACGATAAACTTCTGGTGCATCTGTTATTGAAGCAGTACCCGGCACAGATGGCGTTTGTTCAGTAATTTGATAAATATATTCACCTGCTTTACTAAACCCTCCTGCTCCTACACTAGGAAGTACAATTTCTTCACTTGCAGTTACTGTAACCACATCACCATTTGTTGATTCAGTACTTGCAGAAGTAAATGATACAGTTACGTTAGCAATAGCTGGTAAGTTTCCTGTATCTGTTGATTCATTAAAACCCTTTTTTTCGAATGCATACTGAACATTCATAGTAGGTGTTGTAGTTCCTAAGTCTTTTTTAATTGTCTTGGTAATTGTAATCTGATTAGTGAATAAGTCAGCTGCTAATACTTTTGACGTTCCTCCACTTACGAATAATCCTACTGCCATTAAGAATGCCAGTACTCCGTATAATACTCTTGATTTTCTTTTAAACATTTCTTTTTCCTCTCTTTATCTTTCTGTTTTATAAACACACATTTATTTATAGTCCTCTTCGTCTGAAGAAACTAATCGCTTTTCCTTTTATGTTTTTTACATTTACTGGACCATAGACTCGACTATCTAGGGAGTCTTTTCGATCATCAGCTAATAGGAATACCTCATCCTCTTTTAAAGTTACTGGGAATTTTATTCCTTCAACATATGGAAGCGTTTCTTTTGTTATTTCTGGTTCATACTGCAGTGAACCATTAATCATTAATCCGTCTTCAGTGATATCTACTGTATCACCTGCCACGGCAACAACTCTTCGTAACTGTGTTTTACCTTCGTATGTAATAACAACGACATCTCTAGCAACATAATGCTTATCAAATCGATAATACAATACTATATCTCCATTTTTTATGGACGGTGACATTGTATTATCTGCAGTTCGTTGAATTCCAAATACAAAATTAAACAATACAACAAATATTAAAATTACAACTAATATTTTTGTTAACAGTCGAAGCAGTTCGCTTTTTACCGTTGGTGGATGTTTTGGTGGTCTTTGTTTTGCCACTTTCTTTTTTTCATCCATCAATGATACCTAACTTTCTTACGTATAGAATAAATCATCCATGTAGCAATCATCATTCCACCAATACCTAAGAGAAGATACCAAATATTGATATCATCATCAAATGCAGTTGCTGGATACTCCTTGCTTGAAGTTGTAATTGATACACTTGATGTTAGTTTATTTGCACTTGCAGTATTTTCTAACGTAATTCCTGTTGGAACATCATTCTTACCTTTTAATGTACACTTGAATGATAGTTCCACTTCTTCACCAATATCTAAGTATATAGACATTCCATTCATCAACTCAGATACTTTATGTGTTTCATCGGTTGTTACAACATTGTTTTTATTTGTATATTTCATTGTAACAATTGTATTTTGTGGATTTTCAATATAAGGCAATAAGTTACTTAATGTATCTTTTACCTTTGTGTTATCCGACAAAGTTGCTCCTGTCTCATTACGAACTAAAATCTTATAGTATAAGTCCTCTTTTGGTGAAGCATAATTATCACCATTCGTATCGATAACACTTTTATTAATAGAAATAATTGGCGAACCTGCAGCTATTGAATCTGTTGCTGTAAATCTATTATCTACAATTACTGTGTTAGTTAATTGTCCATTTAGCTCATCATTTAATTTATTCAAATCAAAATTTCCAGCTCCTAAGGTTTCTGTTGCTACCAAAGTTACAGTTACTTTCTGTGACTCACCAACCCCCATCCAAAGTTTAAATCCACCTTCATAAATTAGATGTAAACTATTCTTCCATATTGCATCATCTCTATCATCTTCATATGCTACATAAATATTAGGATCACTTTCAAAACTTTTCTGTAAGTCAAAATACTGAGCAGTATTACCTAATATCAGTTGCAAAGGAACGTCATTAATTCCTATTACTGAATTATTTGTTACAAAGAACTCGAACTTGACTTTATCACCTGGTCGTACGATTTCATCATCGCATACACCATCGCATACCTTTGTCATTTTCTTATCTATGGAAACATCCATTTTTGTATAAGCATCAACTTCAGTATCATTGATACCAGCATACACTGTGTTTTTGAATCTATCGATATTATCAAATCCCAATGCTTTTAAAGAAGCTTCATCTTTCATTACGACACTGAATTTAACTTCAAACTCATATCCCGATTCTAAATCAACACTTAATTCTCCTGACATTAATTTTTTAATTGTAGTTGATGACCTACCAATTTCAGTTGGGTTACCTTCTGATGACGATTTTTTCTTTATTATGGTTACCTCTTGATTATCAGGATATACGAAATAATCATAGATTCCTTCTAATGGGTCTTTAATTACCATATTCTCATATGTAGCACCACCATAGTTTGATACAACTATCGTATATGTTATCGTATCGTTTGGTTCAGCAAAGTTATTTCCATCTGGTCCATCTGTAACAAATTTTCCAACATATAAGTTTGGAAATTGTAGATCAATATTTGCTTGTGCTTCAACTCCACCTACAGTAACTCTATTTTCCATACTCTTTTGGTATCCACCCAAAACAGCTGTAGAAAGTTTTCCACTTCCTTTTGCGGCATTAGCAGCATCTTCGATACTTCTTAGTTCTACTCTATATTTCATTTTGACTGTAGCACCTGCAGGAATATTATAGCTTCCATAACGTTGTGTAAGTCCACCCATTGTTTTTTTAACTCCAGGTTGTTCTTGCAGTACATCGTTAACATAAATATCCACTACTTGTTCTTCTTCTGGCTGTTTATAATACTCTACTAACACTGGTGAAAATTTACTAAACATATCTAACTCATCAAAAAATAGAATTTCTTTCAAATCTGCACCAGTTTTATTTTCTGCAGAAATTGTATATTCTAAGGTATCACCAGCCCAACCAGGATGATTTGGATCTCTTGTTTTATTGATTACTGATTTCGTTACCAATAATTGATCTGTTGTGTAATCATTCTTACAAAATAGAACATTTCGATATAAATCTCCGATGCGCACTGTACCATTAATACTTGTTGTGGCATTTGGCATGTTTACCTTATGATTAAATCCTGTAACTAATGTTCCACTTAGTGTTTTACTTGTAGAAGCATCAAACTTCATTTCTATTGTTCCTGTAGTTCTTTCTCCAGATGTACTAGCATTAATTCGCCATTGTCCTACGGTCACTCCATTACTATCTACAAGATTACTGTACGCTGTATTACTATACAAGTAATTGATATTGTCGCTTACTAAAAAGTCAAATATGACAGAATCTCCTTCTTGGAAACTACTATTTTGTGTAGTAGCTGTCCAATCTATTGATGCATTGATCATATCTCCATCAAGCATCGCTGCATAGTTTGTCATATTATATCCTTGACTCGTTTCTATTATAAATTCATTAATTGTAATTCCAACATTTCCACTTGATAACAATGATATTTCTTCATTTCTTTCAGTTTCTTCTTTAGCTTGAATCGGTACTTTACTAAGCAAAGAAGCGACCACAATAAAAAAAACCAGGATTAACCAAGTTAAATTCTTTTTGTTTGTTTTCCCTACCATACGTCACATCCCATCATACACTTATTCTATCTCCTAATATTTTCTTTGCTCGTATTCTAACTAATGTGAAAATATACATAGTTTATTATAATCGTTCACCATAAATACGTCAATCTATTTGATTCTTCATAAAATGCGTTTTATGCGTGTTTTGTGCGAAATATACAGATTATTTTATTCTATATTTTTTACCAATCTCTATAAAACCTGTATAATGAAACAGAGGTAAGATTATGTATAAATTAATAGCTACAGATTTAGATGAAACATTACTTAATGATGACCACGAAGTCTCATTGAAAACCAAACAAGCAATCTATAAAGCACAAGAACAAGGAATCTATATTGTTCCTTGTAGTGGACGTGCACCGGGATTTCTAGCAAATCTTTATGATGAATTACATATCAATGATGATCATAACTACAGCATACTAGCAAACGGATCAATTGTGATTCAAAATAAAAGTGAAGCCATCATTTCAGCAACAAGTATTCCTTTTGAAAATGGAAAGTCGATATTTACGGATGCAACTGAAAAGGGATACTGTGTAGAAGTGTTTACGCCTAAAAAAGTATATGTTTTTCAAGTAACTCCTGATGAAAAAGAACGTCTTTTTAGTTTTGGTAATCGTATGCAATTTGTAGATGACACAGACTATTCAATTTTTGAAAATCAAGAAGTGTTAAAGATCCTAATTGTTAAAGAGGGTGGAATTCCAGAATTCCAAGAATATGAAGCTACGCATACCCATGTATTTGAAGGTAAAGTTTGTGTAAGCTACTCAAGTAATCGATATATGGAAATCAACCCTTTGCATGTAGATAAAGGAACTGGATTAGCTGCATTAGCAAAGCATTTGAATATCCCAATTGAACAAACTATCGGTGTTGGTGATAATTTCAATGATGTTGGATTAATGAAGAGTGCAGGTTTAAGTATTGCTGTTGCTAATGCAATTCCAGAAATCAAAGAACTTTCTGATGTTGTACTTCCTTATACAAATAATGAAGATGCGATTATGCATATACTTGAAGAATATGTATTTTCAAAGAAGTAGTGATATAATGAAGCAAGGTGATACACATGAATAATAATCCAATTGGCGTTTTTGATTCTGGACTTGGTGGAATCAGCGTCCTTAACACATGTTTGACAATCTTGCCAAACGAACATTATATATACTATGGTGATTCTTTACATGCACCATATGGAACCAAGCCAAAAGAAGATGTCCTTGCTCGATGCATTGAAATCTGTGACTACTTTATTCAAAAAAATGCTAAAGCGATCGTAGTTGCTTGTAATACTGCAACAAGTGTTGCAATTACTGAACTTCGTAAACGTTATAGTATTCCAATTATTGGAATGGAACCTGCCTTAAAGGTAGCTGCACACAATAAAGAAAATAAGAATATTATTGTGATGGCAACACCCTTAACGTTAAAAGAAAAAAAGTTTGCATCATTAATGGCTAATTATGCAAATAATAGTACGATTTTAAAAATGCCATGTCCTGAATTTGTTGAAATCGTGGAACATGGAATGCAGGATGTCCAATCAAGAGTAAATAAGCAAATCGATGTATATAAAGATCTCATTCAGGATCGTCAAATCGATAGTATTGTATTAGGTTGTACACACTTTCTATTTGTAAAACAAGAAATCGAGAATTACTTTAACCATAATGTACAAATGATTGATGGAAATGAAGGAACCGCTCGACAATTAAAACATTTATTGGAAATCGATGGAAATCTAGGAAACCACAAACAAAAAGTGGAAATATTCAATTCGGATGAATCGAAACTTCCACTTAGTTATCAATTAGTAGATGCTTAGGTGTCTACTTTTTTCTTGCCATAATATACGAAACTGCTTTATTTACGAAAACATTTGGTAAGAGTTTTGTGCAGATATACCCTATTTTATTGTATACACCAGGAATAATCATCATCTTATTTTTCTTCAGTCCCCGATATGCGGTTTTCGCAACACTCTGTGCTTCCATGACATGCATGGTAAACAAGTGTGTATCTTCTGCATCTGATTTCGATGCAAATAGTGTTCTTGTTGCTCCTGGACATAATGCACTTACTTTTACCTTGTATGGTTTACACTCATTATGAAGTCCTTTCGTAAATGAAAGAATATATGCTTTTACTGCTCCATACACAGCTGCATTTTCTAACCCAACAAAACTAGCCATACTAGCGACATTGAGTACACTCCCATATTGATGTTTTACCATATCTGGAACATAGTAATGACATAGCTCCGTAAGGAAATTGTTTTGTAGTTGAATCATTTCCATCTGTTTTTGTAAATCGCTATGCACAAATGCTCCATACTCCATAAATCCCGCATTATTTACAAGTGCATCTACTGGATCTTTGATTTCGTTATATAGTAACTTGGCTGCATTTGGTTGACTTAAATCAAGTACATAAATTTGTACCTGAATGTTATATGCTTGCTCAAGTTCTGCTTTTTGTTGCTCCAGTTTTAATTTGCTACGTGAAACAAGGATAAGATTGTATCCATCACTAGCAAATAACTTTGCTAACTCATATCCAATTCCACTTGTTGTACCAGTAATTAATGCGTTCATGTATGACTCCTTAGATGATGTTTTTACGTTTTCGTTTTTGGATAATGAAAGCTACAACAAATATCACAATACCAAACAATAAGGTAATTCCCATGTTTTGATAAATTGGTGTTAATTGCTTACTATTCATTTTAGTCAATTCGAAAATTAGATCATTATTTCTAACAAAATAGTAACTTGGTGTGAATTTTGCAACCATAAGTACGCCATCTGTTAATAATGCTTGAGGAACAAAACTACCACTCACAAAGGCTAAGAATAAACTAATAACATTTTGCATTCCACCAATGACTTCACGTTTCTTCACAAAGACGCATAGTAAATAACCTAATGCAAGTGATGGTACAACTATACACGCTAAGTTAAGAATGTATAAATGACTACCAATAGCTTTCATTGCATTTCCAAATACACCATATGCATACGCTGTTGAACATAATACAAAGATTGCTCCTAATGCAATAGTTGCTAAGGCAATTTGGAAGTTATAACTCTTATTAGAAATTGGTGAAATCATCAAGCGACGTTTAATATCTGTCTTGTTTAATTCAATCATAACAATTCCAATAGCAGCGATAAGTCCACTAAAGAATGAATAATTCAAGAAGTTGAATAAGAAGTTAATTGGTAAGTCATCTTTTTGTTGGATGCCTGTATACGCAATTTCTTCTTTCATATCTTCATTGGTTGCTTTAATGACATCCTTGATATCACTATTTCCATATGTTGCATGTGCATACAGTGTGTCTGTATAGTTTGTTACATAACTATCCACGACATATGCAGATGAACTGTCTGGTAATTGTTTCTTTTCTAATTCGATAACTGCTTGACTATCAAGTGATGCTTCATATCCTTTTGGAATATACAATACGTAATCCACTTGACGATAATACATCGCATCTTCGATGTCTGCTTCTTTGACATCTTGTAATTCAACTTTATCTTTTAAATACGTTGTTAGTGCTTTGGATGCTTCACTTTGATCTTGGTCAGCAATGACTACTTTTGCTTTTGTCTCAATTGACGATGATGCACTATCTTGTACAAACATAAACGACATTGCAAACGCAATAAGTAATGTCATGATGACTGACCACTTGTTTTTATATATAATACGGAAGAATAACTTAAAGACTTGCATATGTTTTCCTCCTTAATACTTGATATGAAATCACCAGTAATACTACACCAATACCAATCATTACACATGCGTTGATATACACAGGTTGCATATCACTATAGTAATACATCATATTAAATGAGTTCGTAATAAGTGATGCAGGATTGATGTATTTAATAAGCGGTGAAATTTGTTCTAGCATGTATGGCATTGTGTTAATCATCATCCCTGCTAAGAAACAACTAAATAATGAACCCATACTTAATATGGTCATATTCGTATTTTCTCGCAACTTTGATACACTTCCCACAAAGATTCCTAATGCCAAACTCATTAACATTCCAGAAACTGAAGTAAGTACAAGTAATCCCATTTGATTTCCGAAATCAATACCGAGCACAAATATTAAAAATGCATAGGCTATACATAATTCAATACTCAAAAGTATAAACATCGCTAGAAAATCAATACACACAACTTTTAACTTATTTGTTGGTGCAACATTTACGCGTACGGCACGATCACTTTGATTTGCTTGTGAATCCTTCATACTTTGCAGTCCATAAAATGAACCATATAGAATCGTCATAGCAATTACCGTATAAAAATACTGCATTACTGGATCTTTACTTCCTCCAGCTGCTGTTTTTTCTTTTACATTCGTATGCATACTTGATACATCTTGAATGACTTGTTCACTGATCATTGTTGGATCTTTTTTTGCAAGTTGTGTAACTGTGCTTTCTACTTGAATGTATGAATTTGCAATCTGTTTTAAGACACTTAAATTCATCCCTTTATTAATTGAAAGTAGTTCTGGTTTACTATCACAAATAAAGATTGCGTAGACTTCATTGTCTTCTAACATTCGATTGGCTTCTTTTTCACTTGTTTCGTGTAGAATCAGTAGATTATTTTCTTCATCTGCTAGTGTATCAAGTACACTTTTAAATGTTTCATTTCCTTTATCTACAACTGCTACTTCGATTGGATCGAGTTTTTCTGCTTCCATAAGTCCACCAAATGCAAAATGAAATAATAATGATAATGCAATTGGAAATAGTAAGGTCCAAAACAGAAAACTCTTATTTCTTGTAAAGACAAGAAAACGATACTTGAATAAATGCATCTTAGTCTCTCAATTCTGTTCCAGTAAGTTCTAAGAACACATCATTCAAGGTTGGACTTTCACTATGTACCTTTATAAAGTCTACTTTTTCTTTTTTAAAGTAGTTTAATATTTCAATCAATGTTCCATTATTACTTTGTACTTCAAGTTCAAGTAATCCATGTGCATATTGCACTTTCTTTAAATCTTCTCTTGCTTTCAGTACTTCGATTATTTCCTGGGAAATATCTTCTAATTCGAAAATGATTTTCTCACGGATGGATATACTTTCTTTCAAACTATCTTTAGTTCCTTGTGCAATCACTTTTCCTTTATCCATGATTACAATACGGTCGCAGATTTGTTCCACTTCTTCCATATAGTGTGTTGTATAAATCACAGTTGCTCCTAATCGATTTAATTCTAAAATGTTTTCTAGAATTCGATTTCTTGATTGTGGATCTACAGCAACCGTTGGTTCATCTAAAATAATAAGCTTTGGTTTGTGTGCAATTCCACAAGCAATATTTAAACGACGTAATAATCCACCACTTAATTCCTTTGGATACTTCTTTTGAAAATCTTCGATTCCTACAAATTGAATCGCTTCTTTTACATATTCTTTTCGTTTTTGACTATTTTGAATATATAACCCACAAAAGTAATCAATGTTTTGGTATACTGTTAATTCTTCAAATACAGCAACATTTTGCATGACCAAACCAATATCCTTTTTAATGTCATTTGCATCTGGTGACATTGGTTTATCAAATATTTCAATACTTCCTTTTTCATACGTCAGTAGTGATAATAGACAATTTATTGTTGTTGTCTTCCCACTACCATTTGGACCAAGTAGTCCTAAGATTTCCCCTTGTTGTACGTCAAGATCTAAACCATTAATGGCTTTAAAATCCCCATAACTCTTTTCGAGCCCTTTAATTGATACAATCATAATTCCCTCTTTCTGTTTAACACAAATTTATTTTATAGTATCTTTTTGTCTACGACAAGTCTTACTATCTTTGTAGATTATTTATGTATGACTTCAGCAAGAACAATTACTGCCAAAGCAAATAAGTAAACAACCCAAGCTGTTGCCCACCATCCATATACCATTCCTAATGTTACATAAATAGCTGTAGCAAGAATCCAAGCTACCGAAGCAACTTTATCACTTGCTTTTGCTGCTTGTTTTTCTTTTTGTAGTTCTTCGTAGTTATCATTAAGTAATGTGCGATACATCGTTTTTGTAGTTCCCGCATGCACACAAAGTACGACTCCTACTGCAATTAATGCAAAGAATGTTACATTTGCAATGACATCCTTAAATACGTATTCAATCACTGTATATCCTGCAACTGCGCTTATAAAACAAATCACACCAATAATAATTTCAACAACAAATGTTGATTTTGATTTTTCATATGCTTGAATTATTTCCGTTTTTGTTTGATAGTCAAGTTCAATCATTTCTTTCATGTATTTATATCCATCCATACTCATACCTGCATAAATAAATAATCCTACAGCACAAGCAATTGGGAAAAAGAAGAAGACTCCACTTAATGCATCTGCAAAGTCAAATGAATATAATTCACTTGATACATATCCTAAACTTAATCCTGCAAAGATACATACTAAACCAATACAAACTAAAGTTGTTTGCTTTTTATATTTACGAATGTATGTATGTGCATCTTCACTTGATACATATCTTGCATCTACTGAAATGCTTTCTTTTTCAATATTTAACTCTCTTAATAGTTCATCCATATCACCAAATTGTTGAAGAACTTCTTTGATTGCATCTGTCTCGCTCATACCCGCTTCACGATATTCGTGATACGCATCTTCCATATGATCTTGTAGATTCATTTTCATTTCAGCTACTTCTTTCGTTTTTGGTAAGTCTTTGAACATCTGTTCTAAATACGCTCTAATTGTTTCCATTTTTTTCTCCCTTGGTGAACTGATTAATCACTTCTTTAGTGACTTCCCACTCTTCGCATTTTTCTTTGTAATAAGCAATTCCTGCATTTGTTATTTTGTAATAGGTTCTTCGTTTCCCAAATGTTTCATTTCCATAATAGGAAGTAATAAATCCATTTTTTTCTAAACGCGTAAATGCAGAATACAATGTTGTTTCCTTCATTTTGTATTTTCCATTTGATAATTGCTCTATTTCTTTTGATATCTCATATCCATAGTTGTCTTTTTCTAGTAACACTGCCAGTATCATCGTGTCGTTATAACCACGACTTACATCACTACTAATCATTGTTTACCTCCTTTTACTCCATCTGATGTACTTCATCTGTCATAGTAATATTAGCACATGTACTACGACAGGTAAAGTAAAATATAAAAAAAGGATAAAATTAATTATCCTTTACAGTAATTGAATGATTGCTGCACCTAGAAAACATAGACCACCTATCACCCATATAACGACTGCACTCATTCCTAATCCACTTGTTTCTTTCCTGCGATAATACCTGAATGCAAAGTAGAAAAAGTAAAATGCTAACATTATATTTGCCATATATGTTGGAGCTTTCCAAATTACTACACATGTAATACATGCATATAGCATTATAAATCCGTATTCTTTCAAAAATTTCTTCATTTTATACTTCCTTTTTCTATACTGTAGCATAAAAAGAAAAGGAATGAATCATCATTCACTCCCTAATTCTTATTAGTCGATCATTGCAGGTTCCCATTCTTCTTTTGTTGGTAACCCTAATAATTTAACAACTGTGTTAGCTACGTTAGCTAATCCAAAGTCTCCATCTTTAACTTTTACATCTGCGTTGTAGAAGATAAATGGTACTTTATTTAATGTATGTGAAGTTTTTGCTTTAAGTGCAGCTCCTTCTTTTTTAGGTTTTTCATACATTTCATCAGCATTTCCGTGGTCAGCAGTAACAAGCATTACACCATTTACTGAATCAATTGCATCTTGAAGACGTTTTAATTGTAAATCAACTGTTTCTACTCCGATAATTGTAGCTTCATAATTACCTGTGTGTCCAACCATATCTCCATTTGGATAGTTTACACGTAAGAAATCATATTTACCAGATTTGATTGCTTCAACTAATTCATCTGTAATTTCAGCAGCTTTCATCCATGGACGTTGTTCGTAAGGAACTACATCACTTGGAATTTCTACATATGTTTCTAATTCTTCATCGAATTTTCCTGCACGGTTACCATTCCAGAAATATGTAACATGTCCATATTTTTGTGTTTCACTAATTGCATATTCTCTAATTTTATTTTCTACTAAGTATTCCGTCAAAGTATTTTTAATTTTTGGTGGGAATGCTAAGAAGTGTTCAGGAATATTTAAGTCTGAATCGTATTGTAACATACCAGCAAATTTTACATCTGGTTTACGTACACGATCAAATTTATCAAAGTCTTCTTTTTCAAATGCTAAACAGATTTCTTGTGCACGGTCTCCACGGAAGTTGAAAAGAATTACTGAATCTCCATCTTCAATCGTTCCTACTGGGTTTCCATCTGTTGCAATAACAAACGCTGGTAAGTCTTGGTCAATTACACCAGTTTCTGCACGGTATGTTTCAATTGCTTCTTTTGCAGATGCAAATTGTCTACCTTCACCTAATACGTGTGTTTTCCATCCAGCTTCAACCATTGGCCAGTTTGCTTCATAGCGGTCCATTGTAATTTGCATACGACCACCACCTGATGCAATAACTGCATGGAAGTTATCATCGTTAAGTTCTGCAAGTTTGTTTTCAAGTGCATCTACATATTCAAGTGCACTTGTTTCAGGAACATCACGTCCATCTAATAAGATATGAACACGAACTTCTTTTGCTCCTTGTGCTTTTGCTTGTTCTAACATTGCAAACAAGTGGTTAATGTGTGAGTGCACATTTCCATCCGATAATAATCCAATAAAGTGTAATGTTTTGTCTTTAGCACTATCTACTAAATCGTTCCACGTTTCACTTTCGAATAAATCTTTACTTTCAATTGCTTCGTTTACTAATTTAGCTCCTTGTGAGTAGATTTGACCACAACCTAATGCATTGTGTCCTACCTCAGAGTTACCCATATCTCCATCACTAGGTAAACCTACGGCTTTTCCATGTGCTTTAATTGCGATATTTGGGCTTGTTTCATATAAATTATCCAATGTTGGTGTAAATGAATTAGTTACAGCATTTCCAAATTGGCTGTCATTGATTCCAACACCATCCATTACGACTAATAAAACTGGTTGTTTACTCATTTTTGCTTCCTCCTGATCATTCTAATGACGTTCTATATAAATATAGCACAATTCGTGAAACTTTTAACTAATTTGTTTGGAAAATGTATAGGTTTCACTATAGGTGTATTAAAAGCATAAAAAAGTGATGGAGAAAAACACTCCATCATCTTAAAAGACAATACAAAAGACAAATAAAAACTAAATTGGGTACTTTCTACACTGTATATGGAATTTCTAGTCAATCTTCTGTTGTACAATTATAGAGGGTACCTTTTATGCCTATTCGACAAGAAACAGCTAAATCCCACTTTTCCATTGCAAACAAGTCATTTGATAATGCTTGGAGATTACAAAGATATGATTCAACCAAGCCCACAATTCAAAAGATATTTACTGATCAATGGAGTGATTTTTTGAAAGATCCTCAAGTTGCTCACAATGGTTTTCGTGATGTGACTTTAAAAGAAGTCCAAAAGATGATGGACTGTGGAACCTTTGAATGTGGTTTTGAAATTTATGAGTGTCCCGATTGTCATACAACCAGTGTTGTCTGTTATACATGTAAAAGCAGATTCTGTTCTTCTTGTGGTGTTAGATATGCTAAAGAACGAGCACTTAGTATTTCCGCAAATGCTTTAGATGTTCCTTATCGACACCTAGTTTTTACGATTGATGAAGAACTAAGAGAGTATTTCTTAAGAGATAGAGAGATGCTACACCTTTTATTTAGTGCAGTCAAAGATACACTGTTTTATGTTTTCGATAAAATCAATGGAAAAAAAGACACATTTACTCCAGGAATCATTATGGTTTTACATACTTTTGGACGTGCATTAAACTGGAATCCACACATTCATTGCTTAATCACTGAAGGCGGTATGAACAGTAAACATATTTATAAGAACATAAATTTCATCAATTATGAGTCATTGAGAAAATCATTTATGCGTACTCTATTGTATAAAATGAGAGACTCTTATGATGTGAATTCTAGAGAATACAAAAATTTCAAAAAACTAATAAGCAAGTTATATCGTGAGCATAAAAAAGGATTCTATGTTTACGCTCCACCACTAGAAAACAGAAAAGGTAAAGACGCAATTATAAATTATATATTACGTTATACTGGAAGACCTGTAATGGCACAAAGCAGAATTATCCATTACAACAAAGAAAAAAAAACAATCAAATATTATTATGAGGATCATAAAACAAATGAACGCATTGAAGTAGAAGAACATGTATTTCTATTCATGAAAAAACTTCTTCTTCATATTCCCGAACAACAATTTAAAATGATTCGCTATTATGGAATATATGCAACATGTAATCATTCTCATAAAGAGAAAATGAAAATTTTACTTCCACGATTAGGAAAAGCAAAAGAGAGAGTATACTATCGTGGTGATTTAATAGAAACATTCGGAGTAGATCCGTTTTTATGTACATGTGGTCATTATATGGAATTCATAGATTACTATGTTCCATCAAGTAAAGGTGGTGATAAGAATGGACCAATATATAGCTAAAGATGAATATATCCAAATGAAATGCAAAAGCTGTGGATATGAAGAACAAATGCCTACATGGTGTTTTGATGAAGTAGCAGAAATGATGCGATATGATAACAACAATGACACACCACATATACATTGTCCAAGATGTGATAAACCAACACTTTATCCAAAGAAATAAATACAACCTAAAATCAAAATACAGGATTAGGTCTTTTCAAGTGCCTAATCCTGTATTTTGGCTCTACTTAGCAACGCAGAGAACTTTCCTTAAGAATAAAAAAAGAACAGCTCTTACGAACTATTCTTCAATTATCATTTCATCATCGATTAAGATATCAGCTAGATTTGCTTTACGAACTTCTTCATAACGGTGACGTGATTTGATATCCCATGAATTATTATCCATACATACAAATCGTCCATCTAGTGATAGATCTGTATAGAATTGTGCAATTCTATCTTCTTTTTGACTTTCTGTTAATTCATTGCGATCACAAACAGCGTTGAATAAATCAATAAAGACTAATTCCTTGTTTGTTTCCTTTAGCACTTCGTATGCTACATCGATCATTGGTTGCTTCATATAGCTTCCCCCTCCTACATTTTTTCTGGTGCTTCGACTCCGATTAACCAAAGAGCGTTACGTAAAGTGATTTGACAAGCACGTAACAAGTCTAAACGTTGTGCACTACGTTGTGGATGTTCATTATCAATGACTTTACATGCGCCATAGAATGAATGAAATAGTGATGCTAGCTTTTGAATATAATTGCACATCTTATTTGGTGCTCTGTTTTTTGCTGCATCAGCGACAACGTTCGTAAATTCATGAATGTATTTCAATAACTCTAACTCTTTTTCATGTGTTAGTAAATCATAGTTATCTACCGTTTCATCAATTGTGCTACTACGTAAGATTGAACAAATTCTTGCATGCGCGTATTGTGCATAGAACACAGGGTTTTCATTGGTTTGTTTCTTCGCAAGATTTACATCAAAATCAAAGTGCGTATCCAATGCTCTTTGCACAAAGAAGTAACGAGCTGCATCCACACCTACATCTTCGCATAATTCACGAAGGGTGATTGCATTTCCTAAACGTTTTGACATTTTTACTTCTTCGCCATTATCAACTAAACGCACCATTTGAATGATATCCACTTCAAGTGTATCTGCATCTCTTCCCAATGCTTCAATACTTGCTTTCAAGCGTGGAATATATCCATGGTGGTCTGCTCCTAGAAAATCTACCATCTTTTCGAAACCTCTGTCAAGTTTCGTGATATGGTATGCGATATCTGGTACTAAATATGTAAAAGATCCGTCGTTTTTACGTAATACACGGTCTTTATCATCACCAAATTTCGTTGTTTCGAACCATACGGCTCCATCCTTTTCATAAACGTATCCAAGTGTATCTAACGTTTCTACTGCTTTTTCAACTAAACCAGCATCACGTATTGATTGTTCACTTGTAAATACATCAAACTCAACTCTAAAGTTCTTTAGGTCGCGTTTTAGTTTTTCAAGTTCTAGACGAATTCCTTCTTTCTTAAAGAAGTTATGTACATCATCTGAATATTCAAGATATGCATCACCATATTCTTTAGCAATGGTTTCTGCAATTTCTTTAACATCTGGTCCATGATATCCATCTTCAGGAAGCTCTATTTGCTTACCAAAACTATTTGCATAACGTGCATATAATGAACGTGCAAGGTTATCTACTTGGTTTCCTGCATCATTTACATAGAATTCACGAGTAACATCGTACCCACTCATTTTTAGTAAACGTGTTGTTGCATCACCCCATGCAGCTCCTCTAGCGTGTCCTAAGTGTAAATCCCCAGTTGGGTTTGCACTTACATATTCACAGTTAATTTTTAAATTCTTTCCTGAATCGTTATATCCATAATTGTCACCAAGCTCAATAACTTGACGAATCACTCTTGTTAGACTATCACTTTGCATTTTGAAATTGATAAATCCAGGACCTGCAATTTCCATAGATGCAATGTTTGCAGCTTCTGTATCGATTGTATCGACTAAAGTTTGTGCGATGGCTCTTGGATTGTTTCCAATTACTTTTGAAAACTTCATCGCTGTATTGGTAGCATAATCCCCATGGCTTTTATCCTTAGGTATCTCAATAATGATATCTTCAATTGCGACATCCACTTGGAATGCATCTTGAATTGCTTTAGCAATTGACTGTTTTAGTTGTTGATCAATTGTACTCATTAAGATCTCCTTTCATCATAAACGTAATCTTGAAACCATCGTGATCTTGCGAATGTAATACATCATAGGCAATGACAACTTGGTTATCATCTTTACGATATAGGTGCGTAAAAAGATCAATATTCATATCTCCAAACTCACTTTTAATTGGGTTGGTTGTATCTTCATTTTCAATAAATTTCAAAATTGAATGAACATCCCCAATTCGTTCAATCTGGGCATAGTTTTCATATACTCGTAATATTACTTTTGCACCAGTTTCTTCTTCATATGTATATTGTTCGTAGTCATCATATATATCATGAGTAGCTTCTCCGATAAATAAGTCCTGACTCTCTTTTGTATACAGATGTTGGTGCATCACATGTAGTTTCTTTTTCATAGTTATATCGCACATTATAGCACGAAATACCTGTAGTGCAACCCTAATTTCAAAAAAAGGAAAGCTAGTATTTATGAGCTAACTTTCCAATAAAGTTTGAAACCTTTTCATCTAGATTTTGATTCGAATCGAGTTCATCTAAATCTAGATTTACTGTACGAACAATTAATGAATCCATAAGGTTCATTTTATTAAAATCAAAGGTTCCACCAAAATCAATCGTCGTTTGAAGTAAATTTTGATATTCTGGTATATTTTTTTCAATAATATCATCAATTGCAGGAGTTCTTGTTCCTCTATTTACAAATAAATGTAAAGATTTATTCGATAATTGATGAATCTTGTCACGCATAAAACGGATCAAGTCTTTACGAAGCTTTCCTACATATAAGGGACTTCCAAAGATGATGGTTGTATAACGATCCAAGTTTAATAAATCCACGTCCTCAATATTCACCATGTCTGCATCACAGTTATCTGCGATGGTTTTTGCGACCTCTTCTGTACTACCGTATTTTGTAGCATATAATACTAATGTTTTCATACATAACTACCCTTTCCACTATATATTTTCCACTACACACACTGCGTGGATGTACATAATAACAAATAAATCATAATATCTCTAGTTAAAAACTACTATAAATGATAATTGGTTGTTTGCGAGTTAAAATCGGTATTATATATATAAAAAAGAAGGTTTTTACACCTTCTTTACAAGTTTATTTATAGATTTTTACTTTGTCGTCGATATTCATAAATTCTTTATCACCTGGATCACCAGCAGGTTTACCAATTGGCATTTGGGCAACTAAACGCCAACTATCTGGAATGTTCCACGTTTTTTTCACTTCATCATCAATAACTGGATTGTAGTGTTGCAAGTTTGCTCCATAGCCAACCGATTCTAGTGTTGTCCACATTGCATATTGCATCATTCCATTTGCCTGTCTTGACCAGTCTCTGAAGTTCTCAGCGTAGTTAGGCATCTTTGCAGCATAACCTTCTACAACGTCTACATCATCAAAGAATAACAGTGTTGCACTTCCTGATGCAAAAGCTGTGTCAATCTTTGTTTCTGTAGAAACGAACTTTTCTGGATTATTTACAATTTTACGTAAAGTTTCTTTTACAATTTTCCAGAATGTATCATGTTGTTCATTTTCTAATAAGATAATGCGTTGACTTTGCATATTGAATGGAGAAGGTACATGTTTCGCTACATCCTTCACTAATGCTTCCAATTCTGCGCTATCAAGCACTTTTTCATTTGATATTTGGTAATACGTACGACGATCTTTAATACTGTCTAAAATAGATTTCATATTATCAAGTTCCTTTCCTTTTATTATTCTCATTATAAGCAATATACAAATATATTTCATTGAAAGTGCATAGGTAAAAAAAAAAGATGGATTGTTATCCACCTTAGATGTAACGTATCGTACGTTAATTATTCAGTTTTATAATTTTACAAATTTTTCTACATCAACAACGAAGATTGTTGCTCCACCTACTTGTACTTCTACTGGGAACGATGCGAATCGACCAATATCGTATGATGCAGTTGATGGTACAACTTCTGTGCGTTTACGAGAGAATTCTCCGATTACTTCAATTGCACGATCGACTTTATCGTCTTCCGTACCTACGATTAATGTAGTATTACCAGCTCGTAAGAACCCACCTGTTGTAGCTAAACGTGTTACTTGATAGTTTTCTTTTGTCAGTGCACTAGATACACTGTGTGAATCATCATTTGACATAATTGCTAAAATTAATTTCATAGTATCACCACTTCCTTTTCTTGATTATAACAATTTCTTAATCATTAGTCTATTCATAAAATTATTTGCAAATTAATTCTAATTTATAACTTCTTTCTACCTTCTAATGCTTTTATTAGTGTGAGTTCATCAGCGTAATCTAGATGTCCTCCCATTGGTAATCCATGTGCAAGGCGAGTAACTTCAACATCTTTATTTTCAAGTAACTTTCCAATATAGAGTGCAGTTGTTTCTCCTTCAATGGTTGGATTGGTTGCAATTAGTATTTCATTTACATCATCTGTAATGCGATCCAATAAACTTGCAATATTGATATCTTCTGGCATGATTCCTTTCGAAGTCGAAATAACACCATTTAGTACATGATACAATCCGTGATACTGTGCTGTCTTTTCTAATGCGATAACATCTTTAGGACTTTGTACAATTGCAATCATGTGTTGATTACGACTCGGATCCTTACAAATATCACAAGTCTCTCCATCACTTAGATTTCCACAAATACTACAAGTATGTATATCATTTTTTAAATCAATTAAACTTTGAATGAAGTTATCAATATCTTCATCGCTATAGTTTAACATTTCAAATGCATAACGTTCTGCACTTTTAATTCCTACCCCAGGAAACTTTCTTAAGTTATCGATGAGGTTTTCAAACTTCTTTGGATACATATTACATACCTGGTATTTTCATACCACCAGTTAATGATGCCATTGCTGCTTCTTTTTCTTCAGTTGCTTGTTTCAATACATCATTCATCGCCATTTGTACAAGTTCTTCAATCATTCCTTGGTTATCTTGATCAAGTACTTCATCTTTAATAAAAACACTTACGACCTCAAATGCACCATTCATTGTGATTTCAACAACTCCACCACCAACACTTGATACATATTGTTTCTCTTTTAATTCATTTTCTTGTTTCGCCATATCTTTTTGCATTTTTTGGGCTTGTTTCATTAATGCGTTTAAATCCATATCTTCCTCCATTAGATGATATCTATATTATTCTTAAATAGAATATTTAGTTCATCACTTATTGTCTGTTCTTTCTTTTCTTCTTTTTTAATTTCAAATGAAATTGGTTCTGGTAAATTATTTGTACGATAACGTGTTTTAAATTCATCAATCACACGTGATGATTGTGTACTTGTTATCGCAAACACTTTCTTTTCTTGTTGGAACATTGATTTTACTAAATTCATAAATTCATTTTGTTCATCCAGTTCATTAATTTCTTTTGCTAAAGGCAATGATCCAACTTCAAATAATGTATAGGTTTCAGCGCTAGCAACAATCGTTGCATTTTTTAACATATTTGCTGCTTTAGCTACTTGTATATCTAAATCGGTGCAATATGAATTAATACTCCGCATTTGTTCACTTTCTTGTGCACGGATTTGTTTCTTTGCACCAACAAGTAAACGAAGTACAAATTCATCATCCAAATTCATTTTCTTTGGTTTCTTTGGCGCAACCTCTAATTCACTTGCTTGATCAATATACTGTTGATCTATATTTGGTGTCATTGTCTCTTGTTTTACTTCTTCCTGAGATGTTGGTTCTTCAACTACAGGTTCTACGTGTGTATTTATAGGTTCTTGTGGCATTTCATCACTAATTAGTGATAATGGTTCACTTTCTTCAATACCACCTTCTAATACAGGTATATGCTCTTCTTCGGTATAATCAATTGTATCTTCTACCGGCTGTTGTGTTTCCTGTTCTTCTACTTCTCTAGTTGGATGAATGACTTCATGTGTTTCTACATCAACCATTGGTGCAACTGTTTGTAAGTTCTCTGGTGCAATTGTTGTTGTAGGTTGTTCAGTTATTTGAACGGTTTGTGTCATTGGTTCTTCATATGTTCCACGTGGAACAATTTTCATGATTTTCAATAATGCAACTTCTAAATATAAGATAATCGTTGATGCATTACGGTATTTATCATAACTATCCATTAATATATCAATTACTTGTAGTGATATTTCTGTATTTAGCTTACTCGATAATTGAACAACTTGTTCTTGATCTAAACGATTAAGTAACGATGCATCTCGAGTATAATCGTAAATAACTTTTTCTTTAAGTATTTCAATCATATCATTCGTTAATCGTTTAATATCAATTCCACGACTATCTAATGCTTCAATTGCTTGCATTAAGCGTGACGTCTCATGTCCAATCATTAAATAGAATAAATCGAGTATCTCATTTGTTGTGATAATTCCATAGATTTCAAACACTTCAGATTGTTTAATAAAGTTTGGTGAATATGCATATACTTGATCTAATATACTTAATGCATCACGCATTCCACCATCTGCTAATTCAGCAATTGTATCAAGTACACCATCTTCTACTTGAATTTGTTCTTTATCAATAATATACGCAAGACGATCTACAATATCTTTCTTTGCTACTTTGGCAAAATCAAATCGTTGCGTTCTCGATATAATTGTTGGCAATACTTTATACGGCTCTGTAGTCGCAAAAATAAAGATAACATGCGCAGGTGGTTCTTCAATGGTTTTTAATAATGCATTGTAAGCACCTTGCGTCATCATATGAACCTCATCAATGATATATACTTTGTATTTACCTTTGATTGGTGCATATTTAAATTTCTCAATTAGATTACGTACTTCCTCTACCCCATTATTACTTGCAGCATCAATCTCTACAATATCTGGATGTACACCTTCTAAATCCGTTTTACAGTTTTCACAGACACCACAAGGTTTATGTTCTCCTGTACAGTTTACTGCTCTTGCGAATATTTTTGCTGTTGATGTTTTTCCGGTACCTCTAGGTCCAGTAAATAAGTACGCATGTGCAATTTTATTATTATCTATCGCATTTTGTAAGGTTTTAATAATATGCTTTTGCCCTGCCATATCATCAAAATTTTCTGGTCTATAGGTTCTATACAATGCTTTATATGCCATTTACAATACCCTCTTTCTCTAGTTCTCATTATACCAAAATTCACATAGACAAAATAGGGTAGAGGGAAAGAAATATATTCTTTCGCCCCTCCCATTGCACCGTACGTACGGTTCTCGTATACGGCGCTACATATGTATTAATCACG
>NZ_SODD01000012.1 GCF_004365815.1 Breznakia blatticola
TCGTGATTAATACATATGTAGCGCCGTATACGAGAACCGTACGTACGGTGCAATGGGAGGGGCGAAAGAATATATTTCTTTCCCTCTACCCTATTTGCTAGCGCACTGTTTTCGATATTCTGTTGGTGACATGTTTTCTTTTCGTTTAAATAAGAAGCTGAAGTAGTTTGGATCACTATAGCCAATTTCAAATGCGATATTTCCAAGTTTTTCATTCGTTTCACGCAGTAATTTCTTGGCAAGTGTAATGCGCTTGTTTGTAATGTATTCAATAAATGTCATATTCATCGCTTGTGAGAATATCGTACTAAAGTGTGATGGACTTAGTGCAATTTCTTCAGCGACATAATTTAATGAAATATCAGGACTACTGTAATTTTCATCAATTACTTTTAACGCTTGTGTGATGACGCTTCGATAGCGAGCCATAGAAGGATCAATTTTCGTGTTCAGGATAATTTCCAATAAATTGTTTAGCAATGCTTGGTATTGTGTAACATTATTTGAAATTGCAGAGATGCTTTCTGGTTCATTTAGAAATTGAAAGTCAAATCCTTCAACCTGAAGTTCTTTCTTGCGAACAATCGATAGTAGTTCAAGTAATACGAAGTAACGATATACGCGATTACGTGCTTCTGAAGGATGTGCATCTTCAGGGAAGTAACTTAGCAATTCGATAAGCTGTGGAATATCTTCTTTACTACTTTCGTTCAGTTTGACGATAAAATCTTTATTAAAAGGATTGGTTGGTGATAATTCACCATCACGAAGATCATCTTCACAACTTAAAATGTTATCCGGGCGTAATACCCCATAACTTTTCATCATCAAGTTTGTTGAATCAAAACATTGTTTGATTTCACTGATACGATTCACTATTGGACCAATTGCAACACCGAGTTCCGATTGACCATCACGATCGAGCTCATGAAGTATAAAGTGCGCAAGTTGATAACTTTTTTCTAAGAGGGCATCGCGATTTGCATCAAATAGTAAGAGCTTGATGTATTTTGTGGACATCGTACTAAAGATGCAACTGACATCATCAGTAAGTACACTTGCAAGCCTATCATAATAACGATGGTAATCCGATATTTCTTTTTCTGGTTTTGCGGAAACCAAAAGCACTGTATATTTCTTACCAACTAAATCTACACCCAATTCTTTAGCACGTTCAATGGCTTTATCAACTTTGAGTTGTCCTTGAAATAGTGCTTCAAGAAAATTATTGCGGCTCATCACAGACATAATTGCATCCGTATTTCCCGGGTAATGATTTTCATTTTGATTTTGTTCGTTGAAGGCATCGATGGATTTGCGCAGTGCAGTATATAGTTCAGCTGATTTAATTGGCTTGAGTAGGTAATCATCAACACCGAGTTGAAGTGCTTGTTTGGCGTAATCAAATTCATCAAATCCACTAATAATGATAATTCGTATCCAAGGAAAAATCTCTTTTGCTTCTTTGGCAAGTTGTAAACCATCCATAAATGGCATTCGAATATCTGTGATGAGGATATCTGGTTTTAAATCCATCATCATCGATAAGCCAAGTTCTCCATCTCCTGCTTCACCACAAAACTTTAAATCAAGTGCTTCACTGTTTTCGATGATTTCATTGCGAATGGAATCGCGAATCAAATGTTCATCTTCTACGATGAATACTTTATACATACATAACACCTTCCTTTATTAATGGGTTCTTTGTTTTTGGTAATACGATTTTCATAGTGGTTCCTTTGCGATGTGCACTGGTAATATCAATGCGTGCTTGTAGTCCATAGTTTAATTTCAAGCGACGATTAACATTGTACAAACCATAGCCACTTTCAAATTCATAATCCAATGGCATATCCAAATTGTTGCGAACCTCGTGTAGTTTTTCTTCAGACATTCCTACTCCATTATCTTTTACTTCAAAGACAATAGACTCTTCAGTTTCATAACCAATAATTTCAATAATTCCTTTACGACGTGAACCTTTCGTACCATGGTAGATAGCATTTTCAACGATTGGTTGTAAGATCATTTTTAGTACGGTCATATGCATGATTTCCTGTGGAATATCAATCGTATATTCCAGAGCCGCTCCATAACGCGTTTTCAAAATGGTTAGATAATCTTCAATGTGACGTTTCTCTTTTTCGATTGGAATCCAATCTTCTCCTTTACTCAATGAGATGCGCAAGAAATCCGACAATGCAAAGGTCATGCGTTTTACATCTTCCAAGCTTTCCTGGTTTGCTAATGAGATAATTGCATCAAGCGTATTGTAGATAAAGTGAGGTGTAATTTGTGCTTGAAGAACCCGCAACTCACTTTGTGCTAAATGATATTGTTTGTCAGCATTATCTTTTAGTAAAACTTGTAAGTCATTTGCCATGATATTCAATGACGAAGTTAATTCTTCTAATTCTTCCATATTGGCAGGAGGACTTTGATAGGTAAGGTTGCCTCGTGCAAGTTCTTTTGATAACAGGACAAGATCATTAATCGGTTGTTCGATTTTATTTGTCATATTTCGTTGATTGCGACGAATAAAAATGATTGAACCAATAAAAATAAGAATTTGGAATATCGTTAAGACAATAAGTGTCTGCGTTAATGTATTACTCATTTGTGCAGCCATGTTGATTTCCAGTCGAACATAATCTTGCAAGACCGAATAGAGTAAATCATTAACCGAGACAATTTGTTTCATAATGTCTTCATTTTCTTTAACTGGAACTTCGTTTTGCAAGTTATAGATAATATCTTCTAAATATCCTTCAATCGTTTCGATTGTGCGAAGCGATACATCAATAAGTGTAGTTTCTTGTGTTGTTGATGCATGTTCACGAATATCGAACAATTGTTCACGAACATCATTTAGGGTATTAGATGAACTCATGTTGGACACACTGGTTTGTCCGGTAACTAAATCCCATACATTAGCGATTACTTCGTTTTTTACGATGGAACTAGTTTCATCAGCTTTACTTACATTGTCCACTAATTGTTGGTAAGTTAGAATTTGTCGTGTATAAATAACGGTATTAAATACCAATGGAATAATAATCAATAAGGAGATGATGACATTGGAGCGTTTGAGCATCTCTTTAATACTTGTATGTTTTGAGCGAAACATGATTAATAATTCCTTGGGGGAATCGCATCAAGGTCCCCTTTATCCGAAAAGACGGTTTCTGTCATATAGATCTCTCGTGGAATCTCTTTATTGGAACCGTCTTCTTGATATTTAAAGTAACGTTCGATTGCACTTATTAAATAGGGACCGGCATCTGGGTTGCACTCCACAACACAGTTTACACGTCCTTTTTTTAGTTCCTTAATGACATCGTTTTGTCCGTCAATTGTGATGATTTTAATATCTTTTCCTGGTTTGATATCAACAGCATCCAATGCATCTAAAATACCCAAAGTCATTTCATCGTTATGTGAATAAATAATATCAATCTCTTTAATATTCTTTTCCTTAATATAGTTACGCATCAGTTCTTCACCCATCGTACGAGTGTAGTTTCCATATAAAGTCTCTTTAATCGTAAGTGTAATATTTGAACGATTGCGTATCGTTTCATCAAAACCAGAATGGCGAAGTATCGAACCATAAGAATCTGCATTTCCACTAACTTCTAAAATATTGACTTCACTTTTTTCTTCACTTGTAAAACAGCTGCTTGCATATATTCCTGCACGATTCCCTTCTGCTTTAAAGTTAGGACCAATATGTGATGTAAATAATGAAGTATCATCAATGGTAATATCACGGTCAACAAGAATCACTGGAATATTTGCTTGTTTTGCCTCTTTTAGTACAGCATCCCATCCCGTATGCGAGATTGGTGTAAAAACAATCATATCAACTTTGTATGCAATAAATGCACGAATATCTTGAATTTGTTGGCTTTGTTGCATCATCCCATTTCGATACATAACTTGATAGCCATCTGACTTTAACGCTGAAAGAATGGATTCGGTATGACGTTTACGCCATGAACTCTCAATACCTGATTGAGAAAAACCGATAATTATGTCTTTTTCAGGTTCACTTTCTTGTGGAGTACAACTAACATTTGCAAACAGCAAACACAATCCGATAAGTATGACTTGTAGTTTTTTCATCATGACAAACTCCCTTATACACTTTCTATATTTTTATTATACCTTAATTCTTTGTTGGTGCTTTTAAAAAGAAAAAAACCAAGAAATCACAAAAAATATTCAAGATAGAATAGAAAAATTCAAAGAATTGAAGAATTATTTCAAGATGATTCAAATGGAACTTAATGTAATCGCTTTCATATTTCCATAAGATAGAAGTAGATACAGAGCACAAATAAAAGAGGAGGAACTATGAAAAAGCTTATTTTAAAAGTATTAACGGTAGTAATGCTTATGGGATCTACACTTGTGATGACAGGTTGTGGTTCAGATTCAGATTCTGGTGGATCATCAGATAAAGGATTTGTAGGTATCTCAATGCCTACAAAGTCAGCAGAACGTTGGATTGCTGATGGAAATAATATGGTCACGGAACTAGAAGCACTTGGTTATAAAACAGACTTGCAATATGGTGAAGATAAAGTAGAAAACCAAGTAGCACAAATTGAAAACATGATCACAAAAGGTGTAGATATCTTAGTCATCGCATCGATTGATGGTAGTGCCTTAACTGATGTTCTTCAAAAAGCACATGATGAAGATATTGTAGTTATCGCATATGACCGCTTATTAATGAATTCAGAATATGTAGACTACTATTCAACGTTTGATAATTTTGGTGTAGGAGTTTTACAAGCAACATACATTGAAGAAAAATTAGGCTTAAAAGATGGAGCAGGACCATTCAATATTGAATTATTCGGTGGAAGTCCAGATGACAACAACGCATTAATTAACTTCAATGGAGTAATGAGTGTACTAGAAACATACATCGATAATGGACAACTGGTTGTACCTTCAGGACAAACAAACTTCAACCAAATCGCAACATTACGTTGGGATGGATCTACTGCACAAGCAAGAATGGATAACCTATTAAGTGCAAACTATACAGATAAAACATTAGATGCAGTCTTATCACCATATGACCCAATTAGTTTGGGAATCATCTCATCATTAAAAGGAGTGGGATATGGAGATGCAGATAAACCATTACCAGTAATCACAGGACAAGATGCAACAATCGCAGGAGTGAAATCAATTATCGCAGGAGAACAAACACAAACGATCTTCAAAGATACAAGAACACTAGCCAAAAACACAATCAAAATGATTGAAGCGATAACAGCAGGAAAAGAAGTAGAAGTAAATGATACAGAAACATATGACAACGGAGTAAAAGTTGTACCAACATATTTAGCAAACCCAGTATCAGTAGATAAAGAAAACTACAAGAAAGAGCTTATTGATACAGAATACTACACAGAAAAAGACTTAGCAGAGTAATCGATAACGATCTTTAAAGTATGATTGTAGGAGGAGAACAATGGCAGATTATATCTTAGAAATGAATGACATTACCAAAGAATTTACCGGTGTCCGTGCTTTAGATAATGTAAATATTAAAGTAGAACGCGGTGAAATTCATGCACTATGTGGGGAAAACGGTGCAGGTAAGAGTACATTAATGAAGGTTCTAAGTGGGGTACACCCTGCGGGAACCTATAAAGGAAGCATCACTTACAATGGAAAGGAATGTGAATTCAAGAATATTCGTGATTCAGAAAAAGAAGGAATCGTTATTATTCACCAAGAACTTGCATTAATTCCATACTTATCGATAAAGGAAAATATCTTTTTAGGAAATGAACAAGCATCACGTGGTGTGATTGATTGGGATATGACCGAAAAGAAAACGGATAATTTATTGAAAGCAGTACGCTTAAATTTAGATCCAAACACATTGATTACACAAATCGGTGTAGGCCACCAACAATTGGTAGAAATCGCTAAAGCCTTCTCAAAGCAAGTGAAACTATTAATCCTTGATGAGCCTACTGCCGCTTTGAATGAAGAAGAAAGTGATAACTTACTTGAGTTGATTCGTGAGTTTAAAAATCAAGGAATTACTTCCATTATCATTTCTCACAAATTAAATGAGATTGTAAGTATTGCAGATCGCATCACAATTATTCGTGATGGAAAAACAATTGAGACACTAACAAAAGATGATATTAGTGAAGATCGAATCATTCGTGGAATGGTGGGACGTGAATTAACCAATCGATATCCAAAGCGTGAACCGAATATTGGAGATATTGCATTTGAGGTGAAAGATTGGAATGTTCATCATCCAGTTGATGAAGATCGTATTGTGAATCGTAATATCAACATGACTATTCGAAAAGGAGAAATCGTTGGGATTGCTGGTTTGATGGGTGCAGGTAGAACGGAATTTGCGATGAGCTTATTTGGACGTTCCTATGGGCAAAAAATCAGCGGACATATCTTTAAGGATGGTAAAGAAATCAAAATTAAAGATGTACCTTCGGCGATCCAACATGGACTTGCCTATGTTTCTGAAGACCGGAAAACATTGGGTTTAAATTTACTGATGGATATTCGTGAAAACATCTCGATGGCAAATTTAAAGAAGATTAGTCATCGTGGTGTACTTGATAAAGATGAAGAATTAAAAGAAGCAGATCATTATAAAGATGTGATGCGTATTAAGACAAGTTCTGTTCAACAAAATGTTGCAAGTCTTAGTGGTGGGAACCAACAAAAGGTTGTACTTGCAAAATGGTTGATGAGTAATCCAGATGTACTTTTCTTAGATGAACCAACTCGAGGAATTGATGTTGGGGCGAAATATGAAATCTACACAATTATTGAAGAAATTGCAAAACAAGGGAAATGTGTTTGCATAATCTCTTCGGAACTTCCTGAGATTCTAGGAATGTGTGATCGCATCTATACGATGAGTGAAGGGCAATTCACAGGTGAAGTCTCAAGAAGTGATGCAAATCAAGAAGTCTTGATGAACTTGATGACGAAAGAGGGAGAAGCTTAAGATGGAAAAATTAACTACGTTAAAAGAAAAAGCATTAAATTTATTTAGCAAATATAGTATGATTATCATTCTAGTTGTCTTATTGATTGGATTCCAAATCACAACAGATGGAATTTTAATGAGACCACTAAATATTACAAACTTAGTACTACAAAACAGTCATATATTTGTATTATCAGCAGGGATGTTACTTGTTGTATTACTTGGACATGTCGATTTATCCGTTGGTTCGGTTATGGCTTTTGTTGGGGCAATTGCAGGATTCTTAATGATCAACTACAAAGTGGATCCAATCATTGCCATTCCCGTATGTTTATTAGTTGGAGCAATCATTGGTGCATGGCAAGGATTCTGGGTAGCATATGTTGAAATTCCAGCATTCATTGTGACACTATCAGGATTGTTGATGTTTAGAGGACTTACACAAGTAGTTCTTGGTGGACAATCATTAGCACCATTCCCAACAAGTTTTAACTTCTTTGCCAATGGATATCTACCAGATATCGCTGGTGGAGATCACATGCATTACTTATCGATGATTATTGGAATTGTATTATCATTAGCACTTGTATTTACACAATTCCGTACACGTGAAAAAAGAAAAAAGAATGGGTTTATCGTTGAATCGCAAACTGCATTCTTAGTGAAATCATTATTTATGGTGATTGTATTTGTTGGAGGAACATATATCTTTGCGACATACAAAGGATATCCAATTATTTTAATCATCTTAGCAGTTATGGTTGCAGGGTATGGTTTTCTAACAAACAAAACCGTTGCAGGACGTCAAATTTATGCAACAGGTGGAAATAAAAAAGCCGCAGAATTATCAGGTATTAAAACAAAGAAAATTACATTCTGGGTATTTGTGAATATGGGGGTGATGGCAGCTTTAGCTGGACTGATTATGGCAGCACGTTTAAATGCGGCAACACCACAAGCAGGAACATCAATGGAACTAGACGCAATGGCAGCAGTATACTTTGGTGGAGCAAGTACTTCAGGTGGTATTGGTACCATCATGGGAGCGATCATCGGTGGTCTTGTGATGGGGGTACTAAACAACGGTATGTCAATCATGGGTGTAGGTGTTGACTGGCAACAAGCGATCAAAGGGTTAATTTTACTCCTTGCAGTTGTCTTAGATATCTATAATAAAAAGAAAAGAAAGTAGCGTGTATATATATGGATAACCAAAAAGAATATACGATCTTACTTATCTGTAGTGCAGGAGTATCGACAGGAATTATTGTCAAACAAATGCAACATATTGCAGACCAAAGAGGCTTGCATGCACATATCTATTCGGCTCCGGCACTATTAGCCGAACAAATTATTCAAACACAGAAATTAGATGCCTTGCTGATTGGGCCACAATCAGAGTATGAAATTAATAGGTTAAAAGATTACTTACAAGTAAAAGCAATCCCTTATACATTGATTAAAAAAGAAGACTATGAGACGATAAATGGGAATGCAATACTTGATGAGGCAATCGAACTAATAAGCAACAGTAATTAACTTAGAGGAGGAACTATGAAAAAGCTTATTTTAAAAGTATTAACGGTAGTAATGCTTATGGGATCTACACTTGTGATGACAGGTTGTGGTTCAGATTCAGATTCTGGTGGATCATCAGATAAAGGATTTGTAGGTATCTCAATGCCTACAAAGTCAGCAGAACGTTGGATTGCTGATGGAAATAACATGGTCACGGAACTAGAAGCACTTGGTTATAAAACAGACTTGCAATATGGTGAAGATAAAGTAGAAAATCAAGTAGCACAAATTGAAAACATGATCACAAAAGGTGTAGATATCTTAGTCATCGCATCGATTGATGGTAGTGCCTTAACTGATGTTCTTCAAAAAGCACATGATGAAGATATTGTAGTTATCGCATATGACCGCTTATTAATGAATTCAGAATATGTAGATTACTATTCAACGTTTGATAATTTTGGTGTAGGAGTTTTACAAGCAACATACATTGAAGAAAAATTAGGCTTAAAAGATGGAGCAGGACCATTCAATATTGAATTATTCGGTGGAAGTCCAGATGACAACAACGCATTAATTAACTTCAATGGAGTAATGAGTGTACTAGAAACATACATCGATAATGGACAACTGGTTGTACCTTCAGGACAAACAAACTTTAACCAAATCGCAACATTACGTTGGGATGGATCTACTGCACAAGCAAGAATGGATAACCTATTAAGTGCAAACTATACAGATAAAACATTAGATGCAGTCTTATCACCATATGACCCAATTAGTTTGGGAATCATCTCATCATTAAAAGGAGTGGGATATGGAGATGCAGATAAACCATTACCAGTAATCACAGGACAAGATGCAACAATCGCAGGAGTGAAATCAATTATCGCAGGAGAACAAACACAAACGATCTTCAAAGATACAAGAACACTAGCCAAAAACACAATCAAAATGATTGAAGCGATAACAGCAGGAAAAGAAGTAGAAGTAAATGATACAGAAACATATGACAACGGAGTGAAAGTTGTACCAACATATTTAGCAAACCCAGTATCAGTAGATAAAGAAAACTACAAGAAAGAGCTTATCGATACAGAATACTACACAGAAAAAGACTTGGCAGAGTAATCTCTCTCTAATTATTTAGTCACACAAAACCGTCATCTCATCGTGGCGGTTTTTGTGTGTTCACCTGACAAAGATAGTGAAAAAATAAACAAAGTGTTTATAAAATGCTTAACATCTTTCAATAAATATATTATAATTCCATTTGTGTGTTTGAAGTAATTAGAGAAAAGGGAGACTTATGAAAAACTTATTAGAATCAAAATTTTCGAAGAAAAATCTTCGATTGATTTCCATGGCTATGGGAATCGCTGCGTTAATTTTTTATTTTATTACAAAAAGTTTAACGTCATCAATCGCTAGTGGTGGTTCACTAGGAGCATTTACATTTGTGTTTATCGTATTCTATGTATGTATTGCATTGGCATCAATTTTAGCGATCTACTATGCATACCGTATTTACTTCAAGAATCAAGATAAAGATGTATCAGTGGCAATTACATTTGGGGTGTGCTGCTGGACAATTGTAATTTTATTATTAAATATTCAAACCGTTATGTTCTTTTACAAAGCTGCTAATGCAACTTCGTTTTGGGATTTAGCTGCACTTGCAGATAGTGCGGAAAGTGTAGAAATGGCTGCACATTTACTTGATTTAACATTATGGGTACTTGTAATCTTAGCAGGATACAATGGATATATGTTCAACAAAACAAAAGGTATGCCTGAAGAAGTAGCACAACCAACTGTTACAGCTACAGAAACAAGTACAGCAGATACTACAACTGCATCAACGTCTACATCAACTGCAAGCGAATCACCTGATTTAGATAAAAAACCAAATGAAACGGTTGAGAAAATCAAAGGATTTGTGGCAACAAAAAAAGGTAAAGGAATTATTGCTGGTGTACTTGTTGTATGTTTAGTAGTAATTGTTGGCTTTAATGTACTATCAAATCGTAAAACAGAAGTAGACTTAACAAAAGCAGTAGAAGTAACATTTGAAGGTGTATCTGGGGAAGGATATGCATATATTACAAATGATGAAATCGAATTTGATGGAAATGACGATGATGTGGAAGACTTCATCGACAATGTATATTTCACATTAAGTAAAACAAGTGGATTAAAAAATGGTGATGAAATTACCTTAAAAGCAAAATACAATAGTTCACTTGCTGATAAATATAAAATTGATCCAATCAATGACAAACTTACGGTTACAGTTGAAGGATTGGATATTGAATTTGAAAGCTATGATGATTTAAGCAAAGATGAAAAGAAAAAAGTAGAAACAGCTTGGACTGAGTACTTTGAAGATGGATCAAACTTTGATGAAGAAGTTAGAGATGACTTAGAATATGACTTCAAACGTGATTCAACGATTGCTTTATCAGATAAACAAGTGGTAGGAAGATACTATGGGGATAGTGAATATGCTGGAGATGATGTAATTGTTTACGTCGTAAAAGTTACTGCTTCAGGTACAGAACGTTACGATGATAAAGAAAAGAAAATCACAAGATACTACCATATCAACCTTCAAGATGTAACACCAAAAACAATTGAAAAAGTTAAGAAAAATAAATTCGAATTAACATACAGTAGTGAACTTACAGATGTTGATAACGATGCAGATGCGCTTGAAGAAACAGTTGATTACTACGAAGGTAGATACAACGACTATACAATGACAAAACTTAAATAATGACATAAGACAGACTTCGGTTTGTCTTTTTTGTTTATAAAATATAGGGCAAAGTTAAAATAATTCATAAAAACCTTGGCAAGACAAAGAATTAATGATATATAATAAAGATAGAATATAAATAAAGGTTGGTGATAGCATGGAAATGAAAATATGTATCGTTGATGATGAACAAGTACAAATTGATCGATTACAAGAATATATCAATCAACATGAAACGTTTTTAGAGTTTAAAACTATAACGTTTCACGATTCGACAGATGTAAATATTCTTGCTGAAGAATTTGATTTGTATTTTTTAGATATCGATATGCCCAAACGTACAGGATTTGAATTAGCAAAAATGATTCAAAAGAAATATCCAGATGCGATCTTTATTTTTGTAAGTGCCCATAGTGAGTTTGTCTATGACTCGTTTAAATTTAATGCGTTTTATTTTGTAAGAAAGTTTACTTTTGAAGCTGATATGATTGATGCCCTTCATCTAGCAGAAAATAAATTGAAGAAATATGCAAAAAAATATGAAATTAATAGCGTTGATGGAGAAAAACAAATTGTGAATTTTGGAAATATTTTATATTTTGAAAAAATGATCAATCAATTGTTGGTGACACTAACAAATGGAAAGACGTATACCGAACGTAAAAGTATGAAACAACTACTGCAAGAAGTGAATTTAGATCTTGTAGGTTTTGTGTTAATTAACGCGGGTACGTGTGTCAATTTAAAAGGTGTAAATAAACTTGTAGACAGCGAAATGGTGATGAGTAATGGAGAACACCTAGCCATCAGCCGCCGTCGTTTTAGTGATGTGCGAAATGCGTATCATCGTTTTTTGATGGAGAGTGAATAATGCGAACAATTGAAGTAGATTTTTTATACAATGTCGTTCAAAGTCTTTTGATCGTATCTTTTTTTGTGCGCTATTTTAAGATGAAAAGTAATTTTACACCGGCGCACTTTATATTATGGGTGTTGATTTGTACAGTTGGTTCGATGTTTAGTGGATTGGAAAGTACTGCAGCACGGCAAGTCAATATCCTGATTACATCAGTATTCTATATTCCGTGGCTTTACTATTATGCATACGGACCAAATATTGAAAAGATATTTATAACTTTTTTTGCCTTACAACTAAGTGCAATGTGTTCTTCTTTGGTGACAATCATTCTGTCATTCTTTCTGTATCAAAATATTAATTTGTATTTAGTTGTAGATGAATACTATGATTTAATCGTATGGTTGACTTATGCCTTACTGGCAATCACAACCTATTTAATATCCAATCAAAGAAAACACATACGTTCGCATATGGACAATGTCATGTTGCAATGGTTTATCTTATTTCTTATTGTAGTAACCATTATGTATTTATCACTCGAACATGTCATTTTTAAAGATGTTCTTGTGATTACGGATATGATGCTAGCTCTAATTGGCTTGTTTGTTGTTGTTATTTCTGTATTTATTCTTTTTTTCCATATGCAAGCTAGTAAGGAAAAAGAAATTGAAAGTGGACTAAAGATGCGTTCACTTGAATTTGAAAGTCATTTATATGATATGGCAGTTAACGCCAACCAAGAAACACGTAAGATCAATCATGATTTAAAACACTTTGTGACACACATGAAGTATTTATTAGAAAAAGGGCAATTTGAATTGCTCGATCATGAATTGGATGATTTTATTGGAAAGGTAGATAAAAACAGTTTGGTTCTAACAAACAATACAATCATTGACTATATTTTGAACTTAAAACATGCAATTGCTTTAGAAAAAGGTGTGTCAATGCGTTATGTGATTAATGTGAGTGAAGATGCACATATCAACAATGTAGATATGTCGATTTTGCTTGGGAATTTGATTGATAATGCAATTGAAAATGCCAATGATGGTGTGGTTGAAGTGCGTGCAGAAAATAAAAATGAATATGTTCATATTACAGTAAGTAATGCGATTAAAGAAAGTGTACTTGAACATAATCCAGATTTCAAATCCTCAAAAAAAGGACGAAATCATGGACATGGACTAGTCAGCGTACGCGAGATTATTGAGCGAAATGAAGGGTCTATGGAAATCAAGGAAAGCCAAGGAAGGTTTATTGTTTCTGCACTTTTCAAAGAGAGTTAATGTGGAAAACAAACCATTATTTCTTATTAAAATTGTGAAATATAACCATTTTTCACGAATTAAATACCAATAATCACGATTTTATTACAAACGAAAAAAAATAGTGTATGATGTGTCCGTGAAGAGGAAGACATCAGAATTAAGGGCAATGGTTCCGTTGTTTCGCTCTTTATAGAAAAATCAGATTTTGGAATAAGTCATGGCGATATCTTATAATGTACTCATAATAACAAGCGCTATAATATTATTTCTCCAATCGTTCAATCAAAAAAAAGAGGGATAACACTTGCAAACAACATAATCGTGTATAAGGGTGTAAAGGAATAGGAAGTTTTTGGTTGAAACTTATCGACATAGACTTGAGGGGCAAATTCAAATTCTGAAGAAGACATTGGGAAACTGATGTCTTTTTTTCTATTTATTCATATTTGTAATAATATGATTGCTATAAGAATAATTAATACTGGATCATGATTGATAACATTTTATTATAAAAAATGACGAAAACATCAAATAATTACATGCTTAGTTATTTTAAAAATGGTCATAGTCATATGAATTCTTATATTGGTAAAGTGGATTTTCACCGTATTTATCATAAAATAAAATGAAAAACAGAAATGTTTGTCTTTAAAATGAGGACAAAGAATTATATGTGTCCGCATTTTGTGAATTATTCACAAGTGATAACGCTTACACCTGTGACATGATGCATTATATCCAAATACATATTATTCTTTGTGATTTTTAAGAGTACAATATAGAACGTTGGAGGTTTGTTATGTCATATCATTATTTATTAGATTTAGCAGCTATATTAATATCCACGAAGATTTTAGGGTTGTTTACAAAGAAGGTCGCAATGCCTCAAGTCGTGGGAGCTTTACTCTCTGGATTGATTCTTGGTCCAATGGGTTTGAATTTCCTACAGGAGACAGACTTCATCATTCAAGTAAGTGAAGTAGGTGTCATTATCTTAATGTTCTCTGCAGGACTTGAAAGTGATGTAAAAGAATTAAAGAAAAGTGGAAAAGCAAGTTTTCTAGTTGCTTGTTTAGGGGTTATTGTTCCTTTAGCAGGTGGGTTTGCTTTAGCGCATTTCTACCCAATTGGAACGACAGATCTGTTGAAAAACATTTTTATTGGAGTTATCTTAACTGCAACATCCGTAAGTATTACGGTTGAAACACTAAAAGAGTTAGGAAAACTTACATCACGTAGTGGGAATATAATTTTGGGAGCCGCATTAATCGATGACATTTTAGGGATTATTGCATTAACTGTAATTATTGGTCTTTCAAAAGGTAATGTGGATATTCTAACTGTATTATTAAAAATCGTTGGATTCTTTGCAATTAGTATGGTTCTTGGATACTTTATCCACAAATATTTTGATAAGTGGATGCGTTCAGCAAAGTTTGACTTACGACGTTTCCCATTAATCGCATTTGCATTTTGTTTGTTTTGGTCATATGTAGCTGAAGAAGTGTTCGGTGTAGCAGATATTACTGGAGCATTTGTGGCAGGTCTTATGATTGCCAAAACATATCGTTGTAGTTATGTAACACACCGTGTAGAAACGCTTGGATATTTATTTTTTGCCCCATGTTTCTTTGCAAGTATTGGATTGAAAGTAATCTTGCCAGAAATGGGAGCGAATATTATCATCTTTAGTATTCTACTTTGTATTATTGCCGTACTTACAAAAATCGTTGGTTGTGCACTTGGTGCAAAACTATGTAACTTACCAAATCGTACATGTCTACGCGTTGGAGTGGGAATGATTTGTCGTGGTGAGGTTGCCTTAATTGTGGCAAGTAAAGGTCTAGCAGCAGGTTTAATTAGCGAAACGATGTTTGCTCCTGTGATCATTATGGTTATCGTTACAACCATCGTAACACCGATCTTATTGAAGGTCGTTTACAAGGATGGAGACAACAAAACTGTAGAAGCAGATGACCCATTGATTAACCGTATGGAGAAATGCGATATCCAAGCATAACAATTCGGGATTTTCGTTGAAAGTGTCAGTTTCAAGTAGTATAATTAGTCTTGAAGAAAAAAATTTCAAATAAAGGAAATAAAGGAGATTTTATGCTAAAAGTTTTAGAACACCCACTGATTACTCACAAGTTAACGCAAATGCGTAAAAAAGAGACAAAAACGAAAGATTTTCGTGAAAATTTAGATGAGATTGGTGGATTAATGGCTTATGAAATTACACGTAATTTACCAGTACGTGAAGTGGAAATTGAAACGCCAGTAACAGCAATGAAAACGTATGAATTAGAAAAAGATATCATCTTAGTGCCAATTTTAAGAGCTGGACTAGGAATGGTTGGTGGAATTAGTAATTTGATTCCAACGGTAAAAGTTGCACACGTTGGACTTTACCGTGATGAAACAACATTACAACCACACGTATATTTTGAAAAATATCCAGTTGGAATTGAAAATGCAGTCGTAATGATTGTTGATCCAATGTTGGCAACTGGTGGTAGTGCCAATGCAGCTATCGACATGGTGAAAAAACAAGGAGCTAAAGATATTCGTCTTGTTTGTCTTGTTGGTGCACCTGAAGGTGTTGAAGCTGTTGAAAAAGCACATCCTGATGTAGATATTTATTTAGCAGCATTAGATGAAAAATTAAACGATCAGGGATACATTGTTCCTGGATTGGGTGATGCTGGAGACCGTATTTTCGGTACGAAATAATGAAACAAATGGAAGCGACACGTTTTGTTGGACGTGTTGTGCTTGGAAGTATACTTGCAGTCTTTGGTGGCTTGTGGCTAGATGATACATTTGGCACGAAACCTTGGATTATGCTTGGACTTCTACTTTATGTCTTAGTTGGAAGTCTAATAACACTTGTAAAGGATGTAGGTGACAGTAATGAGAAATAAGCAATTTAGTCAAATCGAACTACTTGCTGTAGGGATTGCCCTTATCAGTGCTGCAATCATCTATCTAATTACAAGAAATACACAAGACATCTTTAGTGTTCTATATGGTGCACTAATTGCGATTGCTGGATTTCATGGCATCGTTATTTCAAGTAAAAGCTTAATCGACAATCCAAATAAAGCAAAAAATTTAGCGATTATGCAGTATGCATTTCGCTATATCATCTATTTAGTTCTACTTGTCGTTGGATATATCTTTCTACATTTAGAATTGGTAGGTATGTTAGTTGGTTTTGTCAGTTTAAGTTTTGCGATTAAAATTCATGCAATTTTGACGCATGGAAAGGAGGTTTGATCATGGGAGACGGAATACTAATTAAAATCGGAGATTTTGATTTATTTGTTCACCAAACCATCGTCATTTGGATAGGTGTTGGAATTCTGGTTTGTGCCCTTCTTATTTGGGGTGGAAATAAACTCAAGCATGCAGACCCGACACAACCACCAAAAGGTGCAGTACTTGTATTTGAAACAATCGTTAACTTATGTGCGATGGTGGTCAAAGGAAATCTAAATAAGAAAACATGGAAGTTCTTACCATATTTTGGGACCATTATGATTATGATGGTTATCTCGAATATTTTAGGACTGGTTGGTTTACAACCACCAACATCGAATTTATCACTAGCAATGGTTCTTGCGATTGGTATCTTCTTGTTGATTCACTTTAGTGATATTAAAAACCATGGTATTAAAGGAAAGTGGAAAGCATTAACAGATCCAGTTCCGTTATTATTACCATTAAATGTGATTGGTGATATCGCCTTTCCAGTATCGTTAACCCTACGTTTGTTCGGAAACATGCTTGGTGGAAGTATCATCATGGCACTTGTATATGTACTAGTAAAAGCAGCAATGCCTTTTACGGGTATATTATTAGCGGTTACGCCGTTTTTACACATGTACTTTGATATGTTTACGGCATTTATGCAAACCTACATTTTCTTCACGTTAGCCACATTCTTCTTATCAGATGCTGTGGATGCCGCGGAAGAGTAAAAATAGAAAATTCATATAGGAGGAAAATATTATGGAATTCAATGAAGCATTTGTTACAGGATTAGCTTGTTTAGGAGCTGGAATTGCTATGATCGGTGGTCTAGGAGCAGGAATTGGTCAAGGGATCGCTGCTGGTAAAGGAGCGGAAGCTGTTGGACGTAACCCTGAAGCTGCAGATAAAATTCGTTCAATCATGGTATTAGGGATTGCCCTTGCTGAAACAACAGGGATTTATGCCTTGGTAATTGCCTTATTATTAATTTTCTTAAAGTAGTAGTTGAATTAGAAAGAGGAGGCCACTTATGGATATTAACATAAGCAATTATTTACGTATCAACTTACAAGATATGGCACTCGTTTTAATTTCTACGGCTTTGATTATACTTATTGCGAAGAAATTCTTTTGGAAGTATGCGCAAGCATATTTGGATGGACGTAGTGCATTTGTCGCTGGAGAACTAGAAGCAGCGCAAGACAATCGCCAACAAAGTGAACAAATGAAAAGCGAGTATGAAGAAAAACTTGCAAATGCGCACGATGAAGCGGTTGGCATTATTGAAAGTGCAAAACATAAAGCAGGTGTGGAAGCGAACCAAATTTTGGAACAAGCTCACAACGATGCACGTATGTACAAAGAAAAAGCACAAGTTGAAATTGAAAAAGAAAAAACGAGTATTCGTAAAAATATTAAAGATGAAATTAGTGACATCGCATTCTTAGCTGCTAAAAAAGTAGTAGAAAAAGAAATGGATGATGAAACACATAAAAAATATGTGCAAGATTTCATCGAACAAGCGCAAGAGGATGAGTCATGGCAAGCGTAATTGCTAGTCGTTATGCACAAGCTCTTTTTGAACTTGCAAAACAAGAAGACCTACTTGATGCATGTAAAGAAGATTTACATGTGATTGTTGAAGGTATGGTTCAATATCCGGAATTGTTTGCACTATTAAAACATCCAAGAATTGATAAAAAAGAGCGTAAAGATATCGTAATGAAATCTTTTTCTGGCGGACAAACGTATGTGATGAACTTTGTGAAGTTATTAATCGATCGCAATCGTTTTGCAAGCATTAAAGAAATTGAAAAACGTTATCAAGAACTTTATAACGAAGAAAAAGGTATTGAAATCGCCTATATTCAAAGTGCTTTACCATTATCTGATACAGAGGAAAAGCAAATTGTGGATATGTTAAAAGCAAAATTAAAAAAGGACATTATTGCCAAAGTGAGTATTAAACCAGAATTGATTGCTGGTTTACGTATTCAAGTTGCAGGTGATGTACTTGATAATTCTGCAAGCAATCGTTTACAACGATTGAAAGAACAAGCCAAAAACTCATAGAAAAGCGAGGAGGAAGTTATGGATTTACGACCAGAAGAAATTAGTGACATTATCAAAGAGCAGATTAAGCGTTATGATGATACATTAGAAATATCTGAAACAGGAACAGTCATCAGTGTTGGTGATGGAATCGCGCTAATCTATGGATTGGAAAAAGCGATGGCAGGAGAATTGCTTCTTTTCCCTAATGATCTTTATGGAATGGTATTGAACCTTGAAGAAGAGCACGTTGGTGCGGTTTTGATGGGTGATGACAGTAAAGTTCGTGAAGGTGATGAAGTAAAACGTACGGGACGTATTATTGAGGTACCTGTTGGTGACATGATGCTAGGACGTGTAGTAAACGCACTAGGTCAAGCCATTGATGGAGGTGACCCAATTGTCAGTGACAAATATCGTCCAATTGAGCGTGTAGCTCCTGGAGTTATGACACGTAAAAGTGTACATCAACCATTACAAACCGGTTTAAAAAGCATTGACTCAATGATTCCAATTGGAAAAGGACAACGTGAGTTAATTATCGGAGACCGTCAAACTGGGAAAACCGCAATTGCGATTGATACGATTTTGAACCAAAAGGGACAAAATGTAAAATGTATCTATGTTGCAATTGGACAAAAAGCAAGTACTGTAGCACAAATCGTTGAAAAACTACGTCACTACGGAGCACTTGAATACACAACTATCGTAACAAGTACTGCTAGTGATGCAGCACCATTACAATATATTGCACCATACGCAGGATGTGCGATTGGTGAAGAATGGATGGATAACGGACAAGATGTACTAATTGTTTATGATGATTTAAGTAAACATGCGGTTGCTTACCGTACCATGTCCTTACTATTAAAACGTCCACCAGGACGTGAAGCATATCCAGGAGATGTTTTCTACTTACACTCAAGACTACTTGAACGTAGTGCGAAGTTAAATGAAGAACATGGACTTGGATCATTAACCGCATTACCAATTATCGAAACACAAGCAGGTGATATTGCTGCCTATATTCCAACAAACGTAATTTCGATTACAGATGGACAAATTTTCTTACAAACCGAATTGTTTAATGGTGGGATTCGTCCAGCAGTAGATAGTGGATTATCGGTAAGTCGTGTTGGTAGTGCAGCACAAGTAAAAGCGATGAAACAAGTATCTGGTTCATTGAAACTTGAACTTGCACAATTCCGTGAAATGCAAGCCTTTGCACAATTCGGAAGTGATTTAGATGCATCAACAAAAGCAACACTTGATCATGGAGAACGTTTGGTAGAACTATTAAAACAACACCAATATTCACCATTATCGGTAAGTGAGCAAGTCATCTCATTATTTGCGGCAAAACACCGCTACTTAAAAGAGATTGCAGTTGAAGATGTACTTGAATATGAATCTGGTTTACACCAATTCATTAAAGATTACCACAACGATATTATGGAAACATTAGATCGAGAAAAAGAAATCGATGATGCATTGGAAGAAAATATGAAAGCTGCTATTAAGGAATATACAGACAAATTCGTTAGTTTAAGTAAGAATGGCAAATAAGTTAGAAATTAAAAACCGAATTCGTTCGGTTGATTCAACCAAGAAGATTACCAAAGCCATGCAACTTGTAGCAGCAAGTAAACTTAGAAAACAAAAAGACTTGATGGATACAAACCGCACATATGCAATGTATCTTCAAGAAGTTGTAGAACATATTTTATCTACAATAAAAACCAGTGATCACCCGTTTCTAAAACGCTCACAAACAGAAAAACGATTGATCATTGTATATACAAGCGATATGGGATTATGTGGTGGATACAATGCCAACACGTATAAATTGCTTGAGTCTTCCATCAATGAAGGTGATGAAGTCATCGTTGTTGGTTCACGCGGAACAACGTATTTAAAACGTCGTGATTTAAACATCATTGAAACTAAAATCGGAGTAAGTGAAGAAGGATATGAAGATATTCTAGATATTGCAGAACTTGCTTTAAAACAATACACAAGTGGTGTTGTTGGAAGTATTGAAGTACTGTATACCAAATTCGTGAACTCGATGGATTTTGAACCACAACTCGAACGTTTATTACCAGCGACTCGTAATGAGGAACTGGAAAAAGATGTGGTTAAGCAAGATGTGATTTTTGAGCCAGCAGGAGATGCGATTTTAGATGAACTGATTCCGTTGTATTTAAAATCATTACTTTACTCTCGTTGGATTGAAACAAAAACTAGTGAGCAAGCATCGCGTCAAAATGCGATGGAAAATGCAACAGATAACGCACAAGAGTTGCGTGATGAACTCGAACTGAAATTTAACCAAGCGCGCCAAGCATCGATTACGCAAGAAATTACGGAAATTGTTGGTGGTGCTAATGCACAATAGGAGGAATATATGAGTCAAAATATAGGAAAAATTGTTCAGGTCATTGGACCGGTTGTCGATATCGTTTATGATGGCGATAACTTACCACAATTGTTAAATGCGATTGAAATTCCTCGCGAAGGTGATGAAAGCCTTGTAGTTGAAGTCAGTCAACATATTGGTGATGAACGTGTTCGCTGTATTGCGATGGGTTCAACGGATGGACTTGTTCGTGGAATGGATGCCATTGATACAGGAGCACCAATCTCAGTACCAGTAGGAGAAAAAGTACTTGGACGTATGTTTAATGTACTTGGACGTGAAATTGATGAAATGCCACCACTAGGTGATGATGTAAAACGTATGCCAATTCACCGTGAAGCACCAAGCTTTGATGAACAACAAACATCAGCTGAAGTACTAGAAACGGGAATTAAAGTTATTGACTTACTATGTCCTTATGCAAAAGGTGGTAAGATTGGACTTTTCGGAGGGGCTGGTGTTGGTAAAACCGTGCTTATCCAAGAGCTAATTCACAATATTGCTAAAGAACATGGTGGACGAAGTGTTGTTACTGGTGTAGGAGAACGTACACGTGAAGGTAATGACATGTACCATGAAATGAAAGATTCAGGTGTACTTGATAAAACCGTGCTTGTTTATGGACAAATGAATGAAAGTCCAGGAGCGAGAATGCGTGTTGCCTTAACCGGGCTAACCATGGCTGAATACTACCGTGATGTAGATCATCAAGATGTATTACTATTCGTTGATAACATCTTCCGTTTTACACAAGCGGGAAGTGAAGTTAGTGCCTTACTAGGACGTATGCCTAGTGCCGTAGGTTACCAACCAACACTAGCTACCGAAATGGGACAACTACAAGAACGTATTACGTCAACTCGTAATGGATCCATTACATCTGTGCAAGCCGTTTATGTGCCTGCTGATGACCTTACCGATCCAGCACCAGCAACTGCCTTTACTCACCTTGATGCCAAAACGGTACTTGACCGTGGAATTGCTTCATTAGGTATTTATCCTGCAGTTGACCCACTGGAATCAAGTTCTCGTATGCTTGATCCATTAATTGTTGGGGATGAACACTACACAGTCGCACGTGATGTGCAAAGTTTATTGCAACGCTATAAAGAACTTCAAGATATCATCGCTATCTTAGGTATGGATGAATTAAGTGAAGAAGATAAGACAACGGTAAACCGTGCACGTCGTGTACGTAACTTCTTATCACAACCATTTAACGTTGCTGAACCATTCAACGGAATGGCAGGAAAATATGTACCAATGAGTGAAACGATTCGTTCACTAAAAGAAGTACTAGAAGGTAAATACGATCACCTTCCAGAGCAAGCATTCTTATACGTAGGAACCATTGAGGAAGTTGTCGAAAAAGCAAAAACGCTTGAGGTGTAAATATGATTGATGTACGAATCATTACCCCAAGTGGTATGTACTTACATACGGAAGTTGATCAACTCAACGCGCGTTCTGTAGATGGAAACTTTGGACTTTTACCAGATCACATGCCAATGGTTGCAATGCTTGATATTTCAAGCATGACCTTGATTCGTGATGGTGTGGAAAAAGACTATGCGGTATCTGGTGGATTGCTTGAATACTCTAAGAATATTGTGACAGTATTAACTGATGCAATTGAAGGGGAAGAAGACATCGATATCGAACGTGCAAAAGCAGCAAAAGAGCGTGCTGAAAAACGTTTACAAGCCAAAGAACACAGCTTGAATATGCGTCGTGCAGAAGTTGCTTTACGTAAAGCAATAAACCGTATCAACGTAAAAGGAAAATAATGAGATATAGTTTCGGCTATATCTTTTTTTGAGTTTCAAAGCATCTGAATTTACTAAATTCAATATAAAAATCGATATACCTATAAAAACACTAGGAAATTAAAAGACATATATTACATTTTTGTAGTCAAAAAAGTACATATTATTCGATAAATAAAAGATTATTTGCATGTGGCTCATATTTCAGTGAGATAGAAATTGTATATATCAAATTTTTAAATAAGTTTACTCACTATATCAAATCTTATATAAAACTCAAGATAACATATAATTTAATAATCATATTGTAACTATCGATTTAATATACTACAATATTAGTAGGATATATAATCTAACTGATTTACTATATGAACAAGTTCGAAGTTATTTCCCAATTACATATCTAGCTTCGAAACAACCCAATTGCTAATTACTTTTATAACCCTGTATAAAACTAATTCTTGTTCAAAATAACCACATAGAGTAGTTTCCTTTACACACACTAATTAACTCAAAACTATGAAGGCGTATCATCCATACGCAGGTGAATCAATTTGACATATTATCCGGCAGAAAAAAGGAGTGCTTTCCCTGCATTCCTTTTTTTATGGTTTGATCTAAATAACTAATCGATACACTTTCTTAACATTAATTAACCAAATCTTTTTGAAATCTATAAGCTTTCTTTATATTTCTTTTGTAATGTGTAGTTATGCAAAAGGAGGAGTTTATGCGTAAACTATGGATATTTGGAGTGTGTTGTTTATTGCTTGTTGGTTGTTCAACTAACCAAAAAACGACAAAGAAAACAGAATTGCTTATTGGTGGGTCGACAAGTGTACAACCCCTTATGGAAAAACTAGCAGAAAACTTTATGAAAGAAAGTGATATGAAAGTATCCGTTCAAGGTGGAGGGTCAAGTGTAGGTGTAAAAGGTGCAAATGAAGGTGTACTTGATATTGGTAGTGTCTCAAGAGAGCTTGAAGACGAAGAAAAGGAAAAACTTGATGGAGTAGTTATTGCACTTGATGGAATTGTTGTCATTGTAAACCAAAAAAATAAAGTACAAAATATAACACTTGAACAATTGCATGAAATTTATACTGGTAAGATTACTAACTGGAAACAACTTGGAGGAGTAGATGCAACAATATCTGTTGTGAGTCGTGAAGAAGGAAGTGGAACCCGTGATGGATTTGAAGGAATTGTAGGTTTTGAGTCAAATGAACTAATTAAAGATGCAGATATTCAAAATTCAACTGGTGGTGTAATATCAACAGTATCAACCAATGCCAACGGGATTGGTTATATCTCAATGGGCTCAGTTTCTGATCAAGTGGATGTACTTAGAGTAGATGAAGTTACTCCAAGTGTCGAAACAATCACAAATGGAAGTTATGCTTTGCAGCGTCCATTTATTCTAGCAACAAAGAAAGATAGTGAAGATGCACAAGAGTTCTTTAACTTTATTTTCTCTGAAAAAGGGAAAGAAATTATTGAAGATATGAAGTATATTCCAGTGAACCAATAAAAAACGAAGAAATTTCCTAGGAAATATCTCTTTTTCTGGGTAAATATGTAAAGTTTAGATATATTTTGTCTTACTTCAAACATTTCTTTTGTATTGTCATAGATATGTGTATAATTTCTATAGTAAGGAGAAATACTATGAGATTTATTCGCTATACAAATCATAATGAAATACACTTAGGTGTACTAAGTCAAGATGAAACATATGTTATAAGCCTACAAGAAATACTAGGAAAGAATTATGCAAATACAATGCAAACATTTATTGAACAAGCAAAGGATGGTGATATGAAAAAGATTCAAGACTATCTTGAATCGCATTGTTCTGGTGTGTGTATAGAAGATGTGCAATTGTTAGCACCTATGGAACGTTCGATACATGATGTCATTGCCGTTGGTTTAAATTATCAAGAACATATCGATGAAGCAGATCGTGGATTTACTCGCCATGTAGAAAAGAAAGATCCACCCATTTACTTTGGAAAACGTACAACTTATATTACAGGGCCAAGTGAAACAGTGTATGCTTGTTTTGACTTGGATGAAAAGGTTGACTATGAAGTTGAGCTTGCTGTTATCATCAAAAAGCGGGGAAAAGATATTCCTGTAGAAGAAGCGATGGATTATGTATTTGGTTATAGTATTCTTAATGATCTATCTTCACGTGGCCTACAAAGAGGACGAATTCAATGGAATAAAGGAAAGTCACTTGATGGCTATACGATTATGGGTCCTTGTATCGTAAGTGCAGATGCTTTTGATCCAAATGCATCTCATGCAGTACAATGTTATATCAATCAAGAACTTCGACAAAATGGAAATACAACGCAAATGATTCATAAAGTTGCAGAACTCATTAGCGATTATTCGCAAGGTATTACGTTGGAAGCTGGAGATATTATCTCAACAGGAACACCTTCAGGCGTAGGTATGGGATTTGAAGTTCCTAAGTGGTTAACTGAACATGATGAAATGAAATGTGTCATTGAAGGAATTGGTGTGTTAGAAAACAAGATTCAAAAACGCAAATAAAAGGGGAAGCGAATGCTTCCCTTTAGTCTACAACTTCTAAAATGGCTTTACTTTGTGTATATCCCATAATAGGGCTTTCATATATTTGATGTTCGATGCAAGCAACTGCATGTTCAATTTCACCGCTAAAATCACTTTGCATGTCTACTGCGATAATTTCTTCTTTACCATCTACATATATATAGGCTACTTTTTCTTTCCAATATGCTGGAATTTTTATGTATCCTTTTTCACCGATAAGATACGCACAACCTTTGTTTTCAGGTGTATATAGCCAGTTACTCATAATATCCGCTTGGATGCCATTTTCATAGGTGATCATTGCATGCAGTCCAAAATCACAGGCATATGCATCGATATACGTTTTCTTCTTTGTAATTTCTTTTACTTTGCTATTTGCATAGTAATGTGCAAAACAGGTTGGATATACACCAATATCAAAAGCACAGCCACCGGTTACTGGATCCAGAACCCAATGTGTATCTGGTAGTGGATCATCAAGTAATCGAGCACTATACTCAGCTTTGATGAATTGTAGTTTACCGATTACACCATTTGCGATCATTTGATACAGCTTCTGATTAAGTGGCGTAAATACCGTTTTATTTGCCTCCATTAGAAAACACTGTTTTTCTTTGGCAAGATCAAACAATTGTTTTAATTCTTTATGTGTTGTGACCATAATCTTTTCACAGATGACATGCTTGTTGGCTTGCAAACACTTACAAACTAAATCATAATGTAATGCATTTGGTACACAAATATAAACAAGTTCAACTTGTGGATCTGCTAACACTTCATCATAAGAACCATATGCATGTACTGCATCGTACTGTTCTTGAAATGCTTGTGCACGTTTTATATCACGAGCTGCAACAGCATATAGTGATGCATTTTTTGCATATGTAACACCTAAGGCAACGCGTTTAGCGATACCTCCTAAACCTAAAATTGCGACATTCATAATACATACCTCTTACATATATTATACACGAATTAACTAGCAATTAAGTTTCGATATACATATTGATGTGTAAGTGGTGCATTACTTGCAAGTGTTTGCGGGTCGTTGTAATAATACACAACAGCATTTGCTAACCACTCATAGGCATTATCATTCATATTACCACTGTATCTTACAGGAAGACTTCCTTTTTCTTGATTAAAGATTTGCTGGAACTCAGCTGTTTGAGAAAGATTGGTTCCAAAATCGTAAATATGAGTTGCTTCGTGTAATACGGTGGTTGGGTAATGATTTTGTCCATTTAACCAAATGCGACCATCACTATATCCCATACCAAGATATGGATATGCAATACTTAAATCAATGGTAATGGTATGTAATGAACTGTTGTTGTATTGGTTTGGTAGTTGCATAATTTCATTTACATATTTACGTACGGTATCATCAGAAACATTCATATCTGGTGCTTCGATTTTCCAACCACGTACATATAAATTGGTACGATCAAGTGGCGGTTGAACAGGCGTAAGAGTTTCTTGTGCGATTTCTACTGGAATTTCTTGTTGAACGGGTTCAGGCTTTGCATGATCATGCTTTTCTTCAACTTCTTTTGCTTTAACGATAATTTCTATTGTCTTACGTGAAATTTTACCAGACTTGTTTTTGGCTTCAACGATGACTTTATAGTTACCTGGTACACTTGTATTTACATCATTTTCAATAACATCCAAAAGTAGCGGTTGTTTCTTTGAATCATACGCACGTAGTTTTAAATTGCGTAAACTGAATTCTTCATCGACTACAAGTTCATATGCATTTGGTCCAATAATCGTTGGTGGGTTTTCATCGTGTACCTGTGCGGTTGATTCCTTTTGCTCACTGGTATCACTTAGAGCATTTGTTGGCATTTGAAAAACATACAATACACAAGTTAGAACTAGTGCAACACAAATCAATAATACGTTTTTTACTTTAAGATACTTCATACACATACATCCTTTTTTTCTTTTTCTACTACACGATTCATACGTTTATTTAATGTTGATAAATTAATTATGTATTATCATAATCAATTTGATATTATAAATGAAGCGAAAATAAGAGTCTACCTTTTTTACGTATTTATATAAAGAAGCATCATATTATATAAAATCAAATATGTATGGAGCATAAGAAAAGGACTTCACGCGGAAGTCCTTAGCTCTCTTATACAACTTGTTTAATCATCCAAATTGATTTTGTGAATTCCTTAATGTAGTCATCCATTTGGATACCTACAACATCAATGCTTTTTTCTTCAGCACTTTCTTTTACTTCACGAACTTCACTAAGAATAATTTCAAAGTCTTTCAACACTTCTTTCCAAATAGATTTACTATCTTTGTGATCCATGTTGGCTTCTTCGATTGCTGTAACAGCTAAATAATCTTTAAGTGAGGCAAGTGGCTTTTCGCTTACCATTAAAATCAGTTCACCAACTTCATCAATGGCTTCATTAATGAAGTCATAGTATTCTTCTAATTTTACGTGTGCAGTAAAGAAGTCACTTCCTTTCACATACCAGTGAAAATTTTGTAGTTTATGATATTCTACAACTAAGTCTGTTAATAATTTATTTAATTTTGTTTCCATGTAAATATACCTTCCTTTTCTTTTCCTTACATGTATAATTATACTAAGAATGATTCTTAATTCAAATCATATGAATGAGAAAAATGAGGACTTGACAGGTTTGTTATAATGGTAAGACATAAGCGGACGGATATTTGTTTGCAAGTCCAATTACGTCTTAAAAAGTGCTATAATGTTGGAGAGAATGAGGTTATTATGGAACAAAATACAATACGGATAAAAGGTGCAAGAGAGAACAATTTAAAAAATGTAGATTTAGTGATTCCTAGAGATCAGATTGTCATTATGACAGGAGTATCTGGTTCGGGAAAAACATCTCTTGCTTTTGATACAATTTATGCTGAAGGGCAACGTCGTTATATGGAATCGTTGAGTGCATATGCAAGACAATTCTTAGGAAATTCAGAAAAGCCAGATGTGGATAGCATCGAAGGTCTTTCACCTGCGATTTCTATCGACCAAAAAACAACAAGCAACAACCCACGTTCTACGGTTGGTACTGCTACTGAAATTTATGATTATTTGCGTTTGTTGTATGCGAGAATTGGAGTGCCATATTGTCCAGTTCACAACGAACCAATTACCTCACAAACCATTAAACAAATGGTGGATAAGGTGATGGAAACGGAGAATGGTACACGTCTTCAAATTCTATCGCCAATTGTTAGAGGAAAAAAGGGAACACACAAAGATTTATTCGAGAAGTTAATGAAAGAAGGATATGTAAGAGCACGTGTAGATGGTGAACTTACATTAATTGAAGAAGTTAAGGACTTAGAGAAAAATAAAAAACATGATATTGATGTTGTAGTTGACCGAATTATTAAAGGTGAAGATCGTGGACGTTTACATGATTCATTAGAAACTGCAGTCAAATTAAGTGATGGTCTTGCTTTAGTATTAGCTGGAAAAGATGAAATGCTTTTCTCAAGTAACTACTCATGTAAGTACTGTGATTTTGTGGTGCCAAAATTAGAACCAAGATTATTTTCATTTAATGCTCCATTTGGTTCATGTCCAGAATGTAAAGGACTAGGAGTTACACAAAAAGTAGATTTATCTTTATTAATGCCAGATAAGAGCTTGAGTATTATGCAAGGTGGTATTGTCTACTATAAGAATATTTTGAAAAAAGATAACCTAGAGTGGCAAAACTATAAAGCGATGTTGGATTACTACAATATTGATCCAAACAAACCATTAAAAGATATGACGAAGAAAGAAATGAATTACTTGTTATATGGAAGTGATGTGCCAATTGCCTACAAGATTTATTCAAAATCAGGAATGGTTACCCAGAAAAATCAATACATTGAAGGAATTGTAAATTTAATCGAACGTCGTTATATGGAAACAACATCATCATTCTCACGTGAATGGTATGCTTCATTTATGGGAGAAGATGTATGTCCAGTTTGTCATGGTTCACGTTTAAATGAAATTGCTTTAAGTGTTCGTGTAAATGGAATAAACATTTATGAATGGACACAAATGTCGATTAAACAAGCTTTAATCTTCATGGATAACATGGAATTAAGCAAAACACAGATGTCGATTGCAAAACTAATTCTTGCAGAAATAAAGAACCGTTTAAGTTTCTTAAGTGATGTTGGATTGAATTATCTAACCTTAGACCGACTTGCAGGAACCCTTAGTGGTGGGGAAGCACAACGAATTCGTTTAGCCACGCAAATCGGTTCACAGTTAACGGGAGTTCTTTATGTGCTTGATGAGCCAAGTATTGGACTACATCAACGTGATAATGAACGTTTAATTAACTCTTTAAAGAAAATGCGCGATTTAGGAAATACGTTAGTTGTAGTTGAGCATGATGAAGAAACGATGCGTCAAAGTGACTATATTGTGGATATTGGTCCAGGTGCTGGTGTACATGGTGGTCAAGTGGTTGCTGCTGGAACATATGATGAAATCATCAATAATGAAGGAAGTATTACTGCTAATTATTTAAGCGGACGTTTATCGATTCCAATTCCAAATGAACGTAAAAAAGGAAATGGAAAGTTCATTGAAATAAAAGGTGCTGCTGAAAATAACTTAAAAAATATCAATGTAAAATTTCCACTTGGAACATTGGCTGTAGTTACTGGAGTTTCTGGATCAGGAAAAAGTAGTTTGGTAAATGAAATCCTTAGTAAAGGAGTATCACAAGCACTTGGTCGTGTTCGTATGAAACCAGGAAAGTTTAAAACGATTAAAGGAATTGAAAATATTGATAAGATTATCAATATCTCACAAGATCCAATTGGACGTACACCACGCAGTAACCCAGCAACATATACTGGAGTATTTGATGATATTCGTGACTTGTTTGCCCAAACACCAGATGCGAAAATGCGTGGATATGAGAAAGGTCGTTTCTCATTTAACGTTCGTGGTGGTCGTTGTGAAGCATGTCAAGGAGATGGTATTATTCGTATCTCGATGCACTTTTTACCAGATGTTTATGTAGAGTGTGAAGAGTGTGGTGGGAAGCGCTACAATGAAGAAACCTTAGAAGTAAAATACAAAGGAAAGAACATTCATGATGTTCTTGAAATGGACGTTGAAGAAGCAGTTGAGTTCTTCAAAAATGTACATAAAGTAAAACATAAACTACAAACATTAGCAGATGTTGGTCTTGGATATGTGAAACTTGGACAAAGTGCAACTACACTATCTGGTGGGGAAGCACAACGTGTAAAACTAGCAAGTGAATTACAACGTAAAGCAACTGGTAAAACATTGTTTGTCTTAGATGAGCCAACAACTGGACTTCACAGTAGTGATGTAAATACCTTATTAAAGGTATTACAACGCATTGTGAATAATGGCGATACAGTTGTGGTTATTGAACATAACTTAGATGTGATTAAATGCGCGGACTATATTATTGATATTGGACCAGAAGGTGGAGATGAAGGTGGACAATTGATGGGTGCAGGTACACCTGAGAAAATTGCAGCAATTGAAGAATCATACACTGGACAATACTTGAAACCAATTCTAGAGGAGAATAAGAAATGAGTGTAAAAGTAAGAGAGTTAAAAGAGCATTTTGATTTTGATGTACTTTGTGGGGATGAAAAAGCATTAAATCGTGAAATTACGATTGCTGATCCAAACCGTGCAGGACTTGAACTTGCAGGATTCTTTGCCTATTCACAACCCAAACGTATTGTAATTTTGGGAGATAAAGAAATCGAATATATCAAAACGATGACAAGTGAACAAAAGAAAAAAAGTTTTGATTTTATTACAGGTGAAAAAACACCACTGATTCTTGTGACGAACCATCATGAATGTCCAGTGGAACTATTAGACATTGCCAAGGAAAAGAATTTCCCAATCTTACGTTCGAACCAAAGAACCAGTCGTATGACAACAAATCTAGTATCATACTTAGATGAACGACTAGCAAAAATTGATTCACTACATGGTGTCCTTTTAAATATTTATGGAAAAGGAGTTATGATCCGTGGAGAAAGTGGAATGGGAAAAAGTGAGGTTGCTTTGGACTTGGTGCGTCGTGGTCACCAGTTAATCTCTGATGATTTAATTGATTGTTATCTCATTCATAATGAAATTATTGGATATCCGCCAAAATTATTGGAAGGATTTATTGAACTAAGAGGGATTGGAATCATCAATATCCGTAAGTTATATGGATCAAGTTCTACACTACCAAGAAAGAAAGTAGACTTTGTTATTGAACTAACAAGTTGGGATAATGCACAAGAATATGACCGAGTTGGAATCGAAGATCAAAAATACGAATGTATTCTTGGAATTGAAATTCCAAAGATTATTTTACCGATTCGTGGTGGTCGTTCAATGGCAACTATTATTGAAAGTGCAGTAACAAATATTGTACTTCAAGAAGAAGGATACAACTCAGCTAGAGATTTCGAACAACGTGTACTTAGTTTGATTGAAACTCAAAAAAGTGAAAGTGAAGGAGATAAGTAATGCGTTTATTTCCTGATTTAAAAACGTTCTTGGAAATTGAAATTGGAAGTTTTCATTTACGCATTGCATGGTATGCCATTTTAATTGTTACAGGTGCGATTATTGCATATCGCATGTCATTAAGAAACGCAAAAAAGATTGGTTATGGAAAAGAGCTTCTTGAAGACTATTTCTTAATGATGATGCCACTAGCAATTCTAGGAGCTCGTGTTTGGTATGTCATATTTGACTGGGCAAGTTTTGCTAGTGAACCGATTCGTATCTTCTATATATGGGAAGGTGGACTTGCTATACATGGTGGATTAATTACCGGTATTATATTCTCCTATTTCTTCTTTCGTAGTAAAGGTGTAAATCTACTGCGAATTGGAGATTGTATTATGCCAAATGTATTAATTGCACAAGCAATTGGACGCTGGGGTAATTTCATGAACCAAGAGGCATACGGTGGAATTGTAAATGAAGAATACTTTCGGATGTTTCCTTCATTTATTAAAGACAACATGTATATCGATAGTGCCTATCGCCAACCGATGTTCTTAATTGAAGGTATTGGAAATGTCATTGGTTTTATCTTAATCATTACACTATTCAAACGTTTCATTCGTAAGAAAAACGGAGATATGATTTTTGCGTATGTGATTTGGTATGGAGTCATCCGCTTCATTGTGGAAATTTATCGTACCGATGCACTATATGCAGGAAGTTTAAAGATTGCACAAATCACAAGTATTGTCTTTATTTTGGTTGGCTTACTTGGGCTTGCAGGTGTATTTGATCGTTTGTTTAAAAACGTATATCCATTTAAAAAGGAAAAACCAGTGGTACTATTCGATGCAGATGGAACATTGATTGATACACAAAAGTTAATCTTCGATAGCTTCCGTCATACATTTGCAACATTAAAACCAGAAGTTCAATTAACGGATGAAGAACTTTTATTATTCATGGGACCACCATTATATGAAGGTTTGGCAAAATATTTTGATGAAAGTGAAGTAGATAAAGCACTTGAAGTCTATCGTGATTTCAATCATGGGCGTCATGATGAATATGTAAAAGCGGTGAATCATGCAAAAGAATTACTCGATTACTTGAAAGAAAATGGATATGAAATCGGTGTTGTCTCAAGTAAGATGCACTGGTTGGTAGATAAAGGATTGATTCAAAGTGGACTTGCGGATTATTTTGATGTAGTTGTAGGGCGAGAAGATGTTACACACTTTAAACCAAATCCAGAACCTTTACTAATCGCTTGTAAAGAAATGCGTGTACCACATGATAATTTGATTTATGTTGGTGATGCAACAAGTGATGTGCAAGCAGCACAAAATATGGGTGCAGTAAGTATTGCTTTTGTAAATGATCCAAGAATGAAAGAAGCATTAATCAAGACAAAACCTAGTTACATGGTATATGATTTGATTGAAATTATAGAAATAGTAAAGGAGGATCGCACATGGAACGAATTAGTGATGTAGTGATCATCGGAGCTGGACCTGCAGGAATGACTGCAGCTATTTATGCTTCACGCGCTGGATTAAAAACAATTATGTTAGAAGCAGGAGCACCCGGTGGAAAATTAACAAAAACAAATGAAATTAGTAATTATCCTGGTTATAGTTCGGCAAATGGGTTTGAACTAGCAACTGATATGTTTCAACATTCAACAACATTTGGTGCCCAATATTTGTATGGAAATGTTGTAGATATCGAAATTGATAAAACAAATAGTGGATTTCATTCAGTGATTACAGATGATGATACAGTATACAAAGCACGTAGTGTAATTATCGCTACAGGTACAAAAGAACAACTTCTACAAGTGCCTGGAGAAATGGAAAATATTGGACGTGGAGTTAGTTATTGTGCTGTATGTGATGGAGCTTTTTTTAAAGGTAAAAAAGTTGCAGTCATCGGTGGAGGAAACTCTGCGCTAGAAGAAGCGCTATACTTATCTACGATTGTAGAAAAAGTATATGTCGTGATTCGTCGTGATGTATTTAGAGCGGATAGCATCATTGTAGAGCGTGTAGAAAATACGCCAAACATTGAAGTGATTCGTGAAAGAAAAGTAGAAGAAATCGTAAGTGATGGAAAATCAGTTACAGGAATTAAACTTTATGATAGTCATGATGAAAGCAAAAAAGAACTACTTGAAGTGAGTGCTGTATTCCCATATATTGGAGCAACACCAATCAGTAGTTGGATTGCAGATGAAGGTGTTACAGATGTAGAAGGTTACATTGAAGTTAATGAACATATGGAAACAAAAATTCCTGGTTTATTAGCTGCAGGAGATGTAACTAAGAAATCATTACGCCAAGTTGTTACAGCAACAAATGATGGAGCAATTGCTGCTCAAAGTTGCGTACGCTACATAAAATGTGTCTAAATGAAGCACTTGCCATATAAATGGTGAGTGTTTTTTTGATATACTACAAGAGAGAACAGTAGAGGGAAACTTATGAGAATACAAAAACTTACAGAACGTACTACGATATTTACAATCTTTGAAGCATGTGAAGGTTTTGATTTACATCTTCAATTGATTGAAGGGAAACATCGCAATTATTTAATTGATACAGGACTAGGAGATAAAAGCTTAGAGCCAATATTTGAACATCTAAAAGATAGTACAAAAGAACTTATTGTGATTAATACACATCATCATTATGATCACATATGGGGAAATCTTTGTTTTAAAAATCATACGATTATTGGACATCGCAGCATTCTTGAAGCGATTAAAGCAGACTGGCAAAGAGCCACAACACAGTTTATCGAGTGGAAACAAGGAAATATTGAAATGGTGCTACCAAATTTGGTATTTGATGAACGTATGATGTATGTTGATGATGGAATTGAAATTTTTTATGCACCAGGTCATGCTGGGTGTGATATTGCGATTTATGATGCAGTGGATCGCACGTTAAATGTTGGTGATAATATAGGTGATACGCCAGAAGAGTTAGTGCCAGGTCTTGTCTGTGATGAAGAAATCTATAAAGCATCACTAGCGCTTTATGAAACCTATGATGCAAAATATGTTATTTCTGGACATAATCACATTATGGATAAGAGTGTATTTCAAGAAATTCGTGATTGTTTATCTAAGTAGCTAGACGCGCTATTTGCGTATACTTATGCTATAATATTTGCAAGGTGGTGGGTGTTATGGAAGTAATGAAAAAGCAGAATATTATCTTAGTCACTGGGATGTCTGGTGCAGGAAAGACAAGTGCTATTGGTGTACTAGAAGATATGGGATATCACTGTATCGATATGTTTCCTGTGCAACTCTTAGATGAACTAGGAAAGATTATTAGTGATGAACATGATCCGCGATATCAAAATATTGCATTTGCGACAAGTGCACAAGATTATCAAAAGTTCCTTTCTTATTTTGAAGGTCGGGATAAAAATGTGCGAGTTGTTTATTTAGATGCAAGCAATGAAGAACTACTAAAACGCTATAAATTCACAAGACGTAACCATCCACTTATTGTCAGTGGAAAAGCAAATACATTAGAAGAAGCAATTGAAGCTGAGCGTGACTTGTTTAACGATATTAACTATCGTAAAGTCATTCATATCGATACGACAAAACTATCAATTAAAGCATTACGTGAAATGTTAGAATCACGTCTTGCCATTGATGCAAAAAATAGTTTTGTTATTTCGTTTGTTTCCTTTGGTTATAAAAATGGGGTTCCTTTAGATGCCGATTTAATGTTTGATGTCAGATTCTTACCAAATCCATATTGGATTGAAAGTATGCGAAATCAAACCGGTGATGACAAAGATGTCTATGACTTTGTCATGGAAAAAGAAGAAACAAAAGAGTATCTTACGCACTTATTACCGTTTTTGGATTACTCATTTGAGCAGTATAAAAACGAAGGGAAAAATCACTTAACAGTAACCATAGGTTGTACCGGTGGACAACACCGTAGTGTAACACTTGTAAATTACTTATTTGATCATTATCGCAATCGCTATAAATGTCACAAGGGACATCGAGATAAAAAGGTGGACTAAATGAAAAATGTTGTTGTAATTGGTGGAGGGACAGGACAGTCTGTTATCTTACGTGGAATCAAAGATATTGAAAATATAAAATTGACAACGATTGTGACAGTAGCTGATGATGGAGGAAGTACTGGACGTTTACGTGATGCCTATCAAATACCAGCGATGGGAGATATTCGCAACGTTATGATTGCCTTGGCAGAAAGTGAAACACTTCTATCTTCATTGATGGATTTTCGCTTTGACGGGAAAGGGGATCTTTCTGGGCATAACTTAGGTAACTTACTTCTTACGGCTTTAACGCAAATTAGTGGGAACTTTTTAGAAGCGATTCAAACGTTCTCACGCGTCTTACGGGTGAAAGGGGAGATTGTCCCATCAACAACCCAAATCGTGACGCTGATGGCCATTATGGAAGATGGAACAAAGGTTGCAGGAGAAAGCAACATACCAAAGTTTCATAACCGTATTGATAAAGTATATTATGATGAAAAGGTGTATGCCACAAAGCGTGCCGTATCAGCCATAACCAATGCAGATTACATTATTTTTGGAATTGGAAGTTTGTATACGAGCATTTTACCAAACATCATTATTCCAGAAATTATCTCCGCTTTAAAATCGAGTAAAGCAAAAACGATTTACTTTTGTAATGCGATGAGTCAGCCTGGAGAAACCGATCATTTTACGATGGAAGACCATGTTGAAGCATTAGAAAAGCATACATATAAGGGAATCATTGATACGGTGGTTACCCATAATAATATCTTGCATGAGGAAACCTTAGATCGTTATCGCAAACAAGATAGTTACCCAATATGGCAAGCAGAAAATGAACACCCATACGAAGTTGTAAAATACAACTTGTTGAAATTTGACGACGGTTTGATTCGTCATGATAGTATGAAAATCAAACGTGCGTTTGAAGAAATGTTGAAATAGTTAGGAGTGAATGAAGTGTCCTTCACAAGTGATGTAAAAAAAGAAATATGTCTTTATGACTGGAATGACGAATGTAAAAAAGCACTATTAAGTGCATTTTTGCAGTTAAGTGCTTCACTTCATTTTACTAGTGAGGGTACGGCAATTAGTGCACAAACAGAAAATGTCTCTACTGCCAAATACATTTACCAAATCATCAAAGAATTGTATCAAGTTGAAACGCAGTTATCGATTATTAAAAAGATGAAACTGAAGAAAAACAATATCTATGTGATTCGTATTAAAACCAAAGCATTAGAGATTTTAAAAGATTTGGATATTATGAATGATGAAGGATTAAATGAAACACCAAGTAAGAAAATCGTGAAAAATGAGGATTGTGTACGTGCATATTTAGCGGGAGCTTTTTTATCCAATGGAAGTGTGAACTCGCCAGTTAAAAGTAACTATCATCTAGAGATATCTACGACACATACTGCACTAGCAAAATATCTTGCAAAACAAATGAATCGATTTCATTTATCTGCGAAAGTCACAAAACGTAGAAATCATGAAATGGTGTACATTAAAGCAAGTGATAAAATTAGTGATTTTCTAAAGATTGTAGGTGCAAGTAATTCTTTGTTTGCATTTGAAGATACACGAATTCAAAGAGATTTTATGAATTCATTAACAAGACTTGATAATTGCGAGCTTGCCAATGAAGTAAAAACAATAAAGGCAGCTCAAAAACAATTAGAAGATATTGATTGGATTGATAATTATGGTGGACTGGAAAATCTACCTGAAGGATTGCAACGTGTTGCCTATACACGCAAAGAACATCCAGAAGCAAATTTAAATGAATTATGTCAGTTCTATGAAGAACAGTATAATGAAAGTATTTCAAAATCGGGAATTCGTCACCGCTTAAATAAGATTCGTGACATTGCCCAGGATTATAAACGATAGGAGTTACTTATGGAAAGTTTGAAAAAGATATTAGCTGCCATTTTAACAGTTTTAATTATTATTTGGTTAATTCCAGTTATTGCATGGTTAGTTGTACTTCTACTAATCGTGGGGATTTGTTTATATGCGTATTACCGATATAAACTTCGTAAAATGATGAATGATGAAGAATATCCGTATTATCGTTCACGTGATGATTACGAACAAGAAAGAGATCAAGCAAATGGATCACGTATTGATCCAGATGTCATTGATGTTGAGTATACAGAGAGGGAAGAAGAATAATGGTTGAGATTGCAACAGAGAAAGAAAAAGAAGAGTTATTGCTGCTTAATGTGCAAAATCATCCAGCAAAAGATCAAGTGTTCTTTGAACAGTATTTTCAAGATCAATTCAGTAGAAATAAAACCTACTTTTTAGAAAATGATACACGAATTTATGCAACGATGTCTTTTCAAGAACATCCACTACGCTTTCAAGATAAAGTTCTTTTATGTAGTTATGTTTTTGGTGTTGCAACCCATGTCGATTATCGTAATCAAGGAGCGATGAGTGAATTGATGCACTATGTGCTTGATGAGTGCTCACAAAATTACTTGCTGACATTTATTGAAGCATACAATCCAAAGATCTATGAGAAATATGGCTTTCGTACCGTTTCGTATCGTAAGAAACTGCATTTAAGTCAAAAAGATATTCGCATTAAAGATCTTAAAGGAATTTCTACACATGTTGATATTGATGTCATGGTGTATTTATATCAAGAGTTTGCCAAACGCTTTGATTGTTACTACATCCGTGATCGTGAATACTATTTACGATATGTTGAAGCCATTGAGAAAAATGGTGGAGCCATTTGTATGTGTTATGATGAAGAAAATCAACCATTAGGGTATGCAGTATCGTATGAAAAAGGAGATGTGATTGAAGTAGATGAAGTCATCTATTTAGACTCACATACACTGAGTAAACTGCTTCGTTATTCTTTGCAAGATAAAGAGAATATTATCGTTGAAGTATCAAGTAACGAAAGAATTGAAAAGATTTATAAAAACATCGTTCCGCGAACAACTTCATGCGTAATGGCACGAATTAATAATGTTCCGTTGTATGAAAAACTATACGATGTAAAAATACGAAGTGTCGATGAAGCCTTCTATAAATTAAAAAAACCAGTTTTATTAGATGAAAAGTGTTAAAAAATGCTTACACATGAAAAAAATATGTGGTAGTATAACCTTCGTCGAGTAGCAAAAGCGTAAGTCCAGATGTGGATTTACGTTTTTTTTACGGATAGAGGGAGAGAATTTTTTATGAATACAAATGATTATATGACAACTGAAAAAACAAGCGTATTAATGCGCAAATATACGATTCCGTGTATTATTTCTTTACTAGTGGGGGCACTTTACAATATTGTGGACCAAATTTTTATCGCTAATGCGGATTACTTAGGTTCCTTTGGAAATGCTGCCAATACCGTGGTATATCCATTAACGGTAATCGCACTAGCCATTGCCGTTATGATTGGAGATGGAGCTTGTGCGTTTATTAGTATCCGTTTAGGGAAGAAAGAGCATAAACCAGCTAGTGTTAGTGTAGGGAATGCAATTGTGTTATCACTTATTACAAGTGTTGCACTAATGGCAGTGTACTTGGTTTTCCAACAAGATATCGTACGTATGTTTGGTGGAGCGATTAACGAGCAAACTTTCGAATTATCAAATGAATACTTCTTTTTCATCACAATTGGTTTACCGTTCTACATGTTAGGACAAACGTTAAATCCAATTATTCGTGCAGATGGAAATCCAAAATATGCTATGTTTGCAACACTATCTGGAGCTTTATGTAATGTGATTTTAGATCCAATTTTTATCTTTGTGTTCCGTTGGGGAATGATGGGTGCAGCACTTGCGACAGTTATTGGACAAATTCTTAGTTTTGCATTATCGGTGATTTACTTATTTAAACTACAACGTTTGGAACTAAGAAAGTCATATTTCATCTTAAAGTTACAATATGTAAAATCAATTTTAGAACTTGGATTTTGTAGTTTCATCTCACAATTATCAATCGTGGTATCTATTGCAGCAATCAATAATATGATTCAAACCTATGGAGCTTTAGATACGATATTCTCACAAGAAATGTATGCACATATTCCTATGGCAATTGTTGGGATTGTAATGAAGTTCTTTGGCATTGTCGTATCGATTGTGATTGGTTTAGCAGCCGGAAGTATTCCACTTGTTGGTTACAACTTAGGAGCTAACCGGAAAGATCGAGTAAAAGAAATGTTTGTAAGTTTGATGAAAATTGAAGCAATTGTTGGAGCGATTGGTTTATTAGTTGTTGAACTATTCCCAAACACACTACTTAATATCTTTGGTGCACAAAGTGAAAGTGTCTACTATACAGCTTTTGGTGTCAAAACGTTCCGTATTTATTTGAGTATGTTGATTTTTGCATCCGTGAATAAAGGTATGTTTATTTTCTTACAATCGCTAGGTAAATCATTAATGTCTACAGTTTTATCACTAATTCGTGAAATTGTATTAGGAGTTGGACTTGTCATGATCCTGCCACGATTCTTTGGTTTAGATGGAATTTTATACTCTATGCCAATTGCAGATGTAATAACATTTATTCTAGTTGCCTTTATGATTGCTCATACATACCAAAGTCTAAGTGAGAAAAGCAGTTTACAAGTAGAAGCAGCTACATCGTAAGATTTGTCCATTTTTAAAGCTTTGTTTGTCTTTTTTAGCACATTTTTTATGTTAACTAACAAAGTCTGTGTACAATACATGCATATTCTTCTAAGAGTGATATAATGCAGTTGATGGAGGAATCGTTATGAATCAAAACCCTTTAAAACAAATTGTTAAACTACAGAAAGAAGGAAACGCTGTAGGAATTTACTCATGTTGTAGTGCAAATAAATATGTCGTCGAAGCGGTCTTAAAACGCGGAAAAGAAGATGACTCTTGTGTGCTTATTGAAAGTACGGCAAACCAAGTTGACCAATTTGGTGGATATACTGGAATGAACCCACAAGCATTTATGGACTACGTCTGTGACATTGCCAGAAAATATGACTTCAATATGAAGAAATTGTTCATGGGAGGTGACCATTTAGGGCCACTAACATGGGCACACTTACCAGAAAAAGAAGCCATGAAAAATGCCGAAGATCTTGTTCGTGCATATGTATTAGCAGGATTCACAAAAATCCACATTGATACATCTATGAAAGTTGCTGATGATGATCCAAATACACGATTAAGCGATGAGAAAATTGCAGAACGTGGGGTACGACTAGCAAAAGTAGCAGAAGCTGCTTATGCAGAATATGTAAAAAGTCACCCAGATGCATTTCAACCAGTTTACATCGTTGGTAGTGAAGTGCCAATCCCTGGTGGAGTACAAGGTGATGGAGAAGGAATGCAAGTCACAAGTGTTGCTGATTTTAAAGCAACGGAAGCATTATTTGAGGATGCATTTAAAAATGCAGGCTTAGAAAAAGCTTGGGACAATGTAATTGGATTTGTTGTACAACCTGGTATTGAAGAAAAAGATGCAGGATGTACAGAATATGATCGTGCCAAAGCTGCAGACTTAATGGCATCAATTAAAGAATATCCAACCTTAGTATTTGAAGGACACTCAAGTGACTATCAAACAAAATACAAACTTCGTGAATTAATCGAAGATGGAGTTGGAATACTAAAAGTTGGACCTGGATTAACATTCATGGCTAGAGAAGCACTATTTGCTTTAGCATATGCGGAAAAAGAAATCTATGCAGATCGTACAGAAATGCAAAGTCACTTTATTGAAGTATTAGATAAAGTTATGTTAGAAGATCCAAGTCGTTGGCAAAAATACTACACAGGGAATGAAAATGAAATTCGTATCAAACGTAAGTTCTCATTCTCAGACCGTTCACGTTACTACATGCAAAATCCAGAAGTTGTCGGTGCAATTGATTTACTTATGAAAAACTTAAAGGATGGAGTTCCTTTAAACTTATTAAGTCAATTTATGCCAATTCAATATACAAAGGTACGTGAAGGATTCCTTACAAATGATCCTGAAGAACTTGTAAGAGATCGTGTAATTAACTGTATTGACGAATATTTATTCGCAACACACCAAAAAGAAATATTCTAATGGTATGAGTTTCTCTTTTTGAGGAACTCATTTTCTAAAGTAGATGAAATATAGACAAGAAAACAAAAAAGATAAACATATTCTCAAAAAAGATAAGCATTTATCGTTCGTTTTCGTCTAGAAAGATGTATAATGCAAGTACAAAGATGGAGGAATGCCTAATGATAATTCAAAGTAAAAAGGTTTGGATTGCAGGACAATTTATCCCTGCACAAATCGATGTAGAGAAAGACAAAATTGTTGGTATCTACGACTATGGTGAAAAAACTGTTGATAAAGACTATGGTGAAAACCGTATTGTCCCAGGATTTATCGATATTCACTGTCATGGTGCTTACTCATTTGATACAAATGACGCGCAACCAGAAGGTTTATTAAACTGGGTAAAACACATTCCAGGTGAAGGTGTTACTGCTTTATATCCAACAACGATTACACAAAGTAAAGAAGTTCTTAGTGAAGCATGTGAAAACGTTGCAAATGTATTGGAAAAAGGCGATTATGAAGGTGCAGAAATTATGGGGATCCACTTTGAAGGTCCATTCCTAGATATGCAATATAAAGGTGCACAACCACCTGAACATATTCGTAAACCAAATGTAGACGAATTTAAAGAATTCCAAAAAGCTGCAAGAGGTCATATTAAAATTATGACAATGGCAACAGAACACGATGATGACTTCAAACTTACAGAGTATGCAAGTCAAAATGGTGTAATGGTAAGTATGGGTCACTCTGGTGCAACATACGAACAAGCAGTTATGGGTGTTGCTCATGGGGCAAAATCAATGACACACGTATTTAATGGAATGTCTCCATTCCACCACCGTAATCCAGGATTGGTTGGTGCAGCTATGCGTATGCGTGATGTATATGGTGAATGTATTTGTGATGGGAACCACAGTAACCTAAATGCGGTAAATGATTTATTTATGGCAAAAGGACGTGACCACATGATTATGATCACGGATGCATTAATGGCAAAAGGATGTCCAATTGGATCACACCACATGTTTGGTGGCCATGAAATTGAAATCTACCCTGATGGAAGTGCACACTTAATTGAAGGTGTAAAAAGTTTGGCTGGTTCAACATTACATGTAAACCACGGACTTAAACTACTTGTTGAAGAAGCACTTATTCCATTTGATTATGCACTAAACTCTTGTACATTAAACCCAGCACGTGCACTAGGTATTGATGACCGTAAAGGTAAAATTTGTACGGGACATGATGCGGACTTAGTTGTACTAGATCCTAATTACGATGTTGTGGATACATACTGTCGTGGTAAACTTCATGTGAAAGATGGAGATGCAAAATAAAAATCTGTAATTGACTCATCTACTGATTCGTAAGAATCAGAGGTGGGTCTTTTTCTTTGTAAACTATTATATTATTATTAAATGATGATAACTAAATTATTTAGTAGAAATAGTTGATAATTATAATTACATCATATATAATGTCGCTTGTGCAATTTGTATAATACAAATTGTCACGTACAAGATAAAGGGATCTAGATGTATATGTGTGTGCAATATACAGAAAGAGGAGTAAATGAAATGCAGAAAAAGAAAAACCTAAAGATGAGGTTCTTTAGTTATGCATTGATGGTCACCATTATTGGATCCCTAAGTATCAATGCATTCTTTTCGTATGATTTGCAAAACCATCAAATTCTCATGAAACAAGAAGAACAAGATGAAAAGCTAGATCATGAAGAAAAGCAAATTGAAGAACAAACAAATGATTCAATTGAGAACGTTAAAGTTGGAACGGATAATCTGATCCAACCACGAGCAGTGACTTCTGTAGTCATCGATGTTGATGAACAACCAGAAGGTGCTGATTATCTAATAAATGAAACGGCACAACCATTACGTGCATCAGGAAGCATTGAAGGAAAGCCTACAGCAACTAAGAATATTTCATATTCTTGGCAAGTAAATGATAGTCTAGACAATACCGGATGGTCGTATATTGATGGTGCGAAAGGAAAAACGTTTACACCACCTACTAATGTTGTGGGAACAAAATACTATCGTCTCTTTATGGCATACTCTAGTCCGATTGAAGGAATGTTTGCTGGGGTGTCTAGGGCGGTACCGATTGTTGTACATGACAAGGCAAAACAACCATCTATTACAACACAACCGGTAGGAGCAACATATCGACAAGGCGACACTGTAACACCTTTAAAAGTGACAGCTAGAAAATCAGATGAAGGAACGCTAACGTATCAGTGGTATTCAACTTCAGTAAAAGGAAATGTTGGTGGAGTATTGATTCAAGGAGCAACAAAATCAACCTATACACCACCTTTAGATAATATAGAAACAAGATACTATTATGTTGTTGTGACTAATACTGGATATAAAAATACAAAGGCCAAAAGTACAAGTAATCCAGCGGCAATTGAAGTGAAAAAAGCGATTGTGCCTCCAAAGATTACAGAACAGCCAAGAGATTGGATTCTACCACAATCACCGACCACAAAAATTCGATTAAATGTAAAAGTGGAAGCACCAGAAGGTGCAAAACTAACGTATCAGTGGTATAAAAATGCGGATAAACCAGAGTATGGAGGAACCTTAGCAAGTGTAGTTTCTAGCAATTCACTAAGTGTTTCTACAGATAAACTTGGGAAAGCGTACTATTATGTAGAAGTTACAAGTAATGATGGAGGCGATATATCTATCGTTAGAAGTAATATTGTTTATGTGGATATACGAGATATCGAAGAACTAACAATTGCTACACATCCAGACTCGGCAGAGTACCAACAAAACGAAGATGCAAATGCACTTAAAGTTACAACAAACAAAATAGAATATGGAACAGTTACATATCAATGGTATAAAAATACAACAGACGCTACAGGAGGTTCTACGCAAATTCCAGGAGCCACAAAATCAACATATACGCCACCGACTTCAGAATTAGGAAGAACTTTCTATTTTGTTCGTGTTCGAAACACGTGGGGTTCGAATGTTAAAGAAAAATGGAGTAGGATCGCAAATGTAAACGTATTGCCAAATGCTCAAGAACCAATTATTTCAAAACAACCAATAACCATTGAATGGATAGAAGATGGAACGCCAGCAGAGTTTTCTGTAGAGGCGACATCACCTGATAAAGGGACTTTAAGTTATCAATGGTATCTATATGATAGTAAAACTGGTGGTACTGGAAGATTAATTAATGGAGCTACCAAATCAACATTTACACCAAAAGATGTAACAGTTGGCTCGAAATACTATGGAGTTACAGTTACAAATACGTTGAATAACTCAAGTAAGTCAGTTGAAAGTGAACGTGCTGTAGCACGCATTGTTAGTCGAGCAGAGATTCCTACAATTACAGAGCAACCAGCAGATGTAATTTATGGACAAGGGGCAAAAGCAGAACCATTAAAAGTTGTTGCTGAAGTAAGTGATGGTGGAACCCTGAAATATCAATGGTTTTCACGAAGTGGGGCATATAATACAATAAAGAATCCAATTTCAGGGCAAACGATGGACCAGTTTATTCCAGATACGAGTACGATTGGATATAAGTACTATCATGTAGATGTTTACAATTACTCTGGACAATCTTATAAAACAAGTAGAAGTAGAGTTGTTAAAGTACAAGTAGTTCCTGCAGCAAATGCACCAACCATTAATGAACAACCAAATGATGCAACCTATGGAAAACATGCAGAAGCAGATAAGTTATCAGTAACTGCGACTTCGGATACAGGAGTATTAAGTTATCAATGGTATGAAAATAGTACAAAGTCAAATACCGGTGGAAATGAAATTTTCGGTGCGACAAATAAAGACTATAGACCAAGTACTGGAAGTCTAGGGAAAAAGTATTACTATGTAAAAGTAACAAATACAGTACATGGAACTTCGAAATCAACAGTAAGTAATGCTGCAGAAATTGAGATAGTAAGTGCAGCAGAAACTCCAAAGATTACAAAACATCCAGATTCAGCAATTTACGGAAAAGGTGCTAAAGCAGACTTTCTTTCAGTAGAAGCGAGTGTAAATGATACTGGAACCTTAAGTTGTCAATGGTATCAATCTACATCAGAAAATGGTAATAATGCATTAGAAATAAATGATGCGACAGCCTCTACATATAAGCCAAGAACATTCACAACAGGTAAACTCTACTACTTTGTTGAAGTTACAAACACAAAGCATAAAACTACACGTGTATCGAGAAGTAAAATTGCAAGTATTGAAGTTGTTGAGGCAGCTAAAAAACCAATCATTGAAAACCAACCTGAAGGTGATATTTATGAAATCAATGAGCAAGCAAATACTCTACATGTGGATGCTAGAAAAGATGGTGATGGAACACTTAGTTACCAATGGTATGAATTTGAAACATTCAACAGTGATACAAAACATCCAATTGAAGGGGAAACAACGGATAGTTATACACCAAGTACAACTACATTAGGTGAGAAAGCCTACTGTGTCGTTATTACAAATACACTTCATGGTACCACTGCATCTGTTGAAAGTGAACGAGTTGAAATCAAAGTATTTGAACCAACTGGAATTCCTACAATTACTGAGAATCCAAAATCAGCAATTTATGGACAAAAGGCAAAAGCAAAAACACTGCGTGTAAGTGCAATTGCGAAAGCAGGTGGAACGCTTAGTTATCAATGGTATCAAAACGATCAACCAACAATAGATGGAGCAACTGCAATTGATCAAGAAACAAGTACAACGTATACACCAAGTACCGAAACACTTGGACATACATACTATTTTGCAATTGTGACAAACACGGAAAATGATATTTCTAAAGAAGCAACGAGTGAGATTGCTGATATCGAAGTTATTGCACCAGCAACAAAACCAACAATCAACGTCAAACCTCAAAATGCAATTTATGGTAAAGGGGCAACTGCAAAGCCATTAGAAGTTGATGCAAGTGCAAGCGACGGTGGAATCCTAACTTACAAATGGTTTAAAATCAGTAGTAAAAAAACAGGTGTAGGAAAATCCATAGATGATGCGACTAATAGCGTGTATACGCCAAGTACGGATGTTGTTGAAACTGCATATTACTATGTAGAGGTAACCAATACACTACATGGTACTAGTGCAGTAAGTGAAAGTGATAGGATACGAATAGATATCGTAAATGCAGCAGCAAAACCTGATATCACTGGACAACCAAAAGATAGTATTTATGGAAAAGGTGCCGCAGCTAACAAACTTGTTGTGGAAGCAAGTTCGAGCGATACTGGGACACTAAGCTATCAATGGTATCAAAGTGCAAACAAAGATGGTTCAAATGCCAAAGCAATTAAGGATGCAACAAATGATACCTACGCACCAAGCACAAACACACTTGGGAAAAACTATTACTATGTCGAAGTAACCAATACATTGTATGGAACTACTGCTAAAAATCAAAGTAATATCGCAGAAATTGAGGTAATCGCAGCAGCGGATACCTTGACGATTACAAAATCACCAGATGATAATACGTATGGACAAGGTGCAAAAGCTGATCCGTTGAGTGTTGATGTAGATAAAAATGATAACGGAACGCTAAGCTATCAATGGTTTGCTAGTGATGACCGCTATAAAACAAATGTAGAACTAGTCCAAGGAGCAACAAAGCCAACTTATACACCAAGTACAGATGAAGTTGGATTGACATACTACTATGTCGAAGTGACGAATACGTTATATGGAACAACTTCGTCAGTAACTAGTGATGTTGCTAAAATTGAAGTTGTACCAGCTGCACAGGCAGTAAGTATCGAAAAAGATCCTGAATCTGCAATCTATGGACAAGGGGCACATGCTACAGATCTTGTAGTGGAAGTACGTCCAAACGATACAGGAAGTATCACATATCAATGGTTTAAAAGTAATAAAAAAGATCTATCAGATGCAACATCTATTGAAGATGCAACGACAGATAGTTACATGCCAAGTACAAAAGATATTGGCACTTCCTACTACTATGTAGAAATCACCAATACACTATATGGAACAACAGCAAAAGTAGTAAGTGAAACTGCTAAAATTGAAGTTGTTGAAAAAGCAGTAAAGCCAACAATCGATACACAACCAGAAAGTGCATACTATTTAACGGGAAGCGATGCAACTGCTTTAGAAGTAGAAGGAAGCGCAAGCAATGGGGTATTGAGTTATCAGTGGTATGAAAGTGAAAATGATGAAGTCGCATATGGGCAAGCGATACAAGATGCAACAGAAGTAACATATACACCAGATACAAGTGTAGAAGATACACGTTATTACTATGTGGTTGTTACAAATACTGAACATGGAACAACTGCTAGTCAAACAAGTGATATCGCAACGATAACTGTTGTAGATGAACCGGAAACACCAACGATTAATGAGCAACTACAAGATGCTACATACATCATAAACGATGAACCAGAAATGCTATTTGTAGATGCTGAAGTATCTGATGATGGAGTATTAAGTTATCAATGGTATGTATCGAAAACAAAAGAATTAGAAGATGCAACATTGATTGAAAATGAAACGGAAGAAGCATATCTTCCAAGTACTGATGAAAAGGGTATTTTCTACTATTGGGTACAAATTACAAATACTCGCAAAGGGGAGACAAGACATATTACAAGTGAGGCTGCAATGGTACAAGTTATTCAACCAGCGGCAACACCAATCATTCACAAACATCCTGAACATGGTACATATATACAAGATGAAACACCACTTGCTTTACATGTACAAGCAACGGTGGAAGATGATGGACAGTTGACATATCAGTGGTATGAGCAAACAAGTGAAGAACATGAAGATATCTTGATTGATGATGCTACAGCACATACCTTCACACCTGATACAACAGCCATTGGTTCTACATCATACTATGTAGTTATAACCAATACACTTGATGATCAAACTAGCCAAGTGACAAGTGAAGTTGCTACTATACAAGTAAAGAAACAACCAGAACCAACAATTGATCCAGAAGAAGGAGAACTTCCTCCTATTGATGAAATAGATTTGACAGATTCTTTGGATAATGAAAATACTGTGAACAAAACGGATGGTTTAGAACCATCAACTCCTGCAAATGATGGTACAGATGCAAATGTATCTGCAACACAAGATACACATATAAACATTGCAAATAACCAACATGCAGACAAAAAGGGTGTAACTAATACCAACGATGAAGTTAAAAACACAAAAAACGATCAACATCACAAACAAAAAAGTGCGAATACAAATAAAGATATATTGACTACATCTGACAATCATAACGGATGGAGTTTGACATCCTATATCTTAATGGCGGCAGGTTTCCTATCATTATTTGGACTGTTCTTCTTACTTATTTTCCTGTGGAAGCGTAAAAAAGATGACGAAGAAGACAGCGAACAAACAGCCAATGAACGTTAGATAAGGGTATATAAAAAGCTTGACTCGAAGAAGAGCCAAGCTTTTTTCTAACTTATTTATTTGCGTTTTTTTCCATTAAATTTTTAGAGATATCCGCATATTTTTTTGCATTTGCTTTATCGCCTTTGTTTTCGTATTGCACAGATAATAAGTATGCAGTTACACCTTTTGCGGTACTATCCTGCATTTCAAATTGTTCCAACATTTCATCAATGTAGTTTGATTTCTTCATCATGAAGATATCATAAATACGTTGTGCTTCCGCTTCCATTGCCGGATGATCCAGTGTTTTTACTAAATCTAAAGCTTCTTTTGCTTTCCCTGGTTTTTCAACTCCTACATAGTAGTTGAAAGCCTTCATATATACGTCTTCTTTTTGTTTCTTCGACATTTTGTAGCTAAGAAGTTTTTGCAATCCTGCTTCAATTTTCTTTTCATCACCTTGTAGTACGTATGCATTTAAACGTAAGTAATCACGGTTAAATTGAGGGTATAGGTATTTCATCAATGGTGTATCAATTTTTGCTTCAAAGGTTTTAAAGTCACCTGTTTGAAGGTAGGTTAATAATTTTTTAAATTGCGTTCTTTTTAATACTTGAATAACAATTGTAGATAGTGCAACTACAACAAATGCGATAATAACATAATTCATGTGTTTTCTCCTTTATCCTATTCTTTAGTCAATGCAATTACATAACGTATTGCCATATAGCCACTTAATAAGGCAACTGCAAATGATGCAAGTGCAATGAGTAAATTAGTTTCGATGTAATTTTCAATGATTACATTTGCTACAAGTAGTACAGATAGTGCTACATATAGACAAATACGTAAAATTAAACCACCTTTTTCTATTTTTTTAGCTTCATTTGTAGATGCACGTGCTGCACTTGGATTGAAACTTTTAATTTGCGTAAATCTTGCAAGTAATTTACGGTAATGCCACTCCATGTAAACAAAACTTAAAGCAGCAATTAATAGTGACATCCAGTGATTCAAATTGAATAGTAATTCACAGAAGATAAATGCAACAAGTGCAATTGCATATCGATAACTCAATACTTGATATCGTTGCGTTGCATCACTTGGAATTACGTATCCTGTTTGTTTACGTTTGTTGTAGTAGATTGCACGATTGTGCTTATCATAATATATGTTTTTCCCGTTTAAAACGATTTCTTTTGCCATAATATATTTCACCTCTAGATTTTATTATATAGCCTTCATTATGGAATATCCATAATAAATTAGCGAATCATTTGCACAAATTAACAAATCAAGGCGTATTTATTGAATTCTAGAGGAAGAGGGTTATAATTCAATTGAGCGGAGGTATTAAAATGATTTATAACGTATCAATAGATGAATTAAAAAAAGAAAATGCGTTTTGGACAGCAAGTGAAATTCACCAACAACCTAAAACGTGGAAAAAAACGTTAGCGCAAGTAGAAAGTGAAAAAGATGCGATCCAAGCATTTATCAATAAGGTAATCACACAAGATGACTTTGATGTTATCTTAACTGGTGCTGGAACAAGTGAGTTTGTTGGGAATGCAGTATTCTCATACTTAAACACAAAATTAAACAATAAGGCACGTTCTTATGCAACAACTGATATTGTTGCTTGCCCAGAGAACTACTTATCACGTACGAAACCAACTTTACTTATTTCGTATGGACGTTCAGGAAACTCTCCTGAATCTGTTGCAGCAGTTGAAGTTGCAAACGTGGTTTGTGAAAACATTTACCACTTATTTATTACATGTAACCACGAAGGTGCATTATCAGAATTTGCCAAAGGTAAAGACAACTGTTATGCAATTAACTTAACACCTGAAACACATGACCAAAGTTTTGCGATGACTTCAAGTTTCTCAAATATGTATTTGGCAACTGTTTTAAGTTTTAATTTAGATAACCTAGATGAAATGAAAAACCGTGTGGATGCAATTGCTGCAGGTGTAGATGAATTAGTAAACGAACAATACACATTCCCTGAAATGTTAGTCAGTGGATTTGATTTCAAACGTATTGTATATTTAGGAAGTAATACAAATAAAGGTGTTGCCCAAGAATCAGCATTAAAAATGCTAGAATTAACAGCTGGTGAAGTTGTGACTATGTATGATACACCACTTGGTTTCCGTCATGGACCAAAATCGATTATTGACCCAGAAACACTTACAGTTGTATACTTAAGTGACGATGCTTATACACGTCAATATGAGATTGATATTCTTAAAGAAATGAGTCCACAACGTAAAGGTAATAAAATTCTTGCGATTTCATCAAGTGAAGATGAACAAGCAGAAGAACTTGTAGATTACTTCTACAGTTTTGACAACAAAGAGAAAATGGAAAATGTTTTCTTAGGACTTGAATACATCGTTATGGCTCAATTAATTGCGTACTACAAGAGTCTTTCACTAGAAAAAACACCAGACAATCCATGTCCAACAGGTGAAGTGAATCGTGTAGTAAAAGGGGTAACAATCTACCCGTACATAAAGAAATAAAAGGAGAAAGATTATGATCGGATTAGTAGTAACAGGACACGGAAATTTCGGTTCAGGGCTTACAAGCTCAGTAAACTTAATCGCTGGAGAACCAGCAAACTATGAATATGTGGATTTCACTGTAGAAAAAACACCAGAAATCTTAGAAGATGAATTACGCGAAGCATTCGACCGTTTAAAAGAATGTGAAGGAATCATCGTATTAAGTGACCTTCCAGGTGGTTCACCATTTAAAGTGGCTGCTACACTTGCGCAAGGATACAAAGATGTATACGTGTTAGGTGGAACAAACTTACCTATGATTGCAGAGCTTACAATGGCAAGAACAATGATTGAAGATGTTCATGCATTAGTTGATATGGCAATTAACACTGGTAAAGATCAAATTGTGAAATTTGAAATTAAAAAACCAGCGGCTCAAACAGAACCAACTGACGGAATTTAATTGATATAAGACGGACTTTGATGGTCCGTTTTTATTTGTTTAAACTAAAATGCATGATAGACTTTTTGTGTAAGGGAGTAAATATTATGAAAAAAGCATTATTATATATTCATGGAAAAGGTGGTTCACATGAAGAGGTATCACTATATAATAATTTGTGTAAAGAGTATGCATTAATTGGTGTTGATTATGAAGTGGATGTGCCTTGGATTGTCGAAAAAAAGATACAAAAAAGCTATGATGAAATACATAAAGATTATGATAGTATTTCTATTCTAGCAAACAGTATTGGTGCTTATTTTGCGATGCATTCTTTGCAAGATAGAGAAATTAATATGGCATATTTTATTTCACCAATCGTGGATATGGAACAATTAATCATGGATATGATGACTTGGGCGAATGTCAGTGAAAAACAATTAGAGAAACAAAAAGAAACTGAGACAAGTTTTGATGAAACCTTGTCTTGGGAATATCTTTGCTATGTTAGAAAACATCCCATAATATGGAATGTAGAAACAGAAATTCTCTATGCAACAAACGATCATCTTACAAAAAAGGAAACGATTGATACCTTTGTGTGCAAGCATAATGCAAATGTATATGTTGCAAAAGATCAAGAACACTGGTTTCATACAAAAGAGCAAATGGCCATTGTATATGAGTGGCTAACAAGAGTAATAAAGTAAAAAAAATAGCATGGTTGCTATTTTTTTAGTTATATATGGTTTTAGCATAATCACTTGGTGTGATGCCAAATTGTTGTTTGAACTTTCTTGAGAAGTAATGAATCGATGCAAAACCAAGAATGTTTGAAATTTCTGAAATCGTGTATTTTGATTCTTTAATCAATTGTTTAGATCGGTTCAGTTTCAAATCAGAAATGTACTGTTTTGGAGCCATATTTAAATTGGTTTTAAATAATTGTTGTAAGCTGCTACGTGAAATATTAAATTCATTACATAGATTCTCAATGGTGATCACCGAGTAGATGTTGTCGTTGATATGAATGAGAATTTCATTTAGTAATTCATTCTCGAACTTCTGTTGCATTGGACTTGTTTTGACTGGTAAGTCATCAATGTAATCAAAATACATCAAACGAATTAGAATTTGTTCAAGATATGAGACAAGTAATTCTCTTTGATAGGGTTCATCGCCTTCACTAGTTTTAACAAAAAGGTTAATCGTGTCAAGAATTTCACGGTTAGCTTTAAAGACGCGTTGGTTAAGACTGTCTACATGTTCATTATCACACTTCATATCAAACATAACTGTTAAGTAGGAGCACGTTTGGTCAGCTCTTGTATATTGGTTATGGAATTGATTTGGCATATAGAACATCAAATCGTATTGTCCAAGTTCAAAGTCTTGATCTTCTACTCGTGTTTGCAGTTCTCCATTATCAATGAAGGTGAGTTCCCAGTGGTTTGTAGACTCTCCTGCAAATGAATAACTCGTATTACGTACTTGATAGTAACAAGCAAGTACTTCTTCAACAAAGATCCGTGGTCGTATCGGCATATATTCGATTGGTGCATCGAGCTTCATTCGATTTCTTGTATAATTACCAGTTGTTGAAATTTCAAGTTTGGCAGAACTGGTGATGCTAATAAAGTTAAAACGCACACCTGGTTCCAAGCGAACGACACGGTGAATAACGAATTTTTCGATTTCGCTATCATCACGACTTTGTACCAAAAGTAGAACAATTCCTTCATTTACTCGCAAGTATGTATCACTTTCACTGTAATAAAGAAAGTCGACACTTTTGTTTGAGATTTTCTTTATTTTTTTCCCTGGAGAGAGAATGGAACTACCTTGTGAGAAGTCCTGGAAAATCTCTCCATATTTTTGAAAGATATAACTTGTTGTTTTTTTAAACATAGAGCATAGTCCTCCCTTGTCTTTTTAGTGTATCATACAAATTTGGGAAGGTAAAAATGAATTGGTAAAAAATTACAAGAAAATACTATCACATAAACATTTTGCTTTGAAAACGCTTATATTGTTGTAAAAACAACAAAATATTATGTGATTCACACAATTTTAACGAAAAGTGCAAACTCATTAATAATAAGTGCAAATACTTTTACCCTTTGTGTATTAAAATGAAGATGTAGTGAAGCCTGTCTCGATTTGCACTACAGAAGGAGAGAGAGTATATGCCAAATATTGTATTAACACGAATCGACAACCGTCTGATTCATGGTCAAGTTGCTACGCAATGGGCCGGAGTTGTAGGAGCTAACTTATTGTTAGTTGCAAATGATGAGGTAGCTGGAGATGAGTTCCGTCAAGGACTTATGGATATGGCTGCACCAGCATATGCACAAACACGTTACTTCACAATTCAAAAAACGATCGATGTAATCGGAAAAGCAAGCGATGCACAAAAAATCGCAATCATTTGTGAAACACCTCAAGATGTATTAAAACTTGTTGAAGGTGGTGTTCCAATTAAAAAAGTTAATATTGGAAATATGCACATGGCTGATGGAAAACGTCAAGTTGCTACTACAGTAGCTGTTGATGATGCTGACGTTGCTGCTTTTAGAAAGATGCAAGATCTTGGAGTCGAATTAGAAATTCGTCGTGTGCCAGACATTGCTGCAGAAGACACAAACAAATTATTTAAGTAAGAATTATTATTAAAAAAGGAGAAACTAATGAACGTAAATATTATACAAGCTTTATTGGTTTTCGTTGTTACATTCATAATGGCGATCGACCAATTCAGTTTCTTAGAATCACTTTACCAACCAGTAGTTCTTTGTCCTATTATTGGAGCAATTTTAGGAAACTTTGAACTAGGAGTTGTAGTAGGTGGGGCTTACCAATTAATGCAAATTGGTAGTATGCCTGTAGGTGGAGCACAACCACCAAACGCAATTATCGGTGGAATCATGGCGACTGTATTCGCGATTTCACTAGGACTTGAGCCAAGTGCTGAAGGAGTTGGAGCTGCTCTTGGATTAGCAGTACCATTCGCAGTATTCGGACAATACGCTGTAACAGTTACATTTACTTTAATGTCAGGTATGATGGCTAAAGCTGACGAAGCTGCTGCTAAAGCTGACACTAAAGGAATTGCACACATTAACTACCTTTCAATGGCTATTCTTGGAACATTATTCGGAGTAATCGCTGTTGCTGGTTTATACTCAGGACAAGCATTAGGAGAAGCACTTCGTGAATTCTCACTTAACTTCTCATGGGTAATGGCTGGATTAGACGCTGCCGGAGGAATGATGAAATTCGTTGGATTCGCAGTTCTTATGAAAGTTATGATGTCTAATGACATGTGGGGATACTTCCTTGCAGGATTCGCAGTTACTGTAATCATGAGTGCTGTACCTTCAATTTCAGGATCTGCATTGTTATTAGTATCATTCATTGGATTGGCAATTGCACTTGCTGACTACCAATTGAACTCAAAAATTAAAGCTTCAGCAGGATCTGCTGGGAATGGAGGAATGAGCGATGGCATCTAATGTTACTCAAACACACTATAATGATTTAACTCCAGCTAACAAAGTTAGTAAAAAAGCATTAAACAAAATGATCTGGAGATCATTATTCTTACAAGCATCTTTCAACTACGAAAGAATGCAAGCAGGTGGATGGCTATACGGAATGATTCCTGGACTTGTAGAAGTTCACACGAACAAAGACGACTTAGCTTTATCTATGCAACACAACTTAGACTTCATTAACACTCACCCATTCTTAGTAACATTCGTTATGGGAATCGTGCTTTCAATGGAGCAACAAAAAACTGATATTCAAACAATTCGTTCAGTACGTATTGCTGCAGCTGGACCACTAGGTGGTATCGGGGATGCATTATTCTGGTATACTCTAGTTCCTATTACTGCAGGTATTTGTGGTAACTTAGCTCTTGATGGATCTATCTTAGGGGCAGTATTATTCTTATTAATCTTTAACGCAGTGCAATTTGCAATTCGTATTTGGTTAATGAACTGGTCTTACAACTTAGGAACAAAAGCTGTTTCTACAATTACTAGTAATGCAAAAGAATTCACTCGTGCTGCTTCAATTTTAGGGATCTTCGTAGTAGGTTCATTAATTGCTGCATACGGTGGAACAGAAGTACGTATCATTATTTCTGACCCAGCAATCAACGTACAATCTTTATTAAATGGTATCTTACCAAAAATCTTACCATTAGCTATTACAATCGGTCTTTACTTCTTAATTAAAAAAGGTTGGACTCCAACAAAATGTATCATGCTTCTTATCGTAGTAGGTATTGTTGGAACAATGTTTGGAGTACTTGCTGGTAACTCACAAGCTCAAGACGAAAACGGTAACCCTCTTCCAGGTGGATATACACCACTTGTTGAATGGTACGAATACCCAACTGAGTAATTAAAGGCTTTGAACTGTATAACTCTCTCTGGAATATAAACGTATGATATTCATACATAAACTGCCTCGCGTATAATGCTTGGCAGTTTTTTAAAAATATTGTCGCAAATTTGTGTAAAAAAAGTGCAAATTTCAATAACTAGAGTATACTAAAAAGGTAGGGTAGTAGATATAATATAGGATAGAGAACTACCAAGGAGGAAATATAAATGCCAAATATAGTATTAACAAGAATCGACAACCGTTTGATTCACGGTCAAGTAGCAACACAATGGGCCGGAGTAGTAGGAGCTAACTTATTACTTGTTGCAAATGATGAAGTAGCTGGAGATGAATTCCGTCAAGGATTGATGAACATGGCAGCACCTGCTTATGCACAAACTCGTTACTTTACAATTCAAAAAACGATCGATATTATCGACCGTGCAAGTGATGCACAAAAAATCGCTATCATTTGTGAAACACCTCAAGATGTATTACGTCTAGTGGAAGGTGGAGTTCCAATTAAAAAAGTAAACATTGGAAACATGCACATGGCTGATGGAAAACGTCAAGTTGCGACTACAGTAGCTGTTGATGATGCAGATGTTGCAGCATTCAAAAAACTACAAGATCTTGGAGTAGAATTAGAAATTCGTCGTGTTCCAGATATTGCAGCAGAAGACACAAACAAATTATTTAAATAATCGTAACTATAAAACTAGCAAGTGTGCCATAATGCATTTGCTAGTTTTTACTTGTATTATAGTGTGTATGATGTCGATTATTTGGTCATTTATTGATACCATTATGTCTTGCATATATGAATTAAGTGTAAGATATATCTTGCGTAATTAAACCGCGTAGTAGCAATAGGTATGTTTGTTATAACAGTTCTCTCGTTAGCATGTACAATTGTTTTACTAGTATACATAATAAAGGAATGATTTGATTCATTTTTTTGTTGCTTTGATAGATACATCATCAATTTTTTTCATATGTACAAATTCTATATCTAGATCTCCTAATGATTTAGATAAACTGAACGAGAATAAAAAATAAATGGGTATGGATTGATTCACCATTGAAGCTATATTTGTCTATGATAAATATAGGATGTGTTGTTTTAGAAACCTTTATTCCATGCATGATTACGTAAAAGTTAATATTTTCACAAAAGTTTGATTTTTCGGGTGATGTTAATTGACATTAACATTTGATAATCATATAATGAGTAGGTAAAACGAAGGAGGACTTTTAACATGGCAGTAAAAGTTGCAATTAATGGTTTTGGACGTATTGGACGTCTAGCATTCAGACAAATGTTTGGTGCAGAAGGATATGAAGTCGTAGCAATTAACGATTTAACAGATCCTAAAATGTTAGCGCATTTATTAAAATATGACTCAGCTCAAGGAACTTACGCATTAGCTAGCAAAGTAGAAGCTGGTGAAGGTTCAATCACAGTTGACGGAAAAGAAATTAAAATTTACGCAGAAGCTGACGCTTCAAAATTACCTTGGGGTGATTTAGATGTAGACGTAGTATTAGAATGTACTGGATTCTACACTTCAAAAGCTAAAGCAGAAGCTCACATTACTGCAGGAGCTAAAAAAGTTGTTATTTCAGCACCAGCTGGAAACGACTTACCAACAGTAGTATTCGGAGTTAACGAAGGTGTATTAAAAGCAGACGACACAATTATCTCAGCTGCTTCATGTACAACTAACTGTCTTGCTCCAATGGCAGACACATTAAACAAACTTGCTCCAATTAAAGCTGGAATTATGTCAACAATTCACGCTTACACTGGAGACCAAATGTTATTAGATGGACCTCACCGTAAAGGTGACTTACGTCGTGCTCGTGCAGCAGCAGTAAACATTGTTCCTAACTCAACAGGAGCTGCAAAAGCAATCGGATTAGTAATTCCTGAATTAAACGGAAAATTAATCGGTTCTGCACAACGTGTTCCAGTTCCAACTGGATCAAGTACAATCTTAGTATCAGTAGTTGATGGAGACGTTACAGTTGATTCAATCAACGCAGCTATGAAAGCAGCAGCTAACGATTCATTCGGATACACTGAAGACCAACTTGTATCTTCAGACATCGTAGGATCTACTTTCGGATCAATCTTCGATGCTACACAAACAATGGTTATCCCAATGGATAACGGAACTACACAAGTTCAAACAGTTGCTTGGTATGACAATGAAAACTCTTACACTAGCCAAATGGTAAGAACAATTAAATACTTCGCTGAATTAAGCAAATAATTTTAGAAAGCTCACTTAGGTGGGCTTTTTTTTATTAATGATCGAACTATTCTAAAAGAGTTTAATAATAAGTATGATCTACTTAATTTTTCATGACTTTTCAAGTATAAATATTCTATGTGTTTCAATTGATTTACAATGCCTAAAAAAATAAAATAGAACTTACCCAACTTTTTTGAAGGTACGTTCTCCTCGTATAATATGTAGTGTAATCAGTTGGCTTTTCCAACTTGATTGTATTGTTCTTCTAATCTAAGATAAGAAGTGTTCTGGAAATAAGGTTGC
>NZ_SODD01000013.1 GCF_004365815.1 Breznakia blatticola
TAAACTGTCGAAACATGTTGGAAAGCCGTATACGTTAGTAGCGTACGTACGGTTTGATAAGGGGCGATTGAAGTAATTCAGTCGCCTACTTTTTATTAGTTTCCTTTTACAATATATGGATCAATAATAGATGCTAATGCTTCGATATTACGTGTTTGAACAAGTACTTTTCCTACACCGCTAAACTCGTTGACAAGCCCTTCTCCACTTTTAAATCCAAATGTTCCAGAAGCAACTTTAATTTCATAATTTAATGATGTATTCCAAGCAACAACATGTGAGTTATCTACAACAAATGGTTGTGTTCCATCAAGTTCAAATTCTAGGATATCTCCATATGAAGAAATCAACATAGATCCTTCCCCTTTTGTAGTCATAACAAAGAATCCACCAGTACGACCAAAGACTGCCTTACCAAAGCTTTGACGTTCCATATCGTAAGAAACACCTTCATCACAAGCAAAGAATGCCGAGTCATTTAGTCTCCATTGATTTTGTCCACTTACTTGAATTTCACGAATCTCACCAGGTGCATTTGGTGCAATCCCAATTTTTGCATCATCAGCAAGTCCAGTGACCGTTGTAATAAACATACTTTCCCCACTTACAACGCTACGTCCAACGGCTTTTAATAAACCACCAATACCCGTTGAACCATTCGAATTCATCTTTCCTTCTAAATTCACTTTTCCATTATGATATGCCATCGCACCTCGCTCAATGCGAACCACTTCATTTGCTTGTAGTTGAATTTCAACTAAAGGAAAAGCTGTACTACTTGTTTTTGTATATTTCATTTTGCATGTCTCCTTATAGAAATAATCATAGCATACTCACTTAGCAATTCCTATAAAAATACCCCACAGCACATGTTGTAGGGTATTCATATTATAGAAGATTTGCTAGATCATTCACTAAGCGTGAAATATCTTCTTTTGTTAGTTTTTTTACACCGCAGGCGTTGGCATGTCCACCCCCACCATAGTCATTAGCAATTTCATTAATGGCAACATTTTTACTACGTAATGAACCATTGTAGTAACCTTCACCATAACTTTTATCTTCTGTAAATAAACAATAGATTTCAAATTCTTTTACATTTGCCATCGCAAATACTTTTTCTTTTGCTAGATTATAATCCAAGCCATATTTTTCATATGTACTTGCATCCATAATCGCATATGCAACATGTCTATCAACTGTGACACTGGAACGAATCTCATTGATGTAGAAGAAGTCATTTTCTGACATTCCCATACGTTCTTGACTAATTTTATTTACATCTAAACCACAAGACACTAAATATGCTGCTGCTTGTAAAGTTCTTGCTGTTGTAGAAGTTGTTGTAAAATTGATCGAATCAGCAAGTAGACCAATATATAAAGCTCTAGCACAAGCAGTTGATACTACTTTTTTACTGTTTTCAAACATAAGTGCAAGTATTTCACATGCTGCTGCTGCTTTCGTATCAACATATGAAACATCTCCATATGCATCAACTTCGATATGGTGATCAATTTTAATCACTTTCTTTGCCATTTTATAGCGTTGGTCATCAATACGTTCCGTATTTCCTGTATCAAGGATGATTGCACAAGACTTCGCAATAGATATATCATCTAATTGATCGCGTGTTGGAAACATATCTGCTGCACTTCCTACATCATCACCTAAAGCATAAATCTTTTTATCTGGGCAATTGGATTCTAAGAAATACTTCATCCCAAACTGGCTACCTAATGCATCTGCATCAGCACCTGTATGACGATAAATCGTGATGATTTCAAAATCTTTAACTTCGTTTAATATATCTAACATTATTTTTCAGTTAATGCGTAAGTATCACGAGCAATTACAACTTCTTCGTTTGTTGGAATTAAGTACACTTTTGTTTTTGCATCTGCAGTAGTTAATAATGTTTCTTTCGCACGAACATCATTTGCTGCATCATCACAAATTGTTCCTAATGTTGGTTCAAGTGCATTCATGATTGCTTGGCGTGTGTCTTTTGAGTTTTCTCCAACTCCAGCTGTAAAGACAATTGCATCACATCCACCCATTTGCATGTAGTATGAACCTACGGTTTCCACAATACGGTTTGTGAAGATTTTTTCCGTAATGATGGCTCTTTCATCACCTTTAGCAACTGCTGCTTCAATATCACGTGAATCACTAGAAATTCCTGAAACTCCTAACATTCCTGATTTTTTATTTAAAATTGTGTCCATTTCACCAGCACTTACACCAAGTTTTTCTTGCATGTATAAAGGAATTGCTGGGTCAATATCTCCACAACGAGTTCCCATCATAACTCCTGCAAGTGGTGTGAATCCCATAGATGTATTTACTGATTTACCACCATCAACTGCAGTGATTGAACATCCACCACCTAAGTGTAATGTAATAATTTTTGTATCTTCTGCTGGTTTTTCAAGCAATTCAATACAACGTTGACTTACATATAAGTGACTTGTTCCGTGCATTCCATATTTACGTACTTTATAGTCTGTGTACCATTCGTAAGGAAGCGCATAAATAAAGTGGTCTGGACTCATTGTTTGGTGGAATGCTGTATCAAATACAAACACGTGTTTTGCGTGATCTAAACTTTTCGCAAATGCACGGTATCCAACAAGTGCTCCAGGGTTATGTAGTGGTGCTAATTCTGATAATTGATCTACTTTTTCAACAACACTGTCATCAACTAACACAGATTTGTCAAAGTATTCCCCACCATGTACTACACGGTGTCCTGCTGCTACGATTTCTTCAAAACTTCCAATGATTTTGTGGTCAATCAAAGCCGCTAACAATAAGTTTACTGCAACCGTGTGATCCTTAACTGGTTGTACTGTACTTACTTTTTCTCCGTTTACTTTGATTGTAAAAATCGCATCATCAAATCCGATACGTTCTACAATTCCGCTTGTTAGTACCTCTTCACTTGGCATTTCATAAAGTTGAAATTTTAATGAAGAACTCCCTGCGTTTACTGCAATAATCTTACTCATAATTCTCAATCTCACTTTCTTTCAATTTCTTTTGTATTTCTTTTATATTCGCATGCTCGTCAGCCAACTTTTCGTATAAGGTTTGGCGAACCTGGAATTTCTTTAATAAATGAAGTTTCTTTTCATAATCCTCAAGAATCTTCGTAACCCGTTTGATATTATCGCTTACTGCACTACGAGAAATCCCCCGATTTTCAGCAATCTCAGCTAGTGAATAATCCTCACGATAATACTCATTCATAATCTCTCTTTGTTTATCCGTTAATAAATCTTCATAAAAATCCAAATAGGTATTTATGTCATCAAATGACTTACGCATCAATATCTCCCATAATACCGTATAAGAATGTATCGATATCAAATGGGCGAAGATCATCTACACCCTCTCCAAGTCCAACATATTTCACTGGTAGTCCAAGCATATTACGTATTGCAAGCACAATACCACCTTTCGCACTTCCATCTAACTTTGTTAGAATAACTCCGGTTACATTAGTTGCTCCCATAAACTCTTTTGCTTGGCTAATTCCATTTTGACCAGTAGTTGCATCAATAACTAACCAAACAGCTGCTGGTTGTCCTGGAATTTCTTTATCAATCACCTTATGAATTTTCTTCAATTCATTCATCAAGTTTACTTTGTTTTGAAGTCGACCTGCTGTATCTGCAATCATGATATCATTGTTGTGTTCTTTGGCAAAACGCGCTCCATCAACGATAACACTTGCTGGATCTGCTTGTGCTCTACCTTCTACACAATCCACACCAATACGGTCAGCCCAACGCTTTAACTGGTCAACAGCACCAGCACGGAAGGTATCAGCTGCTGTTACCATAACTGATTTACCATCTTCTTTAAACATATTTGCCAGTTTAGCTGTTGTTGTGGTTTTTCCACTTCCATTTACTCCAACCATCAAAATTACAGTTGGACCATCAGCATTCTCAATAAATGGTGCATCTTCAAATGAATTGTATAAAGTTTGCATTTCTTCAAACAATATATCATTCACTTCTTTCATTGTCGTTGCTTTTTCTTTATCAGAGCGTTTTTCTACTTGCTTAATCAGTTTTTCAGCAGTATCGATTCCTAAATCTGCTTCAAGTAGTACAATCATCAACTCTTCTAAGAAATCACTATCTACACCTTTAAATCCTCTTGCTAAGTTTTTAAGTTTTTGTGTAAAGGATACCTTTGTTTTACTTAACCCACTAAGATAACGATTGGCATCACTGCGATCACTTTGAACAATTTCAGGAACAACTGACTCTTGTTGTTCTTCACTTTGTGTTTGAACAACTTCTTGTTCAATTACTTCTTTATCAGCTGTAGTTGTATCTTCAACAGGTTCAACTTCATTTTCAACTGTTTCAGTGCTTTCTACATCTTGTTGTTCATTTGCGAATTTCTTTCTCAGTTTATCTAAAAATCCCATTAAGCAACAACTCCTTCTTGGTTCATACTATCTTCTTGAACATATCCCATCGCATCTTTTAAGCGAACTTTCAAGAATTTACTTACTCCATCTTTTTGCATGGTTACTCCATACAGTTGATCACATTGTGCCATCGTTCCCGGACGGTGTGTAACAATAATAAATTGTGAATCGCCACGATAATTTGAAACATATCGTGCAAATCTCTCTACATTTGCTTGGTCAAGTGCCGCTTCTACCTCATCAAAGATACATAATGGTATCGTTCTTGCACGTAGAATCGCAAATAATACAGACATGGCAAGTAATGCTTTTTCTCCCCCTGAAAGTGCACGCATGTTGTCAACTTTCTTTCCTGGAGGTTGGACTTCAATTTCAATTCCACTTTCTAAAACATTATCTGGGTCAGTTAAATACAATCTTGCTTTTCCACCACCAAACATTGCTCTAAATGTTTCATGTAATTCCGAATTGATTTTTTCAAACATTTCCATAAATTGTTTACTCATGACTTCATCCATCTCATCAATTGCTTCTAGAATTTTTGCTTTTGCAAGTTCTAGTTCTTCTTTTTGTGAGACAAGAAGTTCATAACGTTCACGTACTTCTTCATATTCAGCAGGTGCATCTAAGTTTACATTTCCAAGTTTTGCAATTTCTTGACGTAAACGTAATACATCTTCTCTTGCTTTGTTTAAGTCTTCTTGGTCTTGTTTAATTGTAACTGCATGCTCATATGTCATTTGGTAAATACTTGATAAACGTTGTAATACATTTTCTAAATGCGTTTCTGTTTTTACCATATCCATTTCTGCTTCATGGTTAACTTTTTCAAGTACAGATAAGTCACGACGAATGTCACGAATTCGCGCATCACGTTTCTCAACATTTTTACCTAATGTGTAACGACGTTCACGCTTGTTATTTAAGCTCGCTTCAATTTCATCTTTCTTCGAGTGTGCTTTTGACATTTGTACAACAATGTCATTGTCATTTGTACTATCTAATTCCACATCATCAAATTCAACATCAAGTTCTTTGAATTCATCAAGTAACTTTTCATATTTACTTTTCTTTACATCAAGAACAGGTTGCAATCTTGCTAGTGACATCTGTAATTCCACTTTTTTATCTTTTAATGCTTCTAAGTGATGCTGTAGTTCATTAAGTTTTACTTTCACATCCGCACTTTTATCACTATGTTCTTGTAGTTGGTGTTCTACAGTACTCAACTCTTTTTTGATGGTTAATGGTGAATAATCATTTTTTACCTTACCACCAGTCATCGAACCACCTTTGTGGACAACTTCTCCATCCATCGTCACAATTTTGTAGCGGAATTTTAATAAACGAGCAAGTTCATTTGCTTGAACCAACTTCTCAGTGACAAGTACATTTCCTAATAATGAAGATGCTAAGATTTCAAACTTATCATCATATGCAACCAAATCACTTGCAACACCTAAATATCCAGTTGCATGATCCGCAACAATTAAATCATCTGTGTTTACCCCACGAGGTTTTAATACGCTTGTAGGTAAGAACGTAGCACGACCACTACGATTTTTCTTCAAAAAGGAAATCGCATTACGAGCACTGTCTTCATCTTCACTCACAATATGGAATAATGCACCACCTAGAGCACTAGAAACAGCTTCTTCATAGCCTTCTTGTGGTTGCAACAATTGTGATACAACTCCATGAATTCCATAGAAACTATCTTTTTGATCAATGATCGTTTTTACCCCTTGTTGGTGGTTAAATGGAGATTTCAATAAGTTGGTCAATACATCTTTACGATTTGAAAGTCGGTTAATCATCTGTGTTAGATGACTATTTTCCTCAGCTAATTTAGAGAAATTTGATTCGACTTGATCGTAGTTCTTACTTGCAAGTTCAATATCTGTTTGTAAGGAAGAAACCCGTTGATCTCTATCTTCGTATTCGTATTTTGCTTCTTCAAGCATACTTTTCAATTCGATAGCACGTGCTTTTGCATCTTGTGAATCAAGTGCATATTTACGTTTTTCATCTAATTCTGTTTTTCTTGAATCAAGTGCTGAAATCTCGTTAACTACTTCCACAAACTCTGATTGTAGTTTATGTGTTTCTCTATCTAAACTTGAAATTTCTTCACGATCACTTTGATTTTTTTGATCTTCTACTTGAATCGTTGTTTCTGCAATCGCTTTTTGACTTTCATAATCAAAAGCTTTATTTTTTAAATCCTCAATTTTCTTTGTATATTGTTGTACCTCATCCACAATAACACTAACCTCGATAGTTTCGAGTTCTTGTTTCATTTGTAAATAACGTTCTGCTTTTTTTGCTTGGCGTTTTAATGGATTTACACGCGTTTCTAGTTCACCAACAATATCTTCTACACGTAATAAGTTTTCTTGCGTACGATTTAGTTTATTTAAACTCTCGTGTTTACGTTTCTTGTATTTAGCAACTCCTGCTGCTTCTTCAAATAACGGTCTTCTTTCTTCTGGTTTTACATCCACAATTTCATGAATGTTACCTTGTGAAATTACCGATAACGAATCGCGCCCAAGCCCACTATCCATAACCATGTTTGTTACATCTTTTAAACGACATGGTGTGTTGTTAATCATATATTCAGCTTCACCACTATTTCTAAATAAACGACGTGTGATGCTTACTTCATCAAATTCAATATCAAAATGCTTTTTGCTGTTGTCAAATACCAAGGTTACTTCCGCCATATTTACAGCTTTTCTACCTTCAGAACCACTAAAAATGACATCGCTCATGCTCTGCCCTCTTAATGATTTGGCACTTTGTTCCCCAAGTACCCAACGTATGGCATCATTTACATTACTCTTACCACAACCGTTAGGACCTACGATTCCGGTTACTTCATCTTCAAAGTCTATGATGGTTTTATCTGCAAATGACTTAAAGCCTTGTAACTCAATTCTTTTAAGAAACATAGAAATCCTCCCACTTCACTGTTTATTATTATAGCATAACCCATAGTATATCCGGATATAAAAAACGGCTTTTTTTCGTGATTTCTATTGGTTATTTTATGATTTATTGCATCTTCTTTATTTTGTGAATTTCTTCACTTGATTTTCCGCTCATTTGCATACAATTTTCACATTTACTTTGAATATCAAAGAAAAATCATTGACCTTTTAAATAAAACACCTTACAATAAAAAACTATACGAAGGAGGTTATCCACTATGGCAAAAAACGGATTAAAAGATATGCTAAAACTTAGTTTTGGTGAAGAAGTATTCAATGCAACTTCACACGGTATCATGGCATTTTTGATGCTTTGTTTTATCCCATTTGGGGCAATTCATTCTTATCAACTAGGTGGTTTAACACGCGCAGTTGGTGTTAGTGTATTTATGATATGTTTGTTTTTGATGTTTCTATCTTCGACCTTGTATCATACGATGGCATTTGATAGTCCACATAAAGTGGTATTTCGTGTATTAGATCATATTTGCATATATCTAGCAATCGCTGGAAGTTATACACCAGTAGCCTTATGTGTTATTCAAGGTTGGCAAGGAATTCTAATTCTCATCATTCAATGGACGATGGTCCTTATTGGAATCTTATATAAAAGTCTTTCCCCTAAAAGCTTACCTCGTTTATCTTTAGCTATTTATTTAGTGATGGGTTGGAGTGTGATTTTATTTCTTCCTGTTCTTTTGGAAGCAGCAAATACAACATTCCTATTATGGATTGTGATTGGCGGCGTTTTGTACTCTGTTGGTGCATACTTCTATTCAAGAAAATATGCATATGCACATGCGATATGGCATGTATTTATTGGACTTGCATCGATTGCACATATCATCGCTATCGTCTTTTATATGTAAAACTAAAAAAATAACGCACAGGTCATATCATTACTGACTTGTGCGTTTTTCTATCTTATAGATTTTTTAAGAAAACTTTGTATGCTTTATATGCTTCATATACATCAACTTTAGAAACAACTTCCCAAGGTGCATGCATATTTAATACAGGGACTCCACAGTCAATTACTTCCATGTTGTAGTTTCCAAGAATGTAGGCGATTGTTCCCCCACCACCTTGGTCAACTTTTCCAAGTTCAGCTGTTTGGAAGTTTATATCATTTGCATCCATTGCTTGACGTAATTCTGCCATATATTCTGCACTTGCATCATTACATCCACTTTTTCCGCGTGCTCCTGTGTATTTGTTGAATACCACACCGTTTCCAAGGTATGCAGCGTTTTTTGGTTCATTTACAGAAGCAAATAATGGATCAAAACCGGCACTTACATCACTAGATAACATTTTTGAGTTTGTGAATGCACGACGTGTACCTAAGTTTGTGTCAATTCCTTGAAGTGCACACATTTCTGCAACGATGTTTTCAAAGAATTTTGATTGTGCTCCTGTTGCTCCAATACTACCTACTTCCTCTTTATCAACAAGTGTACAACAAGCAGTATACGTGTTAACTTCACTATCTAAAATCGCTTTTAAAGAAGTATATGCACATACACGGTCATCATGTCCATATCCCATCACCATAGAACGATCAAGACCATAGTCTCTTGCTTTACCTGCAGGAACTACTTCAAGTTCAGCTGAGATGAAGTCTTCTTCTTCCATTGCATATTTTTCGTTAAGTAATGCTAAAATGTTTTTCTTTACAGCATCTTTTTCTTCCCCTTTTACAGGAATACTTCCCACTGTAACATCTAAGTTTTCACCTTCAATTACAACGCTTGCTTGTTTTTGCAATTGCTCACCAGCCAGGTGAACAAGTAAATCACCAATACCAACAATTGGATCGTTATCATCATCACCAATACTTACATCAATGCGTGTTCCATCTTTTTTCATTACAACACCATGGATTGCTAATGGTAAAGTTACCCATTGGTATTTTTTTACTCCACCATAGTAGTGTGTATCAAGTAAAGCAAAGTCATTTGCTTCATACAATGGATTTTGTTTTAAGTCTAAACGTGGTGAATCAATATGTGCTCCTAATATACGCATTCCTGCATCTAGTGGCTTTTCACCCATAACAAATAAATAAATATTTTTATCTTTATTTGTTGCAAAAACTTTATCACCAGCTTTTAATGGTGTTTGCTTTGCAATTAAAGTCTCTAAATCTTGGTATCCTGCAGCTTTTGCCATTGCAACAGCATCTGCTACACAAAGACGTTCTGTCTTATTGTTTGAGATGAATGTTTTATATCCATCATTGAAATCGAAAATCTCTTTGAAATTTCCATCATATTTTTCCCATGCATTTTTCTTGTACATAAATATCTCCTATATCTCTTTTGTATATTCTTTTAGCCATGCAACTTCTTCATCATTTAGATATGGATGAATTTTTGCATAAACTTCTTTATGGTATTCATTTAACCAAATTCGTGTTGCTTCATCAAGTGTTTCAAAATCAATAGCATCTAAATCAATTGGTACAAATGTAATAGTTTCAAATGCTAAAAATTGTCCATATTCATTTACAACATCTTTTTTTACAATCAACTCATTTTCAATACGAATTCCATGACTTCCTTCTTCATATACACCAGGTTCATCAGTAACAACCATGCCTTCCATCAATGGTGTATCTTCCTTACGATTCATCGCTTTACGCCAACGGATTCCGTGTGGACCTTCATGAACACCTAATAAAAACCCTACTCCATGTCCAGTTCCAGAACGATAATCAATATTGCTGTTCCACAAGTATTGACGTGCAAGAATATCTAAGTTGATTCCTGTACATCCACTTAAGAATTTTTGACGAGAAAGTTGTGCCATTCCCATCAGTGTTTGTGTAAAGTGTGTTTTCCAAACAGGATGTACTTCACCTAATGCAAATGTACGTGTAATATCTGTTGTCCCATTCATATATTGACCACCAGAATCAACGAGCAATAATCCTTCAGGCTGCAAAGTAGCACATGTCTCTTTTTGTGCGTGATAGTGCATCATCGCAGCATTTGCATTATATGCTGAAATGGTATCAAAACTAACTTCGATAAACTGTTCTTGTTGCTCTCTGAAAGTTAGTAACTTATCTGCAACAGAAACCTCATCCATCTCGATTTTTCCAATATTTGTTTTTAACCAATACATGAATTTCGTCATTGCAACACCATCTTTAATGTGTGCAATTCGTAAATTTTCTATTTCTGTTTCATTTTTTAATGCTTTCATCAAAATAGATGGATTTGCCATTTCAACTGTTGTCGTACTTTTCTTAATCGCATTATACAATGTATAATTCATAATTTCTGGATCCATCATAACTGTTTGTTTTACATATGTTACATCTTTGTAAATTGCATCATATGGATGTACAGTAATATTGTTTTTAATAAAGTATGCTTTCAATTCATCACTCAGTTTAGCTTCATCAACATAATAACGACATTCTGCTTGTTCAATCATTAAGTAACTTAAAACAACTGGTGTTGCTGGAATATCAGCTCCACGGATATTTAAAATCCATGCAATATCATCTAATGAATTGACAACATGTACATTTGCTTCATGTTGTTTCATCACCTTCCGAATTCTTTCTAACTTACTTTGTGTACTTTCACCACTATAGCTTTCATTCAAGATAAATGCTTTTGCTGTTGGTAGTGCAGGACGATCTTGCCAAATTTGACCAACTAAATCATATCCACTAACTAAACTACCACTCTTGTTGTTAACAATGCGTTCCATCATTAACCCTTCAAAAGCAGCAGCGGTTTTTCCATCAAAACCGATAACTCCCTTTTCAGGTGTGTTCATACTTAAAAATTGTAAGGGTGTTTCCACGCCATCACTTCCTAAGCGTTTGAAGATTATTTCACTTCCTTTAATTTCTTGTTCAGCTTGCACGTAGTAACGTCCATCTGCCCATAAATAACTCTTTTCTTTACCGACGATCATTGTTCCCATAGACCCACTAAAACCACTCATGTAGTAACGTTCTTGAAAATGTGCACCTACATATTCACTGTTGTGGTAATCATTGGTAGGAATGTAATAATAATCGATATTATGTTCCTTCATTTTTTCACGCAATGCGCGAATTCTTTCATTAATCATTAAATTCACCGCCTCTAACTCTACTATTGTACTCCTATTTTACCTTTATTTGTAGCCCTATGACTCAATTCAGTAAAAAAAGGAATGTGGTTACGCACTTCGAATATTATCAGGAAGATATAACAGAAAATCTATAAATAGCTTTTTGACACGTTTTTCCAAAATATTCTTTTATATTATACATTACCCTCTAATACAAATTGTAACTTGTTAAATAATTAACTTTTTATTTTTCTTCTTTAATTTGATAATTAGAATTGAAATAATATGTGTAATTAATAGCACCATAAAAATATTCAAATAAGGGTAATTGCCTATATCTTTGATTAATAAAGACATAATAAAAATTACCATTGGATGTAGTAAATAATAATACTTTGATAAATTACCAAATTGAAATTTTAATTTGATCTTATTTGTAATATAAATAACTGAAATAAATAAATAATAAGTTAAGGGTACACACGATAGTAAAATATTACTATTAAGCCTATTTGTGTCATGTAATAATATAGCTTCGAAAACTAATAAGAAAAATGAAATAATTAATTTAGTAAAACAATACTTTGAATATGCTTTTTCTTTTGTTCCTACAAAATAACCTAACACTACATAGAAAAGTCCGAAAAACAAAAAGTTTCTAGTAGTAAAGAAGATATTATAATAATAAGACAATACGTCTTTTATTGATACTGGTAAAACACCATAATAAGTTTCTGTAGCTCCAAACAATAGTAATATAAAAGAAATTGCTAACAAATATTTTATATTGAATTTTTTCGTCCATTTCTTTAATACCAATAATGAAAATATGATTGCAGGGAAATACCACAAATGATAATAAATCCCTGTATAACATAAAGCAATTAGTATTACAACTGGCAATAACAACATCGATAAAATAATTAACAAGGGTAAAGCAATGTTAATCTTTGATAAATATTCACTCATAATTGGTAAATTTTGAAGAATTGTACCTATTAATATTGGTAAATATAATAAACTCCAAACCAAATATAAAGGTATTGTTCTCTTTACATAATCAGTAATATAATTTTCATTGTTATTTTGTTTCTTCGCAACAAAATAACCAGTTACTATGAAAAAAATAGGAACGCATATTCTTGTAATAATATTATTAAACGTCAAATCTAATTGATCAGAAAAATTAAGGAATGGTCGTAAATGTAGTATCATTATTAGAATTGCAGATATATATTTTAATATATCTAAATTTTGATAATAAACTTTATTTTCCTTATAATTTCTATCAATATTTTTCTGAATAAATATTGTAACAAAACTGAAACATATTATCATTGAAATAATTAGAAAAGGATTTCCTAAACCATTTTCAATTTGGAATACATTTATAAATCTTAAAAATAATACTAACATAGTTATTATTAATGTAATTACGATTTCATTTTTAAATTTCATATCAAATCACTTCTTAACCTTTAAATTACTATTTGCATCACTAATTATAACATTTTCTAACGAAATAAAAATAGCCCTATGCTAGTGACTATTCACTATATTAGATAACTACATTACTGCTCTCCGATAAAAATATCGGAATTTATCATATTCCATAAACACTCTAGTTATACCTAATCTAACACAACTCATCTGTTTTTCATGGCTTGGAACGATTTAGAAACCGCAAGTTATATGTCATTACCAAAGATAGTACATTTCGTATATATTTCACGAAAATTAAAAAGACCAACACACAAGTCGGTCCTCTTAGGTAGTTTGATGTAGAAATTACCCCAATATATTGTAATTCAATTTTTCTTGTTACCCCAAGTTACCTTGGTGTAATCACACTCCTAGAACATTCGTAAGATATCGTTGTATGTTGCAAACAACATCAATCCAACTAAAACTGCAAATCCTCCAAGGATTAAACCGTTCATTACCTTCTCATTTAACTTACGACCAAATAGTCGTTCTGCAAGAACTATAATTACACGTCCTCCATCAAGCGCAGGAATTGGTAGTGCATTCATAATTCCGATATTCACTGAGAATAAAGCAAGTAAACGTAAGAATACTAGGATTCCTGATTGTGCCGCTTGTGCACTAATTTTAAAGATACCTACAGGTCCGCTTAATTGCGTAAGGTTTTTTCCATGCAATAAGTTTGCAAGCCCATCAAATACAGCTGTACTTGCTTCTTTTAGATCTTGTGTACCATAACCAATTGCATCCATTGGTGAATTTTTAATTACCTTTCCTGGCGCAAAAGCAACACCAATGCGTTTGGAATCACTTTCTGTATCAAGAATTGGTGTAGCTGACAATTGCAATGTTTTTCCATCGCGTTCTACTGTAAACGTTAATTCACCTTCAAATGTATTTACAACACTCACCATTTCACTGGCAGTAGTAATGTCATAAACATTATTTTCTGTATCTTCAATTCTTGTGACTTTATCACCAACTTCAAAGCCAGCTTCGCTAGCAATACTATCGCTGACAACTTCGTTGATAATGGCAGGTTGTGCTTCTACACGTTGTCCGACTGCCATATTAATACCAACAAATACGACCCAAGCTAAAATTACATTCATAATAATTCCAGCTAGCATAACAATTACTTGTTGGTAGGTTTTTATCCCATTAATCGTTCTTTCAAATGGAACGTTTTCATCCGCTTTTGTATCGTCAGCTTCTCCAGCCATTGACACAAATCCACCAATTGGTAGAGCACGAATGGAATATTGTGTTTCCCCTACTTGTTTTTTAAACAGAACAGGTCCCATCCCAATCGAGAATTCCCCACAGTATACACCAAACGCTTTGGCTGTAAGAAAATGTCCTAATTCGTGAACAAAAACAATCACACTTAATAAAATTACAAAACTTAAAATGGCAATAATCGTATCCATTTAATTCCCTCCAAGTTCACTTACAAAAGCACGTGTTTGTAAATCAGTCGCTAGTAAATCCTCATATGTAGGATTTTCAATAAACTGTATTTGTTCATAGGCTTTTGTAATACATTCTTCAATTTGTAAGAATGAGATTTTTTCTTCTAAAAATAACTGTACTGCAACTTCATCTGCAGCATTTAGGATTGCACCACTATTTCCACCACGTCGTCCTGCTTTATAGGCTAGTTCGAGTAATGGGAAGCGATGGAAATCCATCGCTTGAAAGTGTAACATTCCTACTTTCACTAAATCAAGCGGTTCGCTTTGTTTTAAAGATAAACGATCTGGATAACTAAGTGCATATTGAATTGGAATTCGCATATCCGCTGTTCCTAGTTGTGCAATCACGGAGTGATCTACATACTCAACAAGTGAGTGCACAATACTTTCCTTATTGATAATGACATCAATATGATCAAAATCAACATCGAACAGGTAATATGCTTCAATCACTTCAAACCCCTTATTCATCATTGTTGCACTATCAATTGTAATGCGTTTTCCCATCGACCAATTTGGATGATTTAAAGCATCTTTGACAGTTACATTAACAAGTTCCTCTCGTGTTTTATCACGAAAACTCCCACCACTTGCACTTACAATCAAGCGCTTAATTTCGCTATGTTTATTTCCTTGTAAACATTGAAAAATTGCAGAGTGTTCACTATCAATTGGCAACATTGTTCCATTGTATTTTTTTAGTGCTGCTTTAACTAGTGGCCCACCAGTTACTAGACTTTCTTTATTGGCTAGTGCTAAAACCATGCCTTTTTCAATCGTCTTTAAACTTGGTTTTAAACCAGCAAATCCAACAAGGGCATTTACGACCACATCTGCTTGTATATCAAGTAAAGATAGTAGTCCTTCATCTTCACAAGTAAATGATAGTTCCGGATAAATTTCTTGCATTACCTTTGCATCTTCTTGTTGAAGAACACTATAGTTTCGACATTTTGGATACAGTTGAATAATCTTTTCCAGTGCATCCATATTGCGTCCAATAGACATCGCGACAATTTCATATTCTTCAGGATGTCCAAGTACTACATCAATGGTTTGCATACCAATTGATCCACTTGCCCCAAGTAAGATGATTTTTTTCATAAAACAATCACCATTACTACTGCAAATGCCACTAATGTAAAGATTAATGAATCAATACGGTCCAAAAATCCACCATGTCCTGGAAAGATATTTGAAAAATCTTTTATATTGTAGTCACGTTTAATATTCGAAAATGATAAATCACCAAGTTGACTAACTATTGGCAACCATAAAGATCCAATAATTAATAAAATCAGTGGCATATCCTTAATCACAAAAACCGCAAACAAGGCAGATAGTAATGCTCCTGTTGCCCAACCACCAACAGCACCTTCCACCGTTTTCTTTGGTGAAATCTCTGGTAACAGTTTGGTTTTTCCAAAGATACTTCCAATAAAGTAAGCACCTGTATCACAACCATAGGTCGCTAGTAAAATATACCAAATGTATAAGTGACTTGCACTATAAATATAGAAGAATACTTTTCCTAGAATAAATGTAATTGTCGAAATGGCAATCAAGAAAAAGACATCTTCTGTAAGAACACGTTTACGAAATAACGGTGTTGATAGTAATGCAAAAATTAGCACAGCAAAAACAAAGAATGAGTATTTTTCTGGAATGATAACCAAACATCCATTCAATAAAAATAGAATAGTTAGTAGTGCTGTACTTAAGGATTTACGGTTTGGTAGTAATGATACAAGTTCAAAACTTGATACCAAAACAATCAATCCAACTAATATCTTAAGTAATATTCCACCATATAGTAACGGCGGGATGACACAAGCGATAATCACTAGTGCGGTAATGATACGTTTTACCATTCTTACACACCTCCAAAACGACGATTGCGTTGATTGAATTCTTCAATGATATTTGCAAAACGTGCCTCATCTAATTCAGGCCAAGCGTAATCAACAAAAACAAATTCTGCATACGCAAGTTGCCACATCAAGAAGTTAGATAAACGTTTTTCTCCACTTGTGCGCACAAGTAAATCAATTTCAGGAAGTCCATTTGTCATCATGTAAGAGCCAAATGTATCTTCATCAATTTCTAATGGTTGTTTTCCATCAATAACATCTTTTGCATACGCTTGTGCAGCAAGTGTGATTTCACGACGTGAACCATAATTAATCGCAATGACCAACTTCAGTCCCGTATTATCTTTTGTTTGCTTTTCAGCTTCTAAGATTACTTTTACTGTATCACTAGGAAATCGTTCCAGTTCTCCAATATGCATAACCTTAATATTCTTTTCATTTAACTCTCTAATATATTTATTAAAAAACATTTTCGGTAGTTTACATAAATATTCTACTTCTTTTGGTGGACGTTTCCAGTTTTCTGTACTAAACGCATATAATGTAAGTACCTCAATACCTAAACGATTTGCTTCTAAAGCTATGGTACGAATCGTTTCAGCACCAGCTTTATGTCCTTTTGTTCGTTCAAAACCTTTTGCTTTTGCCCATCGACCATTTCCATCCATGATCATTGCTACGTGTTTTACCATAGTTAGCCTCCATAAAGTAAAACCCACTTACGTGGGTTAATTAAATTGACATAATTTCATCGACTTTTGTTTTGACAGTTTCATCAATTTTTTTCACGTATTCATCCGTAAGTTTTTGAATACGATCTTGTGCATCCTTTTTCATATCTTCTGTAAGTTCAGAAGCTTTTTTTGCAGCATCGTTCGCATCACGACGAATGTTACGGATTACAATTTTGCTTTCTTCTCCAACTTTTGCAGCATCTTTTCCTAAAGCTTTACGAGTATCTTCAGTTAATGGTGGAATGTTAATACGTAATACATCTCCATCATTTTGTACTGGATATCCAAGATCACATGCATTAATTGCTTGAAGCATATCTTTAACTAAACTTTTGTCATATGGTTTAATTAATAATTGACGACCTTCAACTACTTGAATACTTGCCATTTGGTTTACTGGTGTTGGTGATCCATAGTAATCTACTTCTACACGATCCAACATCGCAGGGTTTGCTCTACCTGTACGAATTTCTACTAAATTGTTGTGAAGTGCATCCATTGCACGTTCCATTTTTTCTTTTGCATTATCTAAAATTGCTTGCATTTTATTTATCTCCTTTACTAATTACAGTTCCAATTGTATTTCCTTTAATTGCTTTTAATATATTTCCTCTTTCGTTCATATTAAATACGATTAAGTCAATATCGTTATCCATACACATACTTGTTGCAGTTGTATCCATAACTTGCAATCCTTGATTTAATAAATCCATGTATGATAAGTGATCATATTTTTTAGCATCTGGATTCTTTTTTGGGTCACTATCGTATACACCATCTACTCCATTTTTTGCCATCAAGATTACATCTGCTTTAATTTCACTTGCACGTAAAGCTGCAGTTGTATCTGTTGAGAAATATGGTGAACCTGTTCCAGCTCCAAAGATGACAATACGTCCTTTTTCTAAGTGACGAATGGCTCTTCTTACAATAAATGGTTCTGCAATTTTTTGCATCTCAATTGCAGTTTGAACACGTGTTGGTACTCCAATTTGTTCCAAAGCATTTTGCACAGCAAGTGCATTTATAACAGTCCCTAGCATTCCCATGTAGTCACCTTGTACACGATCAATACCTAATTGTTCAACAAGTTTACCACGAATGAAGTTACCTCCACCTACAACGATTGCTAAATCAACACCTTGTTCGTGAACTTCCTTCAATTCTTCAGCAAGTTGTGCAAGGATGTTTGGGTCAAAAGCATTTCCATTACCAGATAATGCTTCTCCGCTTAGTTTTAATAGAACTCGATTATACATCTATAATACCTTCCTTTATATACAGTCTCCGTAGACTCTCATTCATTATACATGATTTACTAAACCACTTCCACAGGAAAAAACAAATAACTACCGAAAATAATCCATTCATATCCAGTAGCTCACTTTCCTAAATTCGTGTAAAAAAAGAATTATTACTTCATGTTTTTATCTATTCACATATACTTCATGATTTGCAAATAGTTTTTGACATATGCCAGAAATGAGCATATACTTTTCTTTGTAAAAAAAACAATAATGAGGAGATTTGTATGCCCAGACCAAAAAAGACACGAAACATTTGTAATAAACCTCGTTGTATGGATTTTAAACCAGATCTTCAACACGAGCAGGTCACATTATTACCTTTGGATGAATACGAAGTTATTCGACTAATTGACTACGAAGGATTAAACCAAGAAGCATGTGCAGTCCAAATGGGACTATCTCGAGCGTCTGTTCAAGCGATGTATCAACGCGCAAGAAAAACCATTGCGATTTGCCTGGTTGAATCAACTGCATTACGTATTGTTGACCATCAAGAACCATGCCCAAAAGTACACAAACGCCGTCATTGTTGTAAAAAAGGAGGAACTCATCATGAGTAATTGTAATAACGATTGTGGTTCATGCAGTGAAAACTGCAACGATAGAACACAACCACAAAGTTTTTTAGAAGAACCAAACAAAAATTCAAACATCAAAAAAGTCATTGGGATTGTTAGTGGAAAAGGTGGTGTAGGAAAATCACTTGTTACTTCCCTACTTGCTGCAAACATGCAAAAGCAAGGATATCTGAGTGCAATACTTGATGGTGATATTACGGGTCCATCCATTCCTAAAGCATTTGGAATCAAGGATAAAGCATATGGAAATGATAGTGGGATGTTTCCTGCAACATCAAGTACTGGAGTAAAACTATTCTCTACGAATATGTTGCTGCAAAACGAAAGTGATCCTGTTGTATGGAGAGGCCCTGTTATCGCTGGAATGATCAAACAATTTTGGCAAGAAGTACAATGGGGTGATGTAGATTACATGTTTGTAGATATGCCTCCAGGAACAGGAGATGTTCCACTTACGGTATTCCAATCTTTACCAGTAGATGGAATCATCATTGTAACCAGTCCGCAAGAACTTGTTTCGATGATTGTAGAAAAAGTTGTAAACATGGCAAATATGATGCAAATTCCTGTACTGGGTATCGTAGAAAATATGAGTTACTTTATATGCGATTCATGCAATAAAGAGCATCACATTTTTGGTGATAGTCACCTTGATGAGATTGCAGAGCGCTTTAATGTTGATTGTATTGCTCGTTTACCAATGGATCCAAGTATTGCTCACCAAGTAGATAAAGGATTAATCGAAGATCTTGATATTCCACAAATTCAACCAATTGTAGAAATGTTAAAAAAAGTAGAAAGTTTACATGCTACAAATACAGAAGATACAGCCAAAACAATAAACGAAGTTATTGCTATTCCATATGATAAAGGACAAGTTTTCCAACATTTTGGAAAAACAAAAGAATTTAAAATCTACACAGTAGTAGATAATGAAATTACAAACCAACGCATCATATCCGCAGGTAGTGCAGGACATCACGAACTAGTTCATGTTCTTTTAGAATATGATGTGACTACACTTTTATGTGGTGGTATGGGTAATGGTGCAAAAGATGCAAATGAAGCTGCTGGAATTACTGTATACACTGGATTTAGCGGTAGTTGTGAACAAGCAATTGCTAACTACATCGCTGGTAATGTACAACTTTCAAGTAATGCAACTTGTAATCACCACGACCATGATCATCATCATGATCATGACCACCAATGTAGTGGAAACTGCTCAAACCATTAACAAACATAATGTAAATAACTAACAAGCCTTAACTCGGCTTGTTTTTATATATTCATAAATTAGTCAATCGATACACATAAAAAGGGAAGCTGCTTACTTCCCTTCTGTTTCTCGTATTTTACTAAAGCTATATATTATTTCGCTTTTCTAGTTCTCTTTGTAATTACAAAGACACCAGTTGCTAATAGAAGTAGTGATAAGTATGCCAATGCATTTGTAGTATCACCTGTCGCAATTGACGGAAGAACTTTTACTTCTTCTTTTTTATTGTCTTGTTTTGGTTCTTCTGGCGCAACTGAAGGTGCACGTTTAACATATACTACGTTAAATACGTTATCTTCTGTTTTTTCAATACTAATTGTTAGTGATTGTTTATCAGCTGCTTGATACATATATGTTGCATCTTTACTTAAAAAGTATTTTACATTGATATCACTTAATTGAATTACATCACCATCAGCATACAGTGATTCAGAAGTATAACTTCCAATATAGTTATCTGCATCTGTACTTGAACCAACTACATCTTCCCAGAAGTGAACTGTATAATCTGTAGTTTCAGCTTCAACTTCTGATAATGCATATTTCACTTTAATTACATTTGTTTGCACATCCTCAGTAACTTTTAACACGTATTGTTTACTTGGTTGATCTGAAGCTAATTCATAAATTGAATCTAAGCTATTATCGACAAGTTTTTGTTGCGCATCACTTATCGAGTAGAAAACATCAGTTCCATGTTCCGTAATTGGGAAAACTGTTGTCCAATCATTGTTAATCACAAAGTCACCTGCTTCATTTTCAAAGTAGTACTCAACTCGATATGCTGTTTTCTTGTATACATAAACACGGTTAATTACTTGATCTGGAGCATCAACTGTAGGTGTTACAGTCGTTGAAGCATCTGATTGTAATACATATCCTTCATCTATAAACTTCTTATCTAACTCTCCGCCACTAGTTGTGTCTGTTAGTGATAAGTAAGAAACGTATCCTGTAGCAGAATCCATCAATACTTCCGTTTGGTTTCTAGGACCACCAACAAATGAAGCATTTACTTTGACAGATGCTGGTTTGTATTTGTGTGTGATTGTAACAGTATATGTTTTTCCAGCTTCTACAGTGAATCCATCTTTCAAGACACCACTAGAATCAACAATATCTGTTTGATCAGCAATATGTTTTTTGTCATCAAAAGCACGACTTAAATGACTTGCATCTACAAACTCTGAACCATGATATACCTCAACTGAATGTGAATCGATACTATTTTTATCTGTTGATCCAATTTCTTGTTCGTAATGTACGAATTGAATTGTAGCCATTCCGTTATTTGGCAATGACTTATAGTAGATTTTATAAACATTATCATCTGCATTTCTTTTTATTTCTAAGCTAAGAATCGGTGATTTCGCTGTATCCAACATATAAAGTTGGCGATCTGATGATTCACTCACCCCATTTAAAAATGCATTTTGAATATTTACATTGTTGTATGTAAGATTTTCAATCGAATAAGTTTTTCCAACTTCTACTTTTGAATTTGTTCCAAGAATCTCACTTGAAGAAAGAGTTTTCATTGGAGAACTTTGATCATCTAAATAGTATTCTACTTTAAAGTCTTGTTCTACAATTTTCTCTTGATAAATAACATCAATACCAACTGGTTCAATAGTTACATAATTACCACTAGTTGCTCTTGCATTTGTTAATGTAGCAGTATTTGCTCCAAATCTAACGAATTCATAAGTAACTCCATCAACAGTAATTTCTGCAGGAATTGAATCCTTTGTAGTTGTATTATCAATACTTACACTACGATTAGTACTATCCAAATTGATTGTCTTTGTAGGTGTTGAAGAATTTAATACTTGTGGATTTTTACCAGTTTTGTATTGGTTTAAATCCGTTGAAAGAAGTTCATCACCTTTAGTTTTTGTAGCCTCATCGATTTTAAAGAAATTAAATTGATATCCATATGTATTTTCCCAATAAAACTCTGTTGAACCAGTAATGTTTATTGTTTTATCGCCATACGTATAATTTACTCCATTGTTCTCTGTAAGGTTCGTTTTATACCAACCATCTTGTAAATAACTACCATTATTATCAATATCTTTAATTTTTACTCGTATCGTTCCTTCCGTTGTATTTTTACCATCTACATTTAATGGAAATCTAATTACATTATCTTGTACTTGAATACCTGTTACATCTGATGTTACATATTCCATCCATTCAGGAAGTGTATCAGTAATAGTTCCTTGACCACTGTAATACTCTTCTTTCATTGCTTCAGCTACAGCTTGTGCTGCATTCTTAACTGCCTGTGCATCTGCACATGTGTAGTAATACTTTTCTGTTGTACTTCCACTTTTGTAAGAAGAAACCTGTTTTAGAACATCTACATCAATACTCGCACCAACTGTAAAAATAGTCTTACCGTTTTCCTTAATTGCAGTTGCTTGATTAATTGTATTTTTATTGTTTGTACTTGATGTATCTTTTCCATTACCAACTACAGTATTCGATGAGTTATCTTTATAGGAATATGTAGGTTCTCCATCACTTAATAAAAAGATAATTTCTTTTCCTTTTTTTGATGAATCCGTTTTTGCTAAATCATCTAACTCTGTATTGGCTTTTCTTAGTGCTTTTTGAATAAAAGTTGCACTACCTACATTTCCTTTATCTGTAGTATCATCGTAACCATTGTTAATATCAGGTAAAGGCACACCATATTTATCAACTTTTTGATCACCTTTTTTATATTTTAAAGTATAGTCATATACATCCATACAACCGAATGAACTACAAATTTTTTTATAAATTTTTTGTTGTCCATCCTTTTCATAAACTTGTTTAACAATGTCCGTTTTATAAACTGGTTCATCATGGCGCCATACTTTAGCATCTACATCATCACCAAAAGTAACCACTTTAAACGAAACACCAGGATGATCAACATCATTATCACTCGTCTTACCAAACTCTTTTAGCAAGTCATCAGAAATTGTTTTGATCATTTTCTCCGATTCAACTAATAAATTCTTCTTTCCATTTGAATTGTACATACTATTACTATCATCTAATAAAAATACAATATTTAGTCTTTCTTTTGTTTTGATAGTCTTTGATTTTCCAGTAGTACCAAAAGTGATATCATATTGTCCTTCAATCTCTTTTCCATTTTCATCTACTGCTTGTTTAACTGTTTTAGTCAGTTTAACTTCATCATTACTTGCTTCCTGTTTTGCATTTTTCAATTCATATGCATCTGGCAAGTTCGTTTCCGCCTTAACTGACTGCAAGTCTCCCATAAAGATGGCACCAAGAACTAATGCAAACGTTAATATGCTTAGTGTGATTTTCCTTATGCCTAATTTTGTTTTTTTCATACTTTCCTCCTTCTAAAACACACAGTAACTATTTACATAAGAAAAACTCATGTAAATAAAAGACTTACATGAGTTGCATTATAAAAAGATTCAGTTTTATCAAAGCGAATATAGCAAAAAGATACACTTAAAAAAGCATACAAACAAACACAACACCTATACTGGCTTTGCCTATAAACGGAACAATCCTTAAATTAAAACAACACACATTTAATCTTCTTTGTTACAGTTTTATTTTAATACTATATTTATTTAATGTAAAGATTTTTGTTTTTAAATTTATAATTAATTCTTATTTATAAAATTTGTGTTTTATAGTATAGGTAGTAAACAAAAAGCTACCGAAGTAGCTTTCATTTTAAATTATTTATTGATTTGGTTCATTACTTCTTCAGCGAAGTTTTCTTCTCTTTTTTCGATTCCTTCACCTACAGCGTAACGTACGAATGTCACAACTTCAGCGTTGTTGCTCTTTAAGTATTGAGCAACTTTTTGGTTAGGATCTTTGAAGTAAATTTGGTCAATTAAACTTACATCTTGTAATGATTTAGATAAACGACCTTCAACGATTCCTTTAAGAACGTTTTCTGGTTTTGATTTTAAACTTTCATCATTGTTTAAGATTTCAGTTTGAATTTGTCTTTCTTTGTCAATAAATTCTTGTGGCATGTGGTCACGAGAAATGTATTGTGGAGACATTGATGCAACTTGCATTGCGATGTCTTTAGCAACTTCATCATTTCCACCTTTAAGCACAGTTAAAGCAGAAATTTTTCCACCCATGTGCATGTAAGCTCCAAATACGTCATCAGCAGTTTTTTCAACTACTTCAAAACGACGAAGTGAAATTCTTTCACCGATTGTTGCTGTTGCGTTAGCGATTGTAGTTTCAAGTGTATCACCTTCAGTAACTAATGCTAATGCACTATCCATATCGCTTGGTTTGTTTGATAATAAAATTCCTTGAATTTTATCTAATAATTCAGTGAATTGTTCGTTTTTCGCAACGAAGTCTGTTTCTGAGTTAACTTCGAAGATTACAGCGATGTTTCCATCAGTTGCAACACGAGTTAATCCTTCAGCAGCAATTCTTCCTGATTTTTTTGCAGCTTTAGCAATACCTTTTTCACGTAGCCATTCAGCTGCTTTATCCATATCACCGTCAGTTTCTTGAAGGGCTTTTTTACAGTCCATCATCCCTGCGCCTGTTCTTTCTCTAAGTTCTTTTACCATTGCAGCAGTAATTGTCATAGTAAGTCTCCTTTCTTTACGTTATGTAATTATGCTTCTTTGTTTTCTTCAGTTTTTGGAGCTGCAGCAGCTTCAGCTGGTTTGTTAGCTGGTCTGTTTCCACCTTGTGCTCCACGGTTGTCATCACGACGTCCTTGGTATGGTTTTCTTGGTCCACGGTTGTCACGTCCATCACGTTTGTTAGCGAAACGAGCACGACGTTCTTCGTATTTAGCACGACGACGACGTTCGTTTTCAGCGATTTGTTCTTCAACGTTAACGATAACATCTTTCATAGTTACATCTGGTTCAGTATCATTTGCACATGAGTGAGCAACTGATAATAATCCACCTTTAGCTTCAACAATTGCATCAGCCATTAATGTAACGATTAATTTAATTGCACGCATTGCATCATCATTTGATGCGATTGGGTAATCAACTTCTTCTGGGTCACAGTTTGTGTCGATCATTGCGAATACAGGAATTCCTAATTTCTTAGCTTCTGCAACTGCGTTGTGTTCTTCTTTTGGATCAACAACGAAAACTGCATCTGGAAGTTTTTTCATTTCTTTAATTCCACCTAAGAAGTTTTCTAAACGAGCTTTTTGTTTACGGAATTGCGCTTGTTCTTTTTTCGTGTATACATCGATTAATCCAGTTGATTCCATTTCTTCAATTTCGATTAAACGTTTTACACGTTTTTGGATTGTACGGTAGTTAGTTAATAATCCACCTAACCATCTTTGGTTTACATAGAAACTTCCTGAACGTAATGCTTCTTCAACGATAGTTCCTTGTGCTTGTTTTTTTGTTCCAACAAATAATACTTTTCCACCTTTTTCAGCGATTGCTTTCATTGCAGCGTAAGCAGTATCGATTTGTTTTTCAGTTTCTTCTAAGTTAATGATGTATACACCATTTCTTGATCCATAAATATATGGTTTCATTTTTGGGTTCCATCTTCTTGTTTGGTGTCCGAAGTGTACACCTGATTCTAATAGTTGTCTCATTGAAACAATTGACATAAATAAGTCCTCTCTTTCCGTTACTCCTCCATCAATTCAAAAGTTGATAACTCATTGTCGCTAGGATTCTTCCTGCTAGAGCACGGATCAACCAATTCTTGATGTGTGTAGTCGTGTCTTCACACGCTTTGGTATTGTACCACAAACAAAACCTTTATTCAATAGGGTTTAAGAAAAACGCATTTACGTTCTTGCACGTGGAAATGCGCTTTCATATGTTGATTTTAATTTATCTTGACTTATATGTGTATAAATCTGGGTTGTGCTTAGTGAACTATGCCCCAACAACTCTTGTACAATTCGTAAATCTGCACCATTATCTAGTAAATGTGTCGCAAAACTATGACGTAACATATGTGGATGAACATGCATGTTCAAACCACTTTGCAATACACATTGATTGAGTATGTATTGAATTCCCCGACTTGTAAGTTGTTTTCCTTTTTGATTGATAAACACATATCCATGCGTTTCATGAGTCCATCTTTCTCTTATTGTTTTTAAATATGTATCCACTAGTTTTCCAACTCGATCATAAAATGGAACCATGCGCTGCTTATCACCTTTACCAGTGACAATTAGTGTTTGATCTGCAAAATCAATATCACTGATTTTTAGATTCACCGCTTCACTGACCCGTAAGCCACAAGCATACATTAATTCAAACATCGCACGATTACGTAAACCGACTTCATCATGTATATCCATCGCATCTAGTAATTGATCCAATTCATCTTCAAATAAGAACTCAGGAATCTTTTTATCGATTTTTGGCATCTTTACATAATGAAATGGGTTGTTTGATATTCCAATATATTCATTTAAATAAGCGAAAAATGAACGTAAGGAACTCAGTTTTCTAGCAATGCTACTATTTTTAAGTGGCCCTTGTAAACTTGTACGATTTCGCAGCTCTACAATATAGTTACTCACAACTAAGCGATCCACTTCTTCAAAACCATTTAGACTTTCTTGATTCATAAATTGCATAAAGTCATCAATATCTCGTTTGTATGCTTCATACGTATGTTCACTACCAGAGTTTCTTTGCTTGGTGTAGTTTAAGAAACGTTCAACGTATTCATTCATAATGTTTCAACAATACGTTGTATCTCTTCAATTGCTTGCTTAGCATATGCTGCTTTACGCTCGCGTTTTTTCACTTTACTTTCCAATTGCATAATTCCAAAGTTTGCATTCATTGGTTGAAAGTAAGCTGGATTGGTGTGAGTAATATAGTATGCTTGTGCACCAATTGCAGTCGTCGGTGGTAAAATAATTGGCTCTTTTTCTTCTAATAGACGTGCCATATTAATTCCAGCAAGTGCTCCACTTGCTGTACTTTCTACATAACCTTCGACTCCACACATTTGACCTGCAAAGAATAAGTTATCTCTGATTTGACTTTGGTATGTTTGCTTTAAACACTTCGGTGCACACATAAATGTATTACGGTGCATAACTCCATAACGAACAATTTCACAGTTTTCTAAACCTGGAATCATTTGTAATATACGTTTTTGTTCAGGCCATTTTAAATGCGTTTGAAACCCTACAATGTTGTATAACGTTGCAGCTGCATCATCTTGACGTAGTTGAACAACCGCATATGGTTTATGGTTCTCATCTTTTTCTAAACCAACTGGTTTCATCGGTCCAAAAAGTAAAGTTTTTTCTCCACGTTTTGCAATTTCTTCAAATGGCATACATCCTTCAAAGTATTTCTCATCTTCAAACTCTTTTGGTACAACTACTTCTGCATGAATAAGTTCTTGATAAAACTTTGTGAATTCTTCCTCACTCATTGGACAGTTGATATAATCAGCTTCCCCTTTATCATATCTAGATTTGTAGTATGCCTTTGTAAAGTCAATACTATCCTTTTCAATAATTGGAGCTGCTGCATCATAGAAATGCAAATACTCTTGATCAAACAAATCTTTAATATGTTCAGAAAGCGCATCACTTGTTAGTGGTCCTGTTGCCACAATAACATTGCCTTCAGGAATTTCTGTGAGTTCTTCTTCAATTACTTCAACTAATGGATGTTCTTTAATAACTTTTGTGACAGAAGCACTAAAACCTGCTCGGTCTACAGCTAGTGCGCTACCGGCAGGTACTTGGTGCTCGTCAGCTTTACTAATGATTAGCGAATCTAACATACGTAGTTCTTCTTTCATAATTCCAACAGCATTTTCAAGTGCATTAGAACGTAATGAATTACTACATACGAGTTCGGCAAAATCACTTGTGTGGTGTGCAGCAGTCATTTTCTTTGGTCGCATTTCGTAAAGTTTTACTTTGATTCCTCGTTTAACGAGTTGCCAAGTAGCTTCACTTCCGGCCAAACCTGCACCGATGACGATTACTTCTTTCATATTATTCCTCAGATTCTGTACGACTAGCTTCTTTTGCTTTTGTCGTCTTTTTTGTTGTTGCTTTTTTTGTCGTTTTCTTTTTCGCCTTAGTTTCTACAACTTCTTCTGCTTCTGATTTTGCAGTTGCATCAACCTCTTCATCTTTTGGTTTTTCTTCTTTTTTAATATAACGGCATTTCGGATATCCTGAACATCCAACAAACATTTTTCCGTATCTTGATTTACGTTCAACTAATGGCTTTCCACATTCAGGACACATCTCTCCCGTTTCTTTTGGTGGTTGGCGATCACTTTTAATGTATTTACATTCTGGATAATTTGCACACGCATAGAACTCACCAAAACGTCCACGCTTTTTCACTAATGGACCACCACATTTTGGACAGGTCTCATCAATTTTATCTTCTTCATCTTGTTTTACATATTTACATTCTGGATAGTTGCTACAAGCAACAAAGTCTCCATAACGTCCTTTACGGATTACAAGTTCATGACCACATTCAGGACACATCTCACCTGTTTTCTCTGCTTCGATTTTTTCCATTTTGTCGTATGCTTCTTGCAATAATGGTTCAAAACGGTCATAGAATTTACGTAACTCTTTTACGTAATCCTTTTGTCCCTCAGCAATTTCATCAAGTTCATTCTCCATTGCTGCTGTGTATTTCACATTAATGATATCAGAGAAGAATTCTTGTAATTTCTTATCTGTTAACTCCCCTTGTTCTGTTGGGAAGAATACTTTTGTTTTTGTTGTTTCTGTTGGTTTTCGTAAGTCTGCATATCCACGTGCTTGCAATGTATCAATAATCATTGCATATGTAGAAGGACGTCCGATTCCTTGTTCTTCAAGTTCTTTAATTAAACGTGCTTCGCTATAACGTTTTGGTGGTTCAGTGAAGTGTTGTTTACCTTCAAGTTTCACATCATTTAAGATTTCACCTTCTTCAAGTACTGGTAAGACTTCATCTTTACTTGATTCATAGTCTTTATATACTTTTAAGTACCCATCAAAAGTCAACACCGAACCTGTTGCATTAAACTGTGCATCGTTATTTACGATTTGTACAACCATACTATCACTTTTTGCTGGTGCCATTAATGATGCAAGTGTACGTGCATAAATCAATTTATATAGTTTATATTGATCTGCAGTTAAGTAACTTTTGATTGACTCAGGTGTACGATTCACATCAGTAACACGACATGCTTCATGGGCATCTTGTGAATTTGCATCTTTCTTTTGACGCACACTTCCAACGTATTCTTTTCCGTACGTGCTTTCAATGTATGCAAGTGCACTACCTGTAAACACTTCACTTAAACGCGTTGAATCTGTACGCATGTAAGAGATAAGACCCTCAACACCCGTACCAATTTCAATACCTTCATATAGTTTTTGTGCAGTTGACATCGTCTTCTTTGCACTAAAATTTAACTTTGTACTTGCCTCTTGTTGTAATGATGAAGTAGTAAATGGCAGCTTAGAAGCTTTCTTCTTTACTTTCTTATCAATCGATTGCACAACATAATCACCTGTACAAGAAGCTATGATTGCATCACTTTGTTCTTGGTTTGCGATTTTTGCAGTTTTTCCTTTATATTTTTTCAATTCAGCAACAAATGAATCATTTTTCTTATTCACTAATGCATCAATTGTCCAATATTCTTCTTGTATAAACGCACGAATTTCATTTTCACGTTCTATGATTAAATGTAATGCAACTGATTGTACACGTCCAGCGGATTTACTTTTAATTTTTGAACGTAATAAAGTTGATAGACGAAACCCAATGATACGATCAAGAATACGTCTTGTTTCTTGTGACTTTACTAAATCTTGATCAATTTTTCTTGGATTTTCAAATGCTTCAATAACAGCAGGTTTTGTAATCTCATGAAAAATAATACGATTTTGTTTATCTTGATCTAAACCAAGTTCATCAGCTAAGTGCCAAGCGATCGCTTCTCCTTCACGGTCCGGATCACTTGCAAGATATACTTCATCACTTTTTTTGGCAAGTGCTTTCAATTCCTTTACAGTTGCTTTCTTTTCCTTACTTATTTTATAAGTTGGTTCGAAATTATTATCTACATCGATCCCTAACCCACCTTTTCCAGATGTGGCTAAATCACGTATATGTCCTTTACTTGATACGACTTGAAAATCGCTACCAAGGTATTTTTCTATGGTCTTTGATTTGGAAGGTGACTCCACAATTACTAATTTTTTCATTTACTACCTCCGACTTACATCAAGTATATTCACTTTTGTTCATTTGTCAACACCTACAATTCAGCGATTGTTTCATTATCTACGATAATGTTTGCCCCTTCTTGAATCAATACATTGCAACCACTTACATGATTTTCTACAAATGAATATGGAAATACATAGACTTCTTTATTTAGTTCAATTGCTTCATTTACCGTAAGCATAGTACCACTTCGTTTACTTGCTTCAATCACGATTAGTTTCTCACCAAGTGCTGCGATTAAACGATTGCGCAAAGGAAAATGAAATGAAAATGGACGCGATCCATTTGGATACTCACTTAACAATAAATGATGACTTTCAATTTCTTTATATAAAAAGCTATTGCACTTTGGATAGTGAATATCCAGTCCACAACCTACAATGGCAATGGTCTTTCTTGTGTGCAGTGATAATTGATGGATATATGCATCTACTCCCTTAGCAAGTCCACTGACACTTACATATTCTTTGTTTACATATCGCATAAGCGTTTCACAATTATATCTGCCTTGGCGAGTCATGATGCGCGAACCAACAACTGCAATTTTGCGTTTATTTAGTAATGATATATCCCCTTTATAGTACAGAACATAGGGTGGATATTTTAACAACAGAAACTCTTGCGGATACACATCATCTAGTATTGTAATATATGGATCTGGATACGTAATGGATTCGTATGCTTCATTATGTAAAATTGCTCTTTTAATTGCATGTACATCGCCATCATATTTCACACTATAATATAGTAATCTTTCTCTCATGTTATACACCTCTGTATATATATAGGAAGAAAAAAAGAAATATCCTTGATAGATACTTCTTTACTAAAAATCAAAATGCATTTGTAGTGCTCTAGCGACCGGTGCATAACTGCGTCGATGGATTGGCAGTACTCCATATGTATTAAGTGCAGCCATATGTTGTTTGGTTGGATATCCTTTATGCTTATCAAATCCATACTCTGGATACATTTTACTATATTCTTTCATTATACGATCACGGGTTACTTTCGCAAGAATGCTTGCCGCTGCAATATTAACACTTTTTTGATCACCTTTAATTATAGGTTCAACAATTTTTCCTTCAACTTGAAATTTCATCGCATCACTTAAAACAACATCAGCAATTTCACACTCAGCAGCAATTTTCATCATCGTTTGTTTTGTTGCTTCGTAGATATTTAAACGATCAATTGTCGCTTCATCGATAATTTCAATAGAAAAATATAGTGCTTCTTCTTTTATATAGTCATAAAGTGCTTCACGCTTTTTTTCACTAAGCTTTTTTGAATCATAAATCTCGGGATGACTAAATCCCATTGGAAAACATACACCTGCAACAACTAGTGGACCAGCCAAAGGACCTCGCCCAGCTTCATCGATACCGATTACTTGTTGGTAGCCTTGGTTTTCGTATTGTATTTCATACTCATTCGTGCACTGCATCAGTTCGCTCCCAAGTAATCTTTCCAAAACGATTGGCACGAATATCTTTCATAAACGTTTCAATTGTTCGATTGTAATCAACTTCATTTCCTTTTTGAAGTAAGTTTCGATTTCTTCCAATCTCTAAAAATAACTTATAGTTATTTTCAATGATAGTTACACCATATGCTTCCTGCAGACGCTCTGGAAAATACGCTTTTAGATATTTTAAGGCAGCATACGCTACTTCTTCTAGTGGTAATACTTGATCACGAATTGCTCCAGTAATCGCAAGTAAGATCCCAATTTGCTCATCTTCAAATTTTGGCCATAATACACCTGGTGTATCGAGTAATTCAATATCCTTATTTACTTTTACCCAACGTGTATTTTTTGTAACTCCTGGGCGATCACCAGTAACTAGTGTTTTCTTAGCAGCTATTTGATTAATTAGCGTACTTTTTCCAACATTTGGAATTCCACACACCATACAACGCACTGCACGTGGATTCATTCCCTTTTTTATTTGTCGTTCTCGTTTTTCTTTCATTAAAAACAGTGCATTTTCACTGATGATTTTTTTCACGTTATCATGCAGTACATCTACACCAACAACAACTGTATACTCATTCGATAGTAATTGAATCCACCGTTTTGTTTCTTCATCTTCTGCTTTATCGATTTTTGTTAAAACAATTAGTCTTGGTTTTTGTCCGACCAATTCATCTATCAACGGGTTCTTTGAAGCATTTGGTACACGTGCATCACGCAATTCGATTACCATGTCGACCATCGATAACATACTTTGCATTTCACGTTTAGCCTTGGTCATATGCCCAGGAAACCATTGTATATTTAGTTTTTGATTACTCATCATTACTCACCATCCCTATTTTATCAAATGGATATAACACGAGAACATTCTTGCTAATAATCGAACTACGCTTAAACGGTCCAATTCCAGCTGCTCTTGAATCTCTAGATACTGGACGATTATCCCCTAGTAAAAAATATTCATCTTCACCTAGGACAATAGGTTCTACATCGTGGGTAAACGTGTTTCCATAATTACGATCCCCGATTTGTGTTTCCATATACGCTTTATTTAAAAATGGTTCCTCTACCGGTTTTCCATTAATGTACAACTGATCATCAAAGTACTCGATTTCCTCTCCAGGCAAACCAATCACTCGTTTCACCCACAAGTCATCTCCAGTTTTTTCATCTTGGACAACAACGACATCGAAACGTTCAATTTCACTAGTTAATCCTGCAAAGACATTGGAAAATCCAAATTCTTGATCTTCTAATGTTGGATACATACTACTACCAGAAACGGTTATTGGGCGAAAGAAGAACTTCACACACAAAAAAACCAAAACAAAACATATAAGGACCATCTTAATAAAGTCTAATATTTCTGTTTTCGTCTCATTTACCTTTTTTGTTTCTGTATTGACATTTGTCTCGTTCATCATCGCTTATTATACCATTATTCCTTTATGTTTCACACAATGAAACATATAATTTACAACATTTCTTAACCTGATTATGGAAAAGAAAAGATGCACATTCGTGCATCTAATAGATTATCTACGGATTTCTTTAATTCTTGCAGCTTTTCCACTACGTCCTTTAAGGTAACGTAATTTATTTCTACGAACTTTACCATGACGTACAACTTCGATTTTATCGATAATTGGTGAATGTAATGGGAATGTTCTTTCAACTCCGATTTGGTTAGAGATTTTACGAACTGTGAAAGTTTCAGCAATTCCTCCACCTTTTTGTGCAACTACTACACCTTCAAATACCTGGATTCTTGATTTGTCACCCTCTTTAATGCGAACGTGAACTTTTACTGTAGCTCCACTACGGAATGCAGGGATATCAGATTTAATTTGTTTTTTTGTTACTTCATTAACTAAATTTAAATTCATTTTCTTTCTCCTTTTCTTTAGTAATACAGATTGGTTCATAATCCGTTATTACCGGATAAGCGGAACCCTGCAGCCAACAGGCTTATATATAATAGCAAATTTCAGCATTAATGTAAACCAAAAATTACTGAATTTCACCATAGTTTTATGACTTATTGATTTTCATCATTCGAAGTTTGTTTTTTATTTTCTTCATCCATCACTTCTTGTAATAACTTTTGTTCTTCGCTTGTAAATGTTCGTCCATCTAGCAAATCTGGACGACGCAAGTAAGTTTTACGTAAGGATTCTTTCAATCGCCATTTGCGAATATTTTCATGATGTCCACTCATCAATACATCGGGTACTTTTTTACCATCGTATTCTACTGGGCGTGTGTATTGTGGATATTCAAGTAAGCCATTTTCAAATGAATCATCTTCATGAGAATCACTACGAATTACTCCATCACGTAAACGAATGATGGCATCACTTAAAACAAGCGCTGCTGGCTCTCCACCAGTTAGCACAAAATCACCGATACTTACTTCTTCATCAACATAATCACGAATTCTTTCATCAAATCCTTCATAGTGTCCACACAGCAGGACAATATCATCGTGTTCAGCTAACTCGCGTACAAGTTTTTGCGTCATCTTCTTCCCTTGCGGACTCAACATAACAACTTTACTGTTTGCTTTTGTATTTGCCTTTAATGCATCTACAATTGGTTGACATGCAAGTAGCATCCCTGCTCCTCCTCCACAAATCGTATCATCTACATTATTATGTTTATCTAATGTGTAATCACGAAAGTTTATCGCTGTAAACTGTACACTTTCTTTATCAAGGGCACGTTTAATAATTGATGTTTCCTTGAAGGAATCAAAAAAATTTGGAAATAGTGTCAACACTTTGATTTCCATCATAATAATCCCTCAATTACTTCAATTACAATTTGTTTTTGATCTAAATCAACAGACTTTACAAATGCATCCACAAATGGAATTAAGATTTTTTGATTCACTCGCATAATTGGATTTGCAGCTGTATCAATCATTTCATCCACAATACCAAGCGACGTTCCATGCTGATCGATTACTTCACAACCTACAAGATCAAAGAAATAGTAACCTTTGCCATCATCTTTAATATCTTCACGGTTTACGAACACTTTTTCACCTTTGTATTTTTCGACTAAGTTGATATCTAAAAGTTCTTTGAATGCAACTAATGCCATCCCTTTATTCATACGAAAACTATGTACAACTAAAGGTAAGTCGCCAACAAATACCGTATTTCCAACTTTAAAACGTTCATTTGCGAAATCTGTATCCAGTTTAATTTTTAATTCCCCACGTAATCCGTGAGTATTTACAATTTGTCCAATTTCTATTTTTTCCATACATTCACCTTTTAAAAAAGGATGCGTCTGCATCCTAATATGATTCAAATTTAATTGTGATCATTTTATTCTCTGTACGAGATGCAATAGACATCATCTGACGAAGACTGCTTGCCATAATTCCACGACGCCCGATAAGACGAGCAACATCTTCAGAACTTGCATATACATTTAAGAGAACTTCATCATCTTCAAGTGTTGGTAAGACTTTCACTGATAGTGATTCTTTATTATCAACAATTGGAGTGATTAGATCCAACATGATTCTTTCGTAATTCATGACGATTATTTACTGTTTTTTTCGTCGTGTAATTTCTTTAGAACTCCTTGTTTAGATAAAATTGTACGTACTGTATCTGATGGTTGTGCACCATTTTTAATCCAGTTCATTGCTTTTTCTTCATCTAAAGTAATTTGTGCAGGGTCTAAGTTTGGGTTGTATGTTCCGATTGCTTCAATAATTCTTCCATCACGAGGACTTCTTGAATCTGCAGCTACGATACGGTAGTATGCATACCCTTTTTTACCCATTCTTTTTAATCTTAATTTAACAGCCATTGTGTTTCTCCTTCTAATTTTTACTCAGTAATCATACCATAAAAAATAAAGGTGTCAAGGTTTTTTACTTGACACCTCTTTCATATTGGTAATTGAGTATTTTCTTTGACTCATAATCATAGGATACAATGCTTGTTATTTGATAATTTGCACCTGTAATTTCAATACGACAGCTCTGCTCATCACAACGAATTTGAATCATACAATTTTTATATTCATGATCGCGCATAGATTCTTCCATTTTGATCATTTGCTTTGCACTAGATAGTGCATATAATTCCACAAACTCGACTTTACTTTGCATGGGTCTTTGCGCTTCTATTTTTAAAGTAAGCACACTTATAAAACTAAACATAAAACTGAGCAGCAGCAATCCATATAAGCCAATAAATCCATGTTTAGCAACCGATGATTCGTTCCTTAATCTCTTGTTTTTTGTGTTTATAGACAAGATAGATACACTCCTCTCTTTGTGTGAAGTATGCATCATCCACATCTTGTAGGAACACTTGATATCCAGGTTGCATGATCAGACGATCCTTTTGTAAGGATACTTGCATGTCTTTATCATAATATGACAAGTATAAACTTCCATCAGCATAACAAGTATCACTGAGCACATAAATCAAGCGAAGTTGTGAGATACTAATGTCATCTTCTCCATCATACAGACTAGTATCCATACGTCGTAAACCTTGTAAATACATTAAAAGTAAAGATAATAAGATACTTACAATCAGCAAGCTAAACAGTGCTTCTAACATACTAAACCCCATATGGATTGTCATCTTCTTCAGTTTCTTGTTCTGTATGTTCTCCATCTTCATTTCCCTCGATTTCTTCTGGTTCTACATAGCGAAACTCTTCATAGAATGTTTTCATTTCTAATTCTTCATCATAGGTATTTCGTTTAATATGCAAATACTTGTATATGCTTTGACTACATACACTTAAGAATAATACGAGAATCATGCACACTTGCATAAATATAATACTTTCACTCAAGAGAAACCCTTTTTTACTTCGCATAGATATTTCCACTTCCTAGATGAATGACTAATTGTTTTTGTTGGTTATTAAATGTACAAGTAATCGTTCGTGCCTGATTCACATTTCCGCGTTCATTGAAATAGATTTCATGCTCTCCACAAGTCATCCCTCTAGCAAGTTGATAGGTTTTCTTACCACTTATAATTTGAGAGTTTTGAATTTGAACATATTCAACTTGTTTTGTCAGAATTGCTTCTCTTTGTGCTAGTAAAAGGATACTTTTCACTTTATCCATCTCCAGTGATAAAGATGTGCTAGATGTTGTTGTCCTTGTAAATAGCAATAAACAAATACTTATAATCGTAAGTACTAATATCGCCTCAAGCAAAGTAAATCCTTTTTTATTTACTTGCTTTAGCTTCACCACCAACAATGGTAATTTTTTCTCCATCTGGACAACGTGCCTGACTTTCTTTTACATATCCTTTACTAATGAGTTGTTGCATACTTGAAGGTGTCTCAAGCGTCTCAATTTCATATAACAAGATTTGTGCATTTACAACTTCAACTAAAGCCTCACACCCTTTATTGTCGATAACCTCTTTTTTCTGTTGAATATTTGGAATCGTCAACAGGAAGATAAGTGCAATAATTGTTAATACAATAATCATTTCCAATATGGTAAACCCTTTTTTATGCTTCATGGTTACATCCTTTCTAATAACTGTAAAGGTAACAACATGACTTGATATACACATATGACCATAACCCCAACAAAGCTATAAGAAATCATTTGCAATAGCATCGTAAATTTCCGTATTTGCATTTGCCAACGTTTTTGTTGCTCATCGCGATATGAAATCATCATTTCTCGGAATGCTCCTGTTGATGAACCAATCGTGAAATGCAATTTAAAACGCTTGGATATCCATGGATTTCTTTGCAAGACCACAAACAACTCTTCTCCTGCATTCAGTCCATCATAAATTGATTTACTCACACTATGAAATAGTGGTTGTTTTCGTATATCTTGTAAAAACAAGAAGGCTTGTCTTGTACTTAACCCATGTGCATCAAGTTCAATTAAATAATGTGCTAAATAAAATGACATCCATTCTTTTACCGTTTTACTGTGTGCAATTGCAAACATTCCTACATGACGTAAAATTCGTTTACTTAACTGACACAAAATAAGTAATATCATCACAAAAAGTAAGCAAAGCACCATCACATTCACAATATGTTGAATGATTTCAACAAGTTCAAACATCACATTCTGCTCAAATTCAAAATGTTGAACCAGTTGTGGTATGACAAATCCCGAAAACACATACACTGTAAAAAATGATATCAATAGCACAAATAGTGGATATACACTTTTCTTGAGCATCTCTTGCTTTAGTTTCTTTTCAAACATCTCCATTGAGCATGCACAAGAAATCGCATTTGTTAAACTTGTCATCTTCAAAAAGAACTCAAGAAACACTTTCATCCTACCTTTAGAACTATCTATGACAAGTTGTTCAATACGTAAACCATCATCAATCGCTTTGCATATTTCAAAATGATCTTTCTCCATAAGTTGGAGTGCTTGTTGTAACGGATAGCCTTGTTGCAACAAACTTGCAAAATACGACCACTCATCCATACGCATATGTAGACGTACTTGTTTATTAAATTTGATTTCTTTGTTTAGCCAAGCGAATTTTGTCTTCCATGGTTTCATAGCTTTCATCAAGCGGTTCTCCTTTCAGTACACGTGCGATATCTGCTTCATCCATCATTTCATAAATGCAAATACGTTTCTCTTCATCTTTTGCTTTAAAAATTCGTTGTGATGTCAAACCACACAGTGTTTCTTTTAAATCAAGTACACTCACCCCAAAATCTAACATCCGTTTTATTACATCTACACAACTTTTCGCGTGAATAGTAGATAACACTAAGTGTCCACTCAATGCTGCTGTTATCAATTGTTTGGCAGTTGCTTCATCACGAATTTCACCAATCATAATGACATCCGGATCATGACGTAAAACTTGTTTAATTCCTTCTGCATACGTAAAATCTACTTTTTCATTGATTTGCAATTGCAAATATGATGTGGATTGAATTTCAATAGGATCTTCCAAAGTAATCACATGTTTATTTTCGTATGTAGACAGTCTTTCCAACAGTGCATGTAAAGTGGTGGTTTTTCCTGCACCAGTTGGACCTGACAATAAAATCAATCCACTTGAACGTTGTAACCAACATTTGAGTAATTCAATTTGACTTGGATCTGTACTTAAATCTTCAATAGTAAAACGTTTGTGGTTGTTTAGTATCCTAAGTACACCTGTTTGCAGTTGCATTGTTCGTAAGTATGAAAAACGAAACTGTAGTTGCTCCTTTTTAAAGGTATACGAGAAGTTTCCACTTTGCGGTAATAGCGAATTACCCAAATCAAGATTGGCAATAAACTTTAAATAATGAAATAGATTTTCATCTAGCAGTTTATGTTTGATTTCTTTAATTCCATCAATCCCGCGAATCCGCACAAATAACTGTCCATTTTGAAGTGTGAAATGAACATCACTTGCATCATACATTTCAATATACTCAAGTAGTTGTTTGATCCTTTTTTTCATATACACCTCGCTTATTTATAGGTAAACAACAAGCTCACAAAATCCTAAAAAAAAACTCGCTTCCTAAGAAACGAGTCTACATTAAAGATATGGATTATTTTGTTTTTCAAAATCTAGTGTTGTGCTTGGACCATGTCCAGGATACACTATGTAATTTTTTTCAAGCATTTTTATCTTTGCTAGTGTTTGATTCATTTTATTGCTTGAACCAGTCGCTAAATCCGTGCGACCAACTGACATTTGAAAAAGCACATCCCCACTGATGATAAAATCATCAAAGATCAGCAGCACACTTCCTTCTGAATGCCCAGGAGCTTCGAAAACTTCAAAATCGAAGTTACCAATATGTTCATGCATTTGATAACTCTTTGTATCAACATCCACTACAACATGATTTTGAAATCGATGTGATCCATTTATATTTGGATCTTTTAACATGCGTTTTTCTTGTTCACTCACATATACCGGACATTTATATAGTTTTTGGAAATGCTCAACACCTGCGATATGGTCAAAATGTCCATGTGTTAATAAAATTGCATCAACAATTCCATTCTCTGCTGCAATATGTTCAGCAATTTTACGACTTGATCCACCTGGATCAACCATCAGTACATGATTATCATTCCATATTAAATAGCAATTTGCTTGAATATCACCTAAAGGATATGTTTCTACTTTCATTGTGTTCTCCTTCTCATAAGAAAAAGCCCTTTTCGGGCTTCATAATTATTTCTTTTCTCTGTGTTCAGTCTTAGCGTTACATTTTGGACAGAATTTTTGAGCCACCATACGTTCTGGTTGCGTCTTTTTATTTCTTGTGTTGATGTAATTTTCCATCCCACATTTTGTACATTTCAAAGTAATACGATCTCTCATCTGAAAATCCTCCTAACTCTTTAGCGTTTCCTATTGTATCATATACATTTAGTAAAAGTCTACTTCTTATTTTCAAAATAGTACTTAGCGATTTTACCTACTGGAGCACCACATACATTGCTTCCTAAGTTGTTTGAGTTACTTGTGTAGTTTGGTGCAATACAACTAATCGCAATTTCTGGTTCTTCATATGGTCCATAAGCCACAATAGAGTTCGATACAGTATCGACACTTCCACTTTCTAAATACACATTGTTTTCTGCGGTTCCTGTTTTTACTGCCATCTTCACACCGACAGCTGCATCACTAACTTCTTGTGGACAAATTCCTGCTTTTCCATCAATTCCTTCAATACAACCACGCATTCCTTCTTGTGCACGCGAAATATACGTTTCAACGCTTGTTCCTTTTAAAGTAGATAGAATGTTTGCCCCCATTTTATAAATTACAGTATCCGGGTCATTAACTTCAGTGACTCTATCTAAGAAGTGGGTTTGTACACGTTTTCCACCATTTGCGATAGTTGCTACATATTGTGCAAGCTGCATTGATGTATACGTATCATATTGACCAATTGCCATTGCCATAATTTTCCCGTGTTCTTCTGTACCACCAATAGCTCCGACTCCTTCAGTAGGTACATCTAATCCAGTTGTTACCCCAAGTCCAAACATATTGTAATACGTACGCATTTTCTCAAATGTACCTTCTGCATATGGCATTGCCATTTCGGGTACATACGATTGCATCCCTGCCATACGTAAAGCGATAGTTGCCATATATACGTTACTTGATACCGCAATTGCTGAACGGTCAGTTAAAGCTCCCCACGTTTGATAACTTTTAAATGGATCCGTTCCTTGGAATTTCAACGGTTGGTCAATAACCACTTCTCCAGGCCCTACAACACCTTCTTCGAGTCCCATATATAAGGTTGCCATCTTCACTGTACTTCCAACACGTTCGGCATTTAAATACGTTCCACTTGGAATTGATTCAATTTCGCCATCTTTATTCTTTTGAATACCTGCCGTTGCAAGTACTTCACCAGTATTTACATCCAAAACGGTCATGTACATATTATTGAAGTATTCCGTATCACTTGAACGACTATTCATTGCTTCGCGTAATAAACGATCTGCTTCCTTCATCATTTCAACGTCAATAGATAACGTTAAATCATAACCACTTTTCCCTGCATTGTTTTCATCTAATTTTGCAATTCCTTCACTATCATAACTAATATCATAGTCTTTACTTGTCCCTACCAGGAACGATTCATATTCTTTTTCAATTCCTGAAATTCCAATTCGTTGATTCATTGCATAACCAAGTCCTAGGTAATATTGCATATTCTCTGAAGGTAATCCTTGTGTTTGATCGGATACACTTCCAACAATAGATTTCACAATTGGGTTATCATTATCATAATACACACGTTCCCAATCATCACGGTATTCAAATCCTGGATATGCACTACGATTTTCTAATAACTTAGCAATTTGTTCATTCGAAACACCTTCTTTGATAATTTTAAATTCATTTTCAGGTGCTTGATTCATTAACATATAGGTTAAATATAACTTCTTTGTATTCTCATCTAAACCAGAAATATCCATACGTTCAATCTTCAATGCATAAATATCATCGTTATCAAGTTTTCCTTCATTTGCTTTTGTCAGTTCTTCTTCTGTCAAAAGTGAATTAAAGTTTTCTTTATGCAATTGATATTCATGTAGATAATGCATGTCTTTTAATTGACGCTCAGTAATCGCAGCACTTTCAACGCCACGTGAATTTGTCTTTGTTAGTGACATACCAAAGTCCGTAAGAATCTTTTCAGCAAGTTCCCACTCTTCTTTTGCTGTTATGTTTTCAGGAGGATAATAAAATATCGACAATGATTTTTTCGAGGAAGCTAATAAAACTCCATTACGATCTTTAATATCACCTCTAGGTGGTGCAAATGCTTGTCGTTTCATTGTGAATGCCTCTAATTTGATGGCATATTCATCTTGTTTTACCAATTGGATATTTACCAATTTTATCGAGATAATCGCAAAAGCAGCAACAATAAGCACAATAAAAACACGTGCTCGTATATTGATTACTTTTTGTAGATCATCTTTCTTTGCAAATATATTACTAGACCGTCTACGACGATCTTGATCACTTTTTCTAAATGGATTTGTTATCATAAGCCTTGTCTCCAGTCCAAGTTATTATAGCATGATTCTTCTTTATTTCTTGCGTATACATGTGAAAAAATACTGAAAATTGATTCTTACTCACATTTACAAAAAGAGTGGTATAATGCGATTAGGTGATATTATGAAAATAAGAGAAAAAACAAGACCCATTCAAGTTGGCAATCTAACTATTGGAGGGCAAAATAAAGTCGTTATTCAATCGATGTGTTCGATTAAAACAAGCAAAGTCAAAGAAGTGGTGGAACAAATCTATCGTTTAGAAGATGTTGGCTGTCAACTAGTTCGTGTATCCGTTATGGATGATGAAGATGCAAAAGCGATTAAAGAAATTAAGAAATTTATCCACATACCTTTAGTTGCAGACATCCATTTTAACTACAAGCAAGCAATTGCTGCAATTGAAAATGGTGCAGATAAAATCCGTTTGAATCCCGGTAACATCGGTTCAAAAGAAAATGTGCAAAAAGTTGTCAATCTCTGCAAGGAAAAACATATTCCAATTCGCATTGGAATTAACTCTGGATCTCTCGAAAAAGATATTCATGAAAAATATGGAAAACCAACAGCTGAAGGTATGATTGAAAGTGCATCTCGTCATGTGAAAATATTAGAAGATATGGAATTTTACGATATTTGTCTATCATTTAAAAGCAGTGATGTACAACTTTGCATTGATGTGTATCGATTAGCCGCAAAAACTTTTGACTACCCATTGCATTTAGGAGTAACCGAAGCGGGTAACTTTGCAATTTCATCTATCAAAAGCAGTGTTGCTTTAGGAACATTACTAGAAGCAGGTATTGGAGATACAATGCGTGTTTCTGTCAATGGTGAACCTGAAGATGAAATCTTTATTTGTAAGCAAATTCTTAAAGGTTTACATTTAATTGACAATGTTGCAAATTTAGTTGCTTGTCCTACATGTGGACGTACACAATTTGATATCCGTCCAATCGTTGATGAAATGGAAGCCTATATGCGTACCGTCGATAAAGATATTACTGTTGCAATTATGGGATGTGCAGTTAATGGACCAGGAGAAGCAAAGCATGCAGATATTGCGATTGCTGGTGGAGTTGATGATGGTTTACTTATTAAAAAAGGTGAAATTATAAAACGTGTGAAACAAGAAGATATGATTCGCGTATTAAAAGAAGAAATAGATGCATTTGAAGGTTGAGTTTGCTCAGCCTTTTCTAATACAAAAAAACATCCACATAATAATGATGCAGATGTTATTTCATAATATTCACAAACGTTTTTGTTTGTAGCATTTCTATTTCTTCTTTATATGGTGCATTTCCATCAATCCATGGAGTTTCAAGAATTTTCACTACATGGTCTACACGCGGATGATTGGCAATTTTACACAGTGTATCGAAACCAAGTTTTCCATGTCCTAGATTTGCATGTCGATCTTTCTTTGCACCTTTTTCATTCTTTGTATCATTTAAATGAATACACACCAAACGTTCTAAACCAACAATGTCATCAAAGTGATCAAGTAATGCATCAAAGTCAGCTACATCATATCCAGCATCATGCATATGACATGTATCCATACAAACACGTAACATCTTTTGATGTTTACAGTGATCAATGATGTATTTCAATTGTTCAAAAGTATAACCAAGTTCACTTCCCTTACCCGACATTGTTTCAAGTGCGATATACACATCCTCATTACCAAGCAGGGCTTCATCAAGTCCTTTTACGATTTGATCTAAACCGACATCTTCACCTGCTTTTACATGACTTCCCGGATGCAATACAAGGTATTTCGCACCAATTGCACGTACACGTTCAATTTCTTTTTGTAGGAATTCAACAGCAAGTTCATATGTATCTACTTTAAGCGTGTTGGCTAAATTGATGATATATGGTGCATGGACAATCATTTGTTCCATCGGTATTTGATGTTCATCCATTAAAGCTTTTGCTTCATCAATTTTCATTTTTTCAAGTGGTTGTCTACGTGTATTTTGAGGAGCACCTGTATAAATCATACAAGCATTTGCTTGATAGGACAAAGCTTCCTCAACACTTCCCAAAACAAAGTTTGGTGCTTTCATTGAAACATGAGAACCAATCTTCATTATTCTTCACTTCTTGACGCAATTTGGCGCGCTTTCGCTTTCTCTTTTGCTTGTTTTTTTATTTCTGTTTGAATCAATGAACGCTTGTGTTTACGTTTTAATTTTGCAACCTGGATTTTTTGTTTTTTCTTATATCCTGGTTTTACTTTTTGTTTTTTGTTTTTTACAATCTTAGCAATTTCTTTTTCCAATGGATCATCGTTACGTTTACGTTTATAAAAAATCGGCTTTAATTCACTTAACTCATTTCCAACTACGCGGTAATGGTCAAAATGAATTCCTCTTTGTTGAAGGATTCGAATTGCAGCTTCGTCTTTTTCATTATAAAGGGCATAACAAATCCCTTGTTTCCCAGCACGACCTGTACGACCTGCTCTATGAATATAGAAATCAATTTCTTTTGGGAATCCAAGTGAGATGACATGACTTACCCCTTCAATATCCATACCACGTGCTGCAATATCACTAGCAACGATGTAATTGTGTTTACCTAATTCAATATCCTTCATCGCAGAACGACGCTCACGACTTGTTAAATCACCATGTAGTTCAATAACACCATACCCTGCACTACGCATCGTTTCTGTTGCTTCACTTGCCTCTTGTCTTGTATTGGCAAAAATCAAACATAAGTATGGATGGAATGTTGGTAATAGTTTTAACAGCATCGCACTATAACTATGATGCTTACAAGGAATCAAAATATGATCGATTCTTGGTTTGAACTTCTTATCCACTTTGATATCAATTGTTTCTGGTTGATGCATGTATTTCTTTAAAAACAAACGAAGTTGTTCAGGTACTGTTGCACTAAATGACATCATTTGTACTTTACGCATACGCGAACAAATTTGATCAATGTCTTCTAAGAATCCATATTCCAATGTCATATCTGCTTCATCGACTACAAACATTTTAGCAGTTTGTAATAATAAACTTTGTTCATTCAAAAACAAGTCTTTTAAACGTCCCGGCGTACCAATAACAACATGAGGTTGATTACGCAATTGCGCACTCATTTTACTTTTTTCAGTTCCCCCTGTAATTAATTTAATACGAATACGTTTGTTGACTTTTTGCATGTCCAACGCTTTTGTATAAATTTGTAAAGCTAGTTCTCGTGTTGGTGCACTTACAACTGCTTGCACTTCATTTTTCTCAACATTGATTTGATTGAAAATAGGAATTAAAAATGCATGGGTTTTCCCAGTTCCCGTTTGTGAGACACCAATTATATCTTTTCCTTTTAATGCTAAAGGAATTACTTTTTCTTGTATCATGGTTGGTTCTTGAAAATGATTGTTTTCAATAAAACTAAGAACATCTCCTTGTAACTTTAAATCTGCAAATTTCATTAATTTACACCTCGTTTCTACTCTTGCTAATTCATTATAACACATGTGTTCATGCGAAAAAAAAGCAATAGGGTTACATTTTAACACAAAGTCGTTATAATGTAGACATGGAAATTATAAAAGTTAGCCCTAGAGGGTATTGTAAAGGCGTTGTACGCGCAATTCAAATCGCTAAAGATACTGCAAAAGCATATCCAGATACACCAATTTATATCTTAGGTATGCTCGTACACAACACATATGTGAAAGACGCTTTGAAAAACTTAGACATTATCACACTTGAAGGTGATAATCGAGAAGAACTGCTTAATCAAATTGACACAGGTATTGTGATTTTTACAGCACATGGTATTAGTGATACCATTCGAAATAAAGCAATAGAAAAAGGCCTTCATGTAATTGATGCTACTTGTCCAGATGTCAAACGTACGCAAGATCTTGTTGATAAGCATGTGGCAGATGGATATGAAGTCTTATACATTGGAAAAGCAAATCACCCTGAAGCAATGGCCGTAGTAGATGGAAATCCAAAAATACATTTGATCACAAGTATAGAAGATATCAAACAAGTACACATTACTTCAAAAGTATTTGTGACCAATCAAACAACTATGTCAATTTTCGAAGTCGCTGACATTTTTAAACAAATCAAAAGTAACTATCCACAAGCGGTATTTGCTGAGGAAATTTGTAATGCAACAAGAGTGCGACAAGAAGCAATCGCAAATTTAAAAGATGTAGACACCTTATTGATTGTTGGAGATCGTTCAAGTAACAACTCAAAACGTTTAGCAGATATTGGTAGACAAAATCACATTGACCGTGTATATCTTGTCAATGATGTCTTAGATGTGCAAGCACTTGATTTATCAAGTAGCAAGGTTGTTGCAGTATCTTCTGGTGCAAGTACTCCAACCTATCTAACCAATCAAGTAATTCAGTATCTTGAAAACCCAGAAATAAAAGTAGACGCTATCGATATATCTTGTATCTTAGGATAAAGAAAGCTGTATGTATTTGAATATCAAATACGTACAGCTTTTTTACATGATATCTAATGTAGCATCAACTTGTGCCTTGCGCATAAAATACTGATATAAAATGATTCCAATCAAAAACAGCATACATGTATACACAAATTCTTGTATAAGTAATGGTACAATCATCTGAAATTGCGCACCCTGAACAAGTAAGTCAATAGCTTGTAATCCTCGCGTTACTGGTAAGGCATATGCTACATATTGAAGTACTGTTGGTAGCTTTGCTACATCTATATTTGCACCACATAAAAAAAGCATACTCATCGATATTACATTTAGTAGCATGTTGATATCACTTACAACCAAACAAATACTACTTAGTACATAACCAAGTGCAACACATGCAATCATAGAGACAAAAATACATAATAAAATCTCCATTAATGGATACTCAATGATTTGCACTTGAAATAAAAGTTGTCCAACCACTAAACCAAATAGTGCAGTTAGTACTGCTTCAAACACATAGCATATTCCTTTTTCTAAAAAGATCGATAATGGATGTTTTGTTGAAGCAACAATGAGTCGTAGTACTCCTTGATAACGATCTCGAATGTACATAATCCCCAAATCACCAAAGGTACCAAATGTACAGATAAGCATTGCATTACCAACCACCGTAATTGGTAATCGCTGTATTCCTCCAGTATACGTGGCAAGTAATGTAAAAAACAACATTTGCATCACTGGAGAGATAATTTTAATGAGTAAAAATGTTTCTATATCTAAATAAGAGTAGTTACTTTTGAAAGATAGCCAGGTAATTTTACATATACGTTTCATTAAAACACCTCCAAAGATGCATGTTTTCGTACATGCTTATCCATTTGTATGAATAGAATATAACCAATGATAAAATATACTAGACTAAGTCCAACAAGGATCATAATCTTATAGATAAATTGCTGCATATCTGGTATAGATAATACACTTTCTCGTAAAATATCAACTGCATATGTAGGAAGTAATAATTTAGAGATTGGCTGTATCCAGTCTGGTAATACAGAAATTGGAAATGCCATGCCACATAAAATAAAAATTGGATACTCTAAACAATTCATAAGCGTCCCACCCTTTTTGGAGATTGTAAAGACTGCTGCAAAAATAAAAGCAACAGCCACAAAGGCTAAAATCACAAGTGGAACGATAGCTAAAAATAATAATGGATGTGCAATGGTAAATGGACTTTGAAAAATAAATGTTGCCACTATATATGAAATCACAAATGGAAATAAGCCAATGCACGTATTCCCTAGGATTTTTGCTATCACAATTTTTGTAAAGTTTGTTGGCGATGCAAATAGATATGGGAGTGTACTCATCCAACGCTCTCTATCGATATCTCCTGCACTAGAAAAAACAATACAACTCCAAAACGATAACAAACCTGAACCCAAAACTACATAAGCACCAAAATTCGTTTCCTTAGTTTGCTTAAACAAAAAGTATGTAATGCATGTGTAGATAATTGGTTGTACAAGCATCGTAAACTGAAACATCTTTCGTGCAAAAGAGTTTTTCATTTGCACAATCATTGTTTGTGTAATACTTCTCATATGTTTTCCTCAATTATACGAATGTATACATCTTCAAGTGAATCCTCTTTTTGTTGGAAACCAAGCAAACCATAATTTGTTAACTGTTTTATAAAATTATCTCGTACAACCATATTTTGTAACTTTACATGCAGTTGAATGACTCCTTGTTTTTGAATACACGATTGGATTTCTATGTCATGTGCTTGTTGCCATGTTATAAGTTGTGTTTCTGGTAGTTCTTTTATAGTGGCTTCAATTTCAATTACATCGCGAATCTGCTTTTTTAAATTCACTGGAGTATCTAATGCTATAATTTTACCTTCTTTAATAATCGCAATTCGATCACTTAATATGTCTGCTTCATTCATATCATGTGTTGTTAGTAAAATTGTTGTACCTGCTTGCTTTAACTTTTGAATGATATTTCTTAAATCTCTAGCGCCGATTGGATCTAATCCTAAAGTTGGTTCATCTAAAAATAATACTTTTGGATTATTGATTAAGCCTCTTGCAATTTGTAATCGTTGAATCATCCCTTTCGAATAGGTTTCAACTTTTTGATCTTTTGCCTCCATCAAGCCAACGAGTTCAAGTAACTGGTTTACTCGTTTTGTATCACTTGTACAATCGATATGATATAGCGAAGCAAAGTAGATAAGATTTTCCTTACCTGTAAGTCTTCGATACACACCTGATTCCCCACCAAAAATAAAATTGATATGTTCTCTAATTTGCTTTGCTTCTAAGTAACAATCCTTACCTAATACAGTTGCTTTTCCACTTGTAGGCGCTAGCAGCGTTGATAATATTTTAATTGTTGTAGTTTTCCCTGCTCCATTTGGTCCCAGCAAAGCAAACACTTCCCCCTTATTCACTTCAAAACTTATGCCATCAACAGCAACTTTATCTGTTTTTGTTTTGTGTATAATACCTTTTTTACGTGTAAATACTCTTGTTAGTTTTTCTACTTGTATTTGCATATAATTCCCCCTTTGTCATTGATCGTATCATCATTCAAAAAGGTTAAACAAAAACTGATGATTATACTAAATTCATCAGTTCTTTTACTTATTTATTAAAATTCGTCAATTTTACTTAGAAATTGTTCGAGTTTTACATAATGTTTTGTCATACGCACATTTTTTCGTAATTCTTTTAATACCAAGTCATGCATATATTCCATCTTCATGATTTTGGGACATGAAAGTTCTTTTAAAATATAGTCTTCACGTTTTCCATAATCTTTTGGATCCAAAGTAAAATATGTATAGATTGCACGCTGTTGCTCACTTAGTTTATCATAAACCATAGGGTCCACTTGGATTAATGAGTCTGTTTTATGTAAACAATAAAAATAATAACTCAATATGTATGTCATCATATTCGGATCAAGTCGTAAACATTCTTCAAATATCGTCTTTGCTTTTTCATATGAAGCTGTACGATTGTACATTTTCCCCAAGAAATACAGATAACTTTTCCTTGCATGATTAGGCAATTCATAAGTTGTAAACATGTACTCAATTTCATCTATAAGTGCTTCATTTGCAATCCCTAATACGTTGTTATATTTTAGTCGATATTCTTTTAGTTCTAGTAAGCGATAATAATTCTTTTGTTTAGTAAATACATCCATCAGTTTTTGATACATTGCATCCACCTTATCAAGGTGTACTTGATTATCAATATAATAATACATACGAGAGACTTGCTCCAAAGGATGATCCTGTAATGTATCTATAAAATCTTCAGTCTTGTGTGTTTGATGCGTAATAATCAAATAATTATAAATTGCAGTTAGCAACATTTTTTGTATCCACTGTGGATATATATCATAAAGTGTATACACACATTCCATTTGTGTTGCATCTACAATTGAATGTTTTACACGCATCATTTCATGAATCATACGAAGTACATATGCAAGTTCTTTTTCATATGCATCATTTGTATTAAAGGTAGCTAATAGATGCGTAATCATACTTGCTACTGCATCATAATCTCCATACATATACGTTTCAAGTATTTGCATGCCACTTTTCGTAAATTCTTTTTTATACACAATAGATGTAGATTGATATGTAAGATTCAACTTTCGTAATAGTTCAAGATAAATATCTTCATTTTTAACAGGAATGTCATTTGTCAGTTTACGATACGTCGTCGGTGAACATATCGTAATCAATTCTCCTTGCACAAGGCGTGATGAAAAGTATTCTTTTGCATATTGTTTATCTTTCGTTCCAGCAAAAAGTACATTTCGATGATATTCAATAATTTTACCCAAATATAACTTTGTTTGATGATTCATGTGTATAGTGTAGCATAAACCAACATTAAAAAGTAGGCGACTGAATTACTTCAATCGCCCCTTATCAAACCGTACGTACGCTACTAACGTATACGGCTTTCCAACATGTTTCGACAGTTTA
>NZ_SODD01000014.1 GCF_004365815.1 Breznakia blatticola
TTCGGCTCCAAGTCTAGGTACTGGTTGTTGGTTATTCTTTACCAGATTGGGAGTTTCACCCAATTATATATTATGCACCGAACTGGCGCACCCTCGCTTATTCCATTATACCAAAAATGGTGTACCTAACTAAAGATACACCGCAATTCTTATTGTTCCTTAACTAAAGAGATCAAATCTTTATATCCTGCTTCTTCCATTTTAGCTAATGGAATAAATTTCAACGCTGCACTATTGATACAAAAGCGCATGCCTCCAAGTTCCTCTGGTCCATCATTAAACACGTGACCTAAATGAGAGTTTGCTTGCTTTGAACGGACTTCAATACGTTCTAAACCATGGCTTTGATCACGATGCTGTTGAATCATTTTCATATCGATTGGCTTTGAGAAACTTGGCCAACCACAACCGGATTCAAACTTATCTGTAGAAACAAACAATGGTTCTCCGCTGACAATATCGACATAGATACCTGGTTCAAATGTATCATAATACTCATTATCATATGCAGGTTCTGTCGCATTTAATTGTGTCACTTCATATTGCAAAGCACTTAAACGTTTCTTTAAATCCTTTTTCATTGGATCTTTTGCACTTTTTGCTTTGGCAAAATGAATCTTTCCAATATGACAATATCCAGTCGGATTCTTATCAAGATATTTTTGATGATACGCTTCGGCAGGATAATAGTTTTTTAATGGTTCCACTTCAATCGCAATCGGTTTATCGTATTGTTTTTGTAGTTTCTGGATTGCATAATTAATCACTGCTGCATCTCCATCATCTGTATAGTAAATCCCTGTACGGTACTGACTACCTACATCATTTCCTTGCTTATTTACACTTGTTGGATCAATTATCGCAAAATACATATCTAGTAAAAATGGTAGTGATACTACATTTTCATCATATGTGATATGTACTGTCTCTGCATGTCCGGCATCGTTGTGACAAACATCTTCATATGTCGGATTTTCTGTTTTTCCATTTGCATATCCAACATCTGTTTGTTTAACTCCATCAATTTCTTCAAAATATTTTTCAGTACCCCAAAAGCACCCACCTGCTACATATATTTCTTTCATGCTATTATTCTACATCACCTTTCTCATGGAATCAAACCACATGAAGCAAAAAAGACATGCTTCCTTTTGCTATATGTTCAATTTAATACCTTTGCTTGCTTAACTAAAGATTTCCGAATTATCCTCTGTTATTTCAAATGCCTCTTCAATCATTCTGGTTGCTAAAACATATGCATCTTTACGCGCTAAAGTTGAAATATATTTTACTGTTCTTTCACCTGTATCTATCTCTACAACACCTGTAGATGATTTAATTTGAACCTATCCATCTAGATCCGTCCAAACCATATAATTATTACATTGTGATGTAATTGGTTTGACTACAGCGTTATGTTTATATATAAACTTAATTATCGTACTCCTGTTAGAATAAAATTCATCAACTGTTCTACATCATCAAAATCATCATAATCTCCATTTATGCCGCTTCTGTGATACACAATTCCATTTTTTTCATTTCTCTCTAAACAATCCAATAGTTTTTCTTCCCCATATTTTTTAGCAAATAGAGTAAATGTATATGGTTTAATTTTGCTTAATAATCCTTTCATGCAATTTTCTTCACATTGATAACAATGAGAAATTTCTTTTGCAATCGAACACTTTTTATTCTCACAAAGCTCATTATCTGGACAACCATCTGAACCACAACCATTACAATCAACATTTTCTGTGCATATACAACACGCAAGACCACATCTAGCAATTCCTAATTCTCGTTTCATAGAATACCTCCGTAGCTTCAAATTTATTATTTTTCATATCCACATTATACCATTCTCATAATCAGCTCTCCAATCTAATTTTAGGTGTGAAAAAGCAATCAATCATAAAGACTAACTGCTTTGTGAGTATGGATATGAAATCGTGAAAAAAAAGGAAGACGCGCTTCCTTTCTAGTATGTTTCAATATGCCAAATATCATTTGCATATTCTTTAATTGTACGATCACTTGAGAAGTAACCAGAATTTGCGATATTCACAAGACACATTTTTGCCCATGCACTACGATTTGCATAACGAGTATCAATGTTTCTTTGTGCTTCATGGTAACTCCAGAAATCTTTTAAGACAAGGTATTCATCATTCTTGTTGAGTACTTCATCATAGATTTCACGGTATGTAGATCCATTATCAAAGTAATTTACATCAAGTAATTGTTCCATCACTTTTTTAATACTTGGATCATTGTGGTAAATTTGCCATACATCATATGAATGTTCAAATTTTAAGTGATTTACTTCTTCTGAAGTTAAACCAAAGATTTCTGCATATTCACGACCTACGCGTTCCACAATTTCCACATTCGCTCCATCCATTGTTCCTAATGTAATGGCTCCATTCATCATGAACTTCATGTTTCCGGTCCCACTTGCTTCTTTACCAGCAGTTGAGATTTGCTCACTTACATCTGCAGCATTCATTAAGATTTCTGCAATACTAACACCGTAGTTAGGAATGAAGACAACTTTCATGTAACGTGATACATCTGGATCGTTGTTTACTTTTTGTGCTAAGTTATTGATTAACTCAATTACCTTTTTGGCAAACACATATGACGGTGCTGCTTTAGCCGCAAAAATAAAGGTACGTGGATACATTGTGAAGTCTTTATCTTCTTTAAGTTTATTGTATAAATGCATAATGTGTAACACATTCATCAATTGACGTTTATATGCGTGTAGACGTTTAGCTTGTACATCAAAAATAGAATTAACATCTACTTCAACATTGCACACATCTTTAATGTATTTTGCAAGAATCTCTTTACGACGTTTTTTCACACGCAAGAAGTTTTCTTGTACATCTGCATCATCAACGTATGCATTTAGTTTAGTTAGATCACTTGGTTGTAATTTCCAAGTTGTTCCTATCGTTTCATCTAATAGATGTGTTAGTTCCGGGTTTGAATACATCAACCAACGACGGTGCGTAATCCCATTTGTTTTATTGTTGAACTTTTCTGGGAATACTTGATAGAAATCACGGAACACATCTTCAATCAAAATCTTTGAGTGAAGTGCTGCAACTCCATTCACACTCATCGACCCGACGATTGCTAAGTTTGCCATATGCACTTGTCCATCTCTCAAAATACGACATGCTTGTACCAATTCTGGATGTGAATGTGTATGTGATAAATCATACATCCAACGACGATCGATTTCTTCAATAATCATATACACTCTTGGTAATAATTGACGAATGTATTCCATAGGCCAGCGTTCCAATGCTTCACTTAATACCGTGTGGTTTGTATATGCCATCGTTTTTGTGACAATATTCCAAGCATCCACCCATTCATATTGATAATCATCAAGTAATAAGCGCATCAATTCTGGAATAGCTAGCACTGGATGTGTGTCGTTTAATTGAATTGCCACATGTTCAGGTAAGCTATCTAAGTTTGGATGATTTTTTAAATGATTACGAATAATCGTATGCAATCCTGCACTCACGAAAAAGTATTGTTGCGTTAGACGTAACATCTTTCCTTCTTGTGTTGAATCATCTGGATATAGTGAGTTACAAATCGCACGTACTTGTTGAATGTAATCCTCATGTCCTTGTACCAATGATTCTTCAGCAGGTTCTGCAGACCATAAACGAAGCGTATTGGTTAATTTTGTATCATAACCAACAATCGGCACATCATATGGTACAGCATTCACCACAAATGGATCTTCTAGTTCTACACTGACTTTCCCATTTTCGTTAATGCTTTGACGTACCGTTCCACCATAACAAACTTTAACTGTATGTTTTGGTTTTTTGATTTCCCAAACATTACGAAGTTTCAACCATAGATCAGGAACTTCTACTTGTTTATTATCGTTAATCAATTGTTTAAAGAATCCATACTCATAACGAATACAGTTTCCATGTCCAATATAATGTGTGGATGCAATAGAATCTAGAAAACAAGCAGCAAGTCGTCCAAGACCACCATTTCCTAACCCTGCATCACTTTCTAGTTCTTCAAGCATATTGATATCAATTCCATATGCTTCCAGTCCATCTTTAACCGCATCATAAATACCTAAGTTCATTAAGTTACTTGTAAATAAACGTCCCATCAAAAATTCCATCGAGAAGTAATATACTTCTTTTTTTTGATACATGCGGTTGGCTTCTTTACTTTCCTTCCAGGAAATACTTATATATTCTCGAATCACTTCACCAAGTACTAAATATTTCTCTGTGATATGTGCTTCTTCTACACTCACTCCGTAGAGTTCCACCATTTTATTGGCATACTCTTCCATGAATGTATCTTTTGTAAAATCTAAAATCATACTATCCCACTTTCTAATCTTTTGTTTATTCGATAAAATCTTTTGCGCTTTTTTGTGGCTTATGTTTATGACGTAAAATAATTCCACTAAATGGTGCGACATCCATTGTTATGTAATATGGCTTGTAATCAACAAACCCTTTCTTTGCGCGTAAGGCTTTGGCATTCACAATACCAACTCCAGAATAAATATCCTTTTGGCTATTTAATATTTCGCTATACACCCCTGCTTCATGTACACCAAATTGATGTGCACGATACGTATTTGCAGACATATTTAGTATGACGATAATTGTTTCATTTGTCCCTTTACGCATATACGAATATAAATTCTCATTTGCATTATCTGCATCAATCCATTCAAAGCTTTCATAGTTATAATCATCTTCCCAAAGTGCAGCTTCTTTTAGATAAAGCTTCTGCAAATCTTTGATGAATTTTTGGAACGAATCATGCATTGGATAATCTAGTAAGAACCAATCGTTTTCTTGATGTTCATCAAATTCACGCATGTGTCCAATTTCATTACCCATGAAGTTTAATTTCTTCCCTGGGTGCGTAAACATGTAGGTATATAACATTCTTGCTTGCGCAAACTTGTCTTCATATAATCCCCACATCTTTTGCACAATCGTCGCTTTTCCATGAACAACTTCATCATGTGAAAACGGTAAAATGAAATTCTCGCTATAGAAATACGCCATTGAAAACGTAATCTTATTGTGTTCATATTGACGATAAATTGGATCTGCTTTTAAATAATTCAAGGTATCATTCATCCAACCCAAGTCCCATTTGTAGTCAAAACCAAGACCATTTTGTTCAATCGGTTTTGTGACATTTGGATAGTCACTTGAATCTTCAGCAATCAACATGACATCATTAAAGTTTTTATGCAATAAATAATTCATGCGACGAATAAAGGTTAATGCACCTTCATTTACTCCACGATCTTTATTTCCTTGCCAGAATATGACGTTACTGATGGCATCCATACGAAGACCATCCCCATGAATTTCTTTTATCCAGTATGCAGCTGCACTCATTAGAAATGAGCGTACTTCTTCTTTGTGTAAATCAAAGTTTGCTGTACCCCATTCACTAACGGCAATGCTTTCATCTTGATATTCAAATACATTGGTTCCATCAAATTTACGTAATGCATAATTATCCATCACGAAATGAACAGGCACAAAATCAAAAATGACTCCAATATTATGTGTATGTAACTCGTTGATTAAGTATTTTAAATCTTCAAGTGTTCCATAGCGTGAATTTGCCGCAAAGTAACCTGAAGTTTGATATCCCCAACTTCCATCAAATGGATACTCACTTAATGGCATGAATTCAATATGTGTATAGTGCATCTTTTTTACGTAACGAATTAACTCTTTTGCGATTTTACGGTAATTTACACCACCGTTTTTATCAAACTTCCATGCACCTAAATAAATTTCATATATATTCATCGGTTGATGGAAATTACGTGTTCTTTTTTCCATCCACTCATCATCTGTCCATGTAAAGTTTGTATTCGCAATCACAGATGCGGTTTCTGGACGAACCTCACTATAAAAAGCAAATGGATCCATTTTATCAATTACTTCACCATGTGCTTGTGTAATTCGATACTTATATGACATTCCTGCTTTTATGTCAGCTACAAATAATGAATACACCCCACGATCATCAACTTTTGGCATTTCATAACCTTCACCATTCCAGTTATTAAACTGACCAATGACTTGCACATTTAGTGCGTGTGGTGCATATACACTGAAGCGTACACCTTGTGTTTGTTCGAAGCACATATGTGCCCCAAAACTATCATATGCATTAATGGATTGTCCCTCAAAAAAAGCGTTTATTGTTCTTTGTTTCATACCATATTCTCCTACTTCATATTTTACATGGAATATGGTTCACTTACAACTCTAAGACAGGACATATCCTTAGATTTGTTGCTTACAGCAAGCCATAAATCAACCAATACTACCTCTAACATTATAGGCAATACAATCCTGCCATGATACAATACCTCCATGAAAGATATTCTATTTTGTATCATGCTAATCATGCTATACCAAACAATTTATGGCTTACTTGTTTTCGGTTGTATCTATCTTGCTAGTTTTATACATCCAGCCACTAAAACCATTGATGATTTTTTAGCACGCTATTTCACCAAACAAAATGTAGGAAAACTACTTTCTTTATGCATTCTTATTGAATGTATTTTGCTTGTGCTTCTTTATATGCTACTTTCCTATATGCACATACGCTATATACAAATTAGCCTCATCATATTAATGATTCTTGCTTGCTTTAAATATATCGCAATGGTCCATTACATAAAAAGAGATAGGAGTTAATTTCCTATCAAAAAGTCTAGTATATTCCAACCATCACTTGTTTGTCCTTTGAATAATTCCGTGTATCCACACTTCGTACAAGAAACTGTAATAAACTTCTTGTTTTGGACATCGAAAATTTTCGCAAAGTTCCCACCGGTTGCTTGAAACTGATCACTTTCATATTGCGTGTTCCCACATTTTGGACACACATATTGTTTTTGTTCCATAGAGCCCTCCTGTTTGCACTATCATACCATAAATCATAAAAGATTATTTGCTAATGAACTATAAAACCATTATTTGATGTAGGCAACTAAATCTGCCATAAACTGTTTTTGCGTTTTCATTAGAAAGGATTTTACAAATGGTTTCATATACCATTTCTTTGGTGTGATATCTTCTGTGAATTCTAACTCGGTATGACTACGTTTGTCTTTTAATAGACCTACCCAGTGTCCCTGAATCATTTTATTATCAATATCAAATTCCCAGCGTGTGCATGCATCTTTAACACGTACAGTAAACGTAGTTGCTATACCACCTTTTGCATATTCAATAAATACTTGATCACTTACTACTTCTACTTTTTCTACATCACTACGCCATGTAGGGTACATGTCTACTGCAAGTAAGATATCCCATACATCTTTACAATCACATGAAACAGTTTGCTTTATACTTACTTTTGCCATTGTTTTCTAATTCTCACTTTCTTGTTTCTTAAGTTCTTTCCACTCATCTTCTAGTATTGACATCAAAATATCATCTGCATACGTTTTACCATCGAAAATGGCATCGCGTAAGACACCTTCTTTTTTAAACCCTGCTTTTGTGTATGCTTTGTATGCGCGTGTAGTGAACTACCCCCACTTAATCTGACGATTTGAAGTGTGAGCTTCGTGGAAACAGAGTGTACTTGATATTGTATCAGCGGTTGCTCCTATATACCCCACAGGTCTGTTCCTAGACCTTATTGTGTTTTATTCAATTATATAGCTAGTCCATGTTGATGGATATTGATTGCTGCATTGATATCACGGTCATGATAACTATGACAACTACTGCACTCCCATTCTCTTATGTGGAGCGCTTTTTTTGATTCCTTACTCCCACAAACATGACATATCTGTGTAGATGGATAGTATGGCTCGACTTCTTTGATTGACTTTCCATACCATTCTGCTTTGTACTTTAGTAACGTAAGAAATTTTGTCCAACCTGCATCTGTGATTGCTTGTGCTAAATGACTTTCTAACATCTTCTTTACACTTAGTTTTTCAACACAAATTACATCGTGGTTTTTGATGAGATAGGTTGATAACTTATGTAAAAAATCATGACGTCGATTGTAAATGCGTTTATGCAATCGAGCAATGGTTATTTTTAACTTTTGATAATTCTTAGCATCTTCTAATTTAATACCTTTGGCTTTTGCGATTTCAGCTTTTCGACTTAGCTTGCGTTGTAGTTTCTGTAGTCGTTGCATATCTTTTTTTAAATACTTTGGATTTTCAATCTTGGTACCATCAGAAAGAACAACGTAGTGATGTATACCCATATCAATACCTATGCTACTATTTGTTTTTGCAAATGCCTCTACTTCTGTTTCACATAGGATGGCTACATAATAGGCACCAGTTGCATCTTGACTAACTGTTGCACTTTTTATCTTTCCTGTATGTTCACGATGATAGTCCATCGAAACTACACCAATCTTTGGTAGTTTGATTCCTTGTTTATCAATGATGGAAATCGTCCCATTTTGATTATTTGTCGTATAACTGTTTCGATCACGATTCTTACTTTTGAACTTTGGATAGCCTACACTCTTTGAATCACGATAGAAATTTGTAAACGCACGACGTAGATGCATTTGTTCATTAGCTAGTGCCAAACTATCCACTTCTTTTAGGTAAGGATAATCTTTCTTATACATTGCTGGTGTTGTTTCTTTTATTGGCGTAGCATCTTCTTGGTACTGCTTGTAACTATTGATTCGATCATCTAACATCAAATTCCATATCTTACGAGCACAACCAAAAGTCTTTGCAAACATTTCTTTTTGCAAGTCATTTGGATAGATACGATATACGAATGCTTTTTTCACTTGTTTCATAGGTAGATGACTTATGCTTCTCCTTGTTTTTCAATATACTTCTTTATTGTGTCAATTGTGACACCACCAGTCGTTAGTAAGCAAAATGTTTTTGACCAAAACATTTCCTTCCATAGTTTGTCTTTGATTTCTGGGTGTTCTTTCTTTACCAAACGGGAACTAGCAGATTTATATGCATTTAGAAACTTAGAAAGTTCACTGTTGGGATGTGCTTTAAACAGAATATGCACATGATCTGCTTCAAAGTTGAATTCTTGCAACTTGATATGGTAGTTTTTAGCAATTCGAATAAAGTGGTTCTCTAATTCCTTAGCGATAGTTTCATCGATTACTTCTCTACGGTACATAGTTGTAAGAATTAGATGGTAATATAGTGCGAACACCGAATGATTATTATTATCTAGTTTTATCATATATATAACCTCTAATGTAGAATGATATATCCTTCATACTGATTATACCACGTAGGAATATCACCAACAATAATTATCACACAATAATTCGCCTTACTGCTTGAAACAAGGGTGTCATTTATTTGTGTTAATAAAGACATAAGGTGTCATTCATCACCCACTTACTTATCGCCGTTGAAGTGGGCGACTTCTGACGCTAAAAGTTAAATGAAAATACATCCAGTGATAAACGGTGTAGATGTAACTCTTCAAAGGCATAATCACGTGTAATTCTTGTTGCCCATGAACCAATTCCTTTATCGCGTCCACTTTGTGTAAATAATGCAATTCGAAAATTTGCAGAACGCACGTCCCAATCAATTTCATTGATAACTGTTTCCCCAATAATATTTCCTTTTGCATCAACAATCAAAAAGAAACGTCGATTTTCATCCTCTAATGATTTCATAAAAAACGAAATGACTTCATCTTTTGTAAACATTTCTTTACACCCTGTATAATAGGCAACATCTTTATCTAATGAACAATAGTTTTGCTGGTAATAGTTTAGCGCATCTTGTTTTGTAGCTAGACGAATTGTATAACCATCTTTACTTGCAATACTTGTATTCATAACAGTCCCTCTCTTATTAGAAATAACTATATCATATGTACACGCATCTTCAAAAAACAAAGGCCAATTCTATGAAATGACCTTTGTTTATTTGTTTATCGAATATTGATTTCGTAATCTACACAACTGCGACTTGCGACTTTTCCTTCAAGTAGTGCAGTTGCTTTTTTATGTATTGGGTGGTTTTGATATAACTCAATTTGTGATTCATCCACAAACGTTGATACCAAAATCATATCCATATTGCTAGATGGTAATGGATACGCACTAAATTGATCAATTTTTACACCAGGCATTTGGTGTGCAGTTTCTTCCAAGTAGGCATGAAAGTCTTGTGCAAAATCACTGACTTCTACACCTTCATGGAATTTCCACATCACGACATGGCGGATCATTTTGTGTACATCTCCATTGCTTGTTTTAGTACATTTCCTTTTTCATGTGCATCTTCTAAAGTGTCGCCTTTTACACAGTAGTAGAATTTACATTTTGGTTCTGTACCACTTGGACGAATGGCAATCCAGCTACCATCTTCCAAGAAATATTTCAGTACATCAGACACAGCAAATCCAGTTAATGGTGTTTCTGTATCTTTTTCACGAACGATACATTCTTTGAAATCTTCAAAACGCACAACTTTCTTACCTGCAATTTCTTGCACCTTGCTTTGACGTAAATTGGCAAGAATATCTTTGATTTTTTGTGCTCCTGCACTTCCTTCTAATGATAATGCAACTTGGCTTTCTTCATAGAATCCATGTTTTGCATAAAGTTCAAGCAATACATCATATAGTGTTTTTCCTTGTGCTTTATAGTAAGCTGCAGCTTCAGCTAATAATAAACAGGCTTGTACTGCATCTTTATCACGAACGAAAGGTTTAATTAAACTTCCATAACTTTCTTCATATCCAAATACATATTGTTTTTCATTGTTGATTTCGTATTTCGCTACTTTCTCACCAATGAATTTAAATCCAGTTAATGTCTTTTTTGTTTCCACTCCATACGCATCTGCAACTTTTTCACCTAAATCACCAGTAACTACGGTATTAAACATCACTGGTTTTGGTGGCATTGTATTATTTTTTACATGTTGCATACATACATAATCAAGTAGTAAAGCACCACTTTGGTTTCCTGTTAGTAAGATGAATTCTCCATTTTGATTTACAACAACACCCATACGGTCTGCATCTGGGTCACATGAAAGTACGATATCTGCATTTTCACGTTTTGCATATTCGATAGCTAAATCGTATGATGCACTTTCTTCTGGGTTTGGTGTTTTTGTATTTGAGAAATCAGGATCTGGGTCACATTGTTCCAAAACTGGAATATAGTGATATCCTGCTTGCTTATATACTTCTTGAACTGGAATGTTTGCAGTTCCGTGCTGTGGTGTAAAGATAATTGTTACATCATCTTTTTTCACGTCTTTTGCCATTTGAATTGCTAATACTTCTTTGTAGTAAATCTCATCGATTTCACTACCAATCATCGAGATTAACTCTTCTTGTTTTGCATCAATATGGAAATCAATTGCAAGTTCATCTTCAACTGCATTTACACGATCAATAACTTGTTGTGCCAGTTCAGGAACTAATTGACATCCTTTTTCATCATATAACTTGTATCCATTGTATTCTTTTGGGTTGTGACTTGCTGTCACCATGATTCCCCCAAAACAGTTTAAATGACGAACAGCAAACGATAGTTCTGGTGTTGGTCGTAAACTTTCAAATACATATGACTTAATTCCATACGTTGCAAGTACTTGTGCACTAATCATTGAAAACTCATATGACATGTGACGATTATCATAGCCAATTGCAACCCCTCTTGCTTTCGCCTCTTCCCCTTGGCAAGCAATATATTTGGCAAATCCAACATTTGCCTTTGCGATTGTATGAACATTGATACGATTGGTTCCTGGACCTAATAGTCCACGCATTCCTGCCGTTCCAAATTCAATATTTGTATAGAAACTATCATGGATTTCTTCATCACTCATAGTTTCTAATTCACTTCTTAGTTTTTTGTCTAGATTGTCAGATTGAATCCAACGTAAATACTGTTTATCTTCTTGTTTATTATACATGTTTCCTCTCCTCCAGTATGTTTTCCCCAAGGTTTAAAAAAAGATGGACACGCCATCTTTTTAATAGATTATTTATCCAATAATTTTTTGTGCGCGTAATACATCTTCGATTGCTGTAATAGCTGCATCTTCATCTTCACCATCACAAGAAATAGTAATTTCTGATTGTGTTGGGATTCCTAAAGACATAACACCCATGATTGATTTCATGTTTACTTCACGTCCACCGTAAGAAATATTTACTTCACTTTTAAATTTTCCAGCTGCGTGTACTGCCACTGTTGCAGGACGAGCGTGTAATCCAACTGGATCGATAACAGTTACTGTAATTGATTTCATATATGTAATCCTCCTAATTATTTTATCATTCCTATTTTAACCTAATTTGATAGCACTTACAAACAAATTGATGTTAATTTGTAATTTTTTTGCAATTTATGACCTCTACACCTATATTTTTTAACATCTCGACCAAAATACCGTCTCCTCGGATGACTTTGTGTTGAAATGTACCATCATAGATTTCATCAAGTCCACAACTTGGACTACAATCTTTCAAGATGGCTTTCTTGATGTTTTGTTCCTTCACGATTTTGATAACTGCATTTGCACCAGCATAAAATTCTTTGGTGACATCTTCGCCAAGATTGTTGATGATTTTATTTCCAATGCGTTCGCTGGGGGCTCTTGGTGTAGATAATCCACCAAGCACTTCGGGACATACGGCAACGATATCTTTATCTTTTAAATAGCTAATAACCGCTTCATCATAATTGGAATCACCACGATAGTTACAATTCTCTCCTAATAAGCAGGCACTAACAAGTATCTTCTCTTTCATTTATGATAGGTCTCCTTTGCGCGTATTTTAAATGCGCGATAAATTTGCTCAAGCAAGATCAAACGTGTCATTTGATGCAAAAACGTCATCTTGGAAAGTTGCAAACGATAATCTGCTCTTTGATATAGTGATGGTCCGATACCTAGACTTCCACCAATTACAAATGTAATGTTACTTGTCTTATATGTCAGTGTATCATCAATCAATTTGGCAAAGCTTTCACTATCTATACTTTTTCCATGTAAGTCTAGCAATATGACAAATTCCCCATCTTTAATTTTTTTGAGTGCTTCTTGGGCTTCCTTCTCTTTTACTAAATCTTCTTCTTTTGAAGATAGATTACTTAGATTTTCATCCTTCACTTCTATGACTTCAAGTTTATGATACGGTTGCATTCGTTTCACATATTCATTACATAGACTTAATAAGTGTTTTTCTTTTAATTTTCCTATTGCGATTATTTTTATCATGTTTATATTATAGCCTACCTTAAGCAGAAGAGAAATCTAAATATCGTTGCAACATAAATGCGACGTAAATTTTTGCGTTGCATTCGCATCTTTTACGTCGCATGAAATGTCTATTACTACCTTACTAATCTATAAGGATATTTTAATTTATACGATATTTCGTCCCTCTTCCAGTCCCTTCTTTTACAATATAGTTTTTATCAATTAGATTATGAACTAACCTTACAACTTTATCTTTACTAAATTCAACTTTCTTTGCTATCTCACTACTTGACAAGCGTAAACCATTTGATAACAAATCCACTATAATTTGTTCATCAATTGACAACTGTTCTTTCATATATACGCTTGGAAGTGTAATAGAAATACTATTCGACGATACCACAAAAATTGGTTTATGACGAATATTCTTATATAACATTTTAATCCTTCTAATCCCAGTTCCGAACATTTCAATAATATGTAATCTAAAGAAAACATTCGCAATAATTGGGTTTCTTGGAGTAGAAATAAATCCATTTAAATATTCTTCTTTCGAAATACCAGCTGGCAATCCTCCAGGTGACATAATTTCAATTTTATCTTCATACATTGTTATACGGATATGTGCATTAACATCCCATGTTCTGTGTACTATTGCATTTGCTATTGCTTCACGAAATGCTTCTTTTGGAACCATATATACTTCATTTCTTTGCATACCAACAATTTCTTCTATTTTGTAGAAATTAGTAAATATTTCGTCGATACGATCAAACTGTTTTAAAATTGAGACATTCGAAATCGTCTCTCTAAATGTTATTTTGTTCAAACTTGATTCGGTTCGGATTACATCGATTCCTGGAAAATTATTATTATCCGCTAGTAACTCCGCCGCATTATTGTATTTTTGTGAAGAGGCAAATAATCCAAGTGTTTTTAAGGTATCTACATTAGTTTTTTCAACACCCAAGATTGCTTGTACCTTTTTGTACAAATATTCAAATGTCAAATTCTCTTCAATACATGGCAACTCATCAAATGTAACATTTTCTCCAATCATTATTAATCTTTTCAATTCAATATGATCTACTTCAATTGTTGATGTATCATTTCGTTTATACGCTTTTCCTTTATACAAAAATGGCTTGCTAATTCCCTCTTCAACAAATAATGTTACTGTTTTATTTGTCTGATTAATTGTTAATGTAAACGTAGGTCCAGGTTTTATTGCATCATTTATTTTATTTTCTATATCTAAACAAACAGCTTCTGGATTAGATAGTCCAACAGTTTTTCCTTCATCTGTAATTCCAAATATAATTTCTCCACTTCCGTAATTAGCATATGCAGAGACGGTTTTTAAAAATGTATTGCTTACTTTTTCTTTGTATTCAATCGTTCTACTTTCTTTCATTTCACTTACCTCAATTACATAGTATCATGCATAACTTTTCGTTGCAACGCAAATGCGACGTAAATTTTTGCGTTGCATTTGCGTCTTTTGCGTCGCAACATAAAAAAATAGCCCACCAATATGTATTGATGGGCAGGGAATTGAAAAGCAGGCGAAAGGGTCCTGCATACATAAACAATATGGGTCCTACCTCCAATATTGTTCTTATAGAATATAACAATTTTGGCTAGGACATGCAATCCAAACAATAGATATATTGTTTGTTATAACATATATGTGTTTATGTGCTAGTTATGACCTCCGCGAACGATTTCAAATTGCGGTGCAGCAACAATTCGTAAGCTTGAAATATCAACATCATGTGCCACTAATGTTTGTTTTAATGTATCACATGCTTGCTTGTATGTATTTCCTTCTTCTGAGATATGTGCTAACACGATTTCTTTGGTTTTATTTCCAATAACTTCTGCTAGCACCTCTGCACTATCTTCATTACACAAATGGCCCATATCACCAATAATTCTTTGTTTTACAAAGATTGGACGACTTGTTGCCATTAGCATTTCTAAATCGTGATTACTTTCAAAGATATAATAATCTGCATTTTTAATATACGGTTTAATCGCTTCTGATATATATCCAGTATCTGTAATATATACAAGTTTTTCACTATTACTTTTGATTACGTATCCACATGAATCTTGTGCATCATGACTGGTTGGCAATGCTTGCACTTCAAGGGTTGGTAGTTCTATACGATCAAAGGGTTTCATTTGGTAATAATTTTGTGTATCTAACTGACAAGTTGCATAGGTATCAACATTGGCAAACATTTTCAGTTGCTGAATATGATCACTATGTGTGTGCGTCACAAAAAGTGCATCTGCTTGATGATAATCATATGACAATCTTTCAAAGCAACCACTTAAATACTTTTTGGTTGAACCACAATCAATCACAATACTTGTTTGTCCATTGCGAATCAAACAACAATTCCCTTTAGAGCCACTGGCTAATAAAGCGAATTTTATCATTGATAACCACCTTCATATCTCGTGTTCACAATATTCACGAACTTGTTGATTGATTTTTGGAATTTCAAATTGAAGTTACCGATACGACCATTACGGTGTTTTTGAATCGATACTTCTACATCGATACTATCTTCATCATCTGCTGGTGCATCGTCTGTTTTTTGATAGTCATCACGCGATAAGAACATAACGATATCGGCATCTTGCTCAATCGCTCCAGATTCACGTAAATCCGATAACATCGGTTTTGCTTTGTCTCCAGTACGTTGTTCCACCGAACGCGATAATTGCGATAAGGCGATAACTGGTACATTTAACTCTCTAGCTAACATCTTCAAACTACGTGAGATTTCTGATACTTCTTGTTGGCGGTTTTCACCACTACGTTTTCCACTACCGGTAATCAACTGCAAGTAGTCAATAATAACTAGATCTAGGCGATCATCCATATCTGCTTTTAACTTACGACATTTCGAGAAAATTTCTGCCATCTTGATCGATGAAGAATCATCTGTAAATAAATTAATCGCACTAATGGTTTGAGCTGCTTCAAATAATCGATTCATCTCATCGTTGTTTAATTTACCGGTACGAAGTGTATCTCCTTTGATACTTCCTTGCGCACTTAACATACGACGGATCAATTGTTCGTTTGGCATCTCCAAAGAGAAAATTGCCACAACTCCACCAGATTTTTCGCGGTTTCGTTTGGATGCATTTAATCCTAAATTCAAGGCAAATGCGGTTTTCCCTACCGATGGACGTGCCGCTAGAATAATTAAATCCCCACGTTGAAATCCATTGGTAATACTATCTAATTCAGTATAACCTGTTTCTACTCCGGTAATCCCACCTGGTGATTTTCTTAACATTTCTATATTTTCAATTACGTTTTTTACAACGACTTTTGAACTTTGAAAATCATTTACACGACGATTACGCGTTAAACTCAATACTTGTTTTTCTGCTTGATCAAGAAGTTCTTCTAAATCTAATGAAGTATCAAAACCTTCGGTACGAATACGATCAGCAACTGCGATCATCATTCTTCGTTTACTTTTATCTTTAATGTTTTCAATATACGATTTTACGTTTGCACTACTGATTGCAGTATTCATTAAATCAATAATGTAGTCCGCATTACCAGCAAGTGCTAATTCTTTTCGATCTTCTAAACGTGAAATTACGTTGTTTGGATCAATGGGTTGTCCAACTTCCATCAAATCCATCATCACCCGATATATCGTGCGATGCGCTTCTTGATAGAAATCTTCTTCTTGTAGTCCTTGTTCGTAGGCAACTTCAACTGCATCATTATAAATTAGTAATGCACCAAGTACTGCCTGTTCAGCATCTACACTGTGTGGGTAAACATTGTTCATCATCTTGCCTTCTATTTCTCTGATAGGTGAACATTGATCTCACCAATCACCTTGTTTTTATATAAATCGACTTTTACTAGTGTTGTTCCTAAACTTGATACATTATGTACATCCACTAATTTTCTTTTGTCGATGCTAATGTTATGTTGTTTACGTAAACCTTCAACGATTTGTTTGCTTGATACGGAACCAAACACACGTCCACCTTCTCCAGTTTTCACTTTAAATTCTACAACTGATTTCTTCAGTTTTTCTTTTAATGCTTCTGCATCTGCTTCTTTTTGCGCTTCTGTTGCTGCATGTTCATCGTTTTGTTTTTTCAATACAGCTTTTGCTGTATTTGATTCCACAACAGCAAGTCCTCGTGCAACTAAAAAGTTTCTTCCGTATCCATCTGCAACTTCAACGACTTCTCCTTTTTTACCGACTTTCTTCACGTCTTCAAGTAAGATTACTTTCATAGCTTGTGTCCTCCTGATTCAAATAATTGCGAATAGCATCTTTTAGTTCATCACATAATGCCTCGCTTGTCATACCTTCTCTTTGTACGGCGGCTGCGGTGAAGTGACCTCCACCTTTCATATCCTCCATAATTACTTGTACGTTAACTACACCTTTACTTCGTGCAGAAATCGCAACTTGATTTTCATTAATTCGAGCAACCACAAATGCTGCTTCGATATTTTTAATCGCCAACAGTTCATCTGCACCAATGGACATCAGTGAACGTGTCATAATGCGACTATCTTCTACACACGATATTAGAATATTATCATTGTACTTTTTGGCATATTTTAATACATTGATCTTTTCTTCAAATTCCGTGTAATCTTCTTTTAATAAGGTTTCTACCTGCATTGGATCCACACCCCATTTTTTCAATTGTGCACAGGCTTCGAAGGTTCTAAATCCCGTACGCATTTGGAAATGGTTGGTATCAATCACAATACCTAAATACATAATGCTTGCTTCTGCATCATTGATATCTACTTTCCCTGGTTGATAAGCAATCAGTTCTGTCATTAACTCACATGTACTACTTGCACTACTTTCTAAGTAGACAATCAGTGGTTTTTTCACAAAGTCAGGTCCTCTTCGATGGTGATCAATCACCAGAATACGATCTGCTTTTTCAACAAGTTCTTGGGCATTACTTTGAGCCGGATTGTGATAATCACTCACAATCACTAAGTCATTTTTCTTACGTAAGCGTAACGCTTCTTCTTGCGTAATAAAGGTGTGACGATTTTCTAAACTTGAACCAAAGTATACCATTGCTTCTTTGGTATGTTTTTCAATTCCACCACTTTGACTTACGATATACGTTTTCTTTTTATAAAACTGTGCAAGTCTAGACAAAGCTAGATTACTTCCCATGCAGTCAAAGTCCATTTCTTTATGACCCGTAATAAAGATTTGTTCGCTATCTTGCATCACTTCTTTAATTGCTTGAGCCATAACCCGCACACGTACTCTTGAACGTGTACTTTTCGCTTCACTTTTTCCACCATAGTATTTTACATCTGCATCATTTAGTTGACTAGCAACTTGGTCTCCACCACGGCTTTGCGCGAGTTCAAGTAAGTCATTTACTTTTCCATCTAACTCACTTAATTTCTCACTACCACGTGCAAATGCCATCGATAATGTAATATTTACATCAATCTCTGCAGCTTTGGTACGCACATAATTGATAATATCAAATTTCTCACCAAGAATATGTTCATAAATTTCTTCATCTAATACCATAAAGAAACGATCACTACGTAAACGACGAATACAAATTCCATGTTTGTTTGCCCAATCGACAATTGGTTGTCGTAGATTTAGGTTCACATTGGTAATTGTCGTTTCATCTTCAAAGGCTTGCATGTCTTGGTAGTTATCCATATGTACAAGTCCAAGTACTAATGATTCTTTCTTATAGGTTTCTTTTAAGTCAGAATATTTTGAAATATCGCGAACAAACAATACATGTTCTTGTCCTTTACGACTAATTTCATATGTGAATTCTTTTTTGCGGCCAACAACTGTATCTTGACCACCTTGTAACAATTCTTCAATTTCAGGCACAAAGGTTGTAACCTTTTTACCGATTAAACTACGATAGCCACGATCCATTAAGAAATTGGAAATCCACAATACTTCAAATTGCTCGTTGTATGTAATAATTCCAACCTTCCCAAATGAAAAGGCACCACCAGCTTCACTTCCTAAAATTTCTGAAATATTAACTGCTTCATTTTCACGTGCATTTTGAATTGAATTAATAATCCAAGCCACGAATATTGCATTCACTAAAAAGATGATAATCAATGGTACTGCGGCATCGATTAACCCAACAGCTAATAATAAAATCAGGGCAACTGCTTCAAGTACAAGTAGTACGACTACTTGCATTCGTATCCCATCGAAATATTTCATGTTCCTCTCCTACTTTTCAATTATTTTTTCAATATGTCCACCAAAACTTACATAGATGCCTAAACACATCATAATGTTTTGTATAACAGGAATAAAACAGGCAATTAATGCACCTAGCACAATCGCTCTACTTCTCTTTTTGACACCATAGCTAATACATTCAATAACTCCAATCGTGATAGCGATCATCATACATACCAAATACAACACAAGAATTGCATCTTCGTATGCGGCAGGTACACTAACAAATTGACTAATCGCATAAATCACTAACCCAACGGTTGCTAGCATTCCTACTTGTTTTGGAATACGTACTTGGGTAATTGGTTTTAATGGTGCTACTTGAATACGTAAACGTGCCAAAATTACATGGCTTGCCACATGGATCACAATCCCTTGCATAAATGCAGAGCCAATATATACAATGAGTACTACTAACATTGCTAAGGTTCTTGCGCCACTTGCAATTCCTGCTTGTTCCACCATCTTTGTTAGATCCATAACTTCTGCAATGATATCATAGCCAAAGATATGGCCAAACACGATTACAGTAAGTGCACTGACAAGTAACTGTGAAACTATAGCTAGTATAAGTAAATATGCATTCTTCCAACCTTTTTTTAATCCAATCCCATAACATACACCACTTACCATCGCGGATATCAAAAGTACCATACCGGTAAAGGTAGAAAATAGAATCGAAGAAAGGATGCATGATATAGCCACAATCAGCCCACTTTGTATATCATAGCGTACCATATATACAATTAAAGGAATACTAAGTAGCCAGAAAATCATTTCCTCTAGCACTCCTGCAAATTGTCGATTTAAAATCAGAAGGATGGCAACCATTGCAATCATCATTGCTCCTTCTGTAATATTCCTAGTTTTTCTCATATGTATACCTTTCTCTATTTTACTATTTTTACTACCTGAATGAAAGAGAAACAAGAAACCTATACATTTGCACAAGTATCTCAAAAGAAAAAAGTAGCGAGTGTGTATTCACCTTCACTACTGTTCTTCATAATCACTAAAATCAGGGAAATCTATCGATTTCTTCATAAAACTACTGTAGGTATTTTTATAGTAGAGTTTCATTTTCAATTCTTGCGTATTTTGTTTCAAGGTAAATGAAAATGATAAATCTTGTGTATCTACATATCCATTTGTATCAATACGATATTCTACTACCGTTGTATCCAGTTCAATCATATCATCTGTAACAACTATACCTGATAAGGCTTCAGTAAGTCTATCCGCAATAAATTCTTTAACCACATCATCTTTTAATTTCACCTTTGCCTTTTGATTGGTTCCATCTTTTTCAATGGTCAAATCTTCCATATTGGATTTCCCAAAACTTTGAAGTTTTGTGGTTTCGGTTACTGAATCATCTTCTTCATCTAGTTTGGTTTTGACTTTTTGACCACTAGCAGCTGTATACATATACCCATCTTTGCAATACATAGTAATCGAATCTTTCATCCCTGAATTATCCGTTTCCATTACGACTTTAGCTTCTCCAGTTTTTGTATCCGCTAAGTTATTTAAGATAAAATCCATATCTACACGTACATACATATTTTCATCCGTATCACTTAGGATTTCTAATCCCATAATACTTTTTCCAGTTGTATGTGTCGCATCATCGGTTTTAGCGATTGCACGATTTAGCTTTTGAATGGCATTTTCTCCTGTTGCTTCTTCACTGTTTGTACAACCAATAAGTAGCACACTCACACAAGCAACAAGTACCATTATTTTCTTTAATATTTTCATGTTTTTAATTATACGCCATCTTTTTTCAAAAGCAATGAAACCTGTGTGAACATTTTGGATATCAAGTAATCAACACATAAGAAAATCGTATATAAAAAGCTCGTAATAACGAGCTTAGTTCTATTAAAATTCTACTGTATTCACGAAATCATCTTGTTGATTGTCATTTGCATTTTGTGAATAGTCTTGATCTGGATAAAGTTTTGATTTTAATTGTTCGTACACATCAAATTGTGTAAGTGTTTTATATGGTAATACATACAGGTTTGAAATACCATAAGAAACAAGAGCCAACATTTCCCATAAAATAAATGATAAATCTAATACAAAGAAATTCAACTTACTTCCTTTACTTAAAATACCTGATTCCGTTAATGTTTCACCAATTCCAAGTTCTGGTTGATCTACGGCGATTTGTTCAACCAAATAGAAACGGAAAGTTAAGTAAATTCCAGGAACAACTAATAATATATATCCAAGTGCTATTATAACATTTTTAACAAACACCTTTAATACAAAGTTAATAAATCCTCCAAATGATGCCAAACTTGAAAACGGTACTGCATCGCTTGCTGTATGTTTTGAAAGATATCCTGCAGATAACATTAAAAAATAATTAAAGAAAGCTACAACCGTTGAAATTAAAAACGATACCGGTATTGTAACAAGCAATGAATTAAAGTATGCTTTTACAACCAAGTTCGCTTGTGATTGTGTCAACGATTCATACGTTGCACTAGCTCCCATCGAAAATGTTGGTGTAAAAAAATTTGCTACAAAGTTAAAAATAATAGGAATGGCTGCTAATGCACCTAAAAACAGTATATTACGGTGCAAAATATTTTTTGCTCTCACCTTCGCTAATTGACGATTAAACATATTCTCCTCCTCTAGTTAATCTTCTGGTAATTTAAATACTTGCTCACCATCACCCTTGGTCAAGTTATATTTACCTCTTGCATAATTGACAACGTATTCTTCGTTATTCAATTTGCTTTTTTCATCTTCAAACTTTGCTTTTTCTTGTCGCAAAGTTTTTAATTCTTCTTCATAACCGGAGATATTTTCACGCAAAGTAAGTGTTAATTGCACTTCTTTTACAACTTGGGCAATGCAGTATATCGATGCAATCATCAACAATGCAAGAATAACATAATGTGATGGTTTCCTTTTTTTCTTTGCTTGAGCCATGTATACCTCCTTTTTATGTAGTTATAGTTTACTTGTTTTATTAGAAGAATTCAACATTTACACCATATAGTGAATCACGTAAATCCAATAATTCGATATATGACATTTTTTCCAACTCATCTTTTGATTGTGTACACATCGGAATTGAGAGTATCTCATTAATCAAATATTCAATATTCATTCCTTCAGTTTCCATAGTCTTCCTTTCTTATTTCAATTCGTTTTTCCTCAATTACTTCAAACATTAAGGTTGCATCGTTTTTTGATACTTGTTTTGGTGTATCAAGTACTTTTACTGTAAGTTCACGATTTCCAAATTGTATGGTAATCGTATCACCAATTTCTACATTGGTCGCTGGCTTTGCTCTTCTGCCATTGACCATAACTCTTTCTTTATCTGCAAGTTCTTTACTTACACTTCTACGTTTTAAGATTCTTGCTACTTTCAAATATTTATCTAATCGCATAGTTCTCCTATAATTTGCCACATTGGGCAATAAATTCAATGATTAACTCTAAATAGTTTTTGACTTTTGGTAGTTTTGCTACAATCTTTTTATTTACATATGCAATGCGTATTTCTTTGGAGATGGTCGTTGCTAGTTGGAAAAGTTTAACCCCATCTACACTACTACTCCATTTTTCAGTGAAATTGACTTCGACATCGCGATCTTTTTCTCTAAAACTTTCTACGTGTTTCTCATTCACCAATAAATCCAAACGCTTTTTCTCAAATAACATACCGACTTGTTTTGGTAGTTTTCCATATAAGTCTGACGTATCTTTATATAAACGATTTAATTTACCTAATGTTGATACTCCATCAATTTGTTGGTAAAGAGATAGTTTTTCATAATCTTCCTCTTCGAACTTTTCAGGAAAATAGGCATCCACTTTTACATTGGTACGAATGATTTCCTTTTCTGGTTCGATTTTGATTCCTTTACTTTCCTTGATGGCATCATTTAGCATTTCTAGATACATATCGATACCTACAGTATCAATAAATCCTGCTTGTTTTGGACCAAGCATTTCTCCTGCACCACGAATGGTTAAATCACGTAATGCAATTTGATAACCCGAACCAAGCTTTGCAAAATCTTTCATCGATTGCAAACGTTTGGTCGCAATTTCACTAAGTTGTTTATTTGGTGCATATAGTAAGTACGCATATGCTAAACGACTACTTCGTCCGACTCTACCTTTGATTTGATACAACTGACTTAACCCAAAGGTGTCTGCATTTTCAACCAAAATTGTATTTGCATTTGGAATATCGATTCCCGTTTCAATGATTGTTGTACAAATTAGGACATCGTATTCCTTGTTGGTAAATTGTAGCATTACATCTTCTAAGTCTTCTTTTGACATTTGCCCATGAGCAACACCAAAGCGAACACCTTTCATGTCTTTTGCTAGTTTACTAGCTACACTATAAATATTTTTTACTTTATTGTAGACATAGAATACTTGTCCATTGCGTGAAAGTTCACGTTCAATGACTTCTTTAATCAAACTATAATCTTTTTCGATTACATAGGTTTGTACACTTAAGCGATTGACTGGTGGTGTATTTAGTTGTGATAGAGAACGAATTCCAACAAGTGACATCTGTAACGTTCTTGGAATTGGCGTTGCCGATAAACTTAATACATCAATCGTATTTTTTAATTCTTTAATCTTTTCTTTGTGTTCTACCCCAAAGCGTTGTTCCTCATCAATGATTAATAATCCCAAGTCTTTAAACTTAATATCTTTGGATAGTAAACGATGGGTTCCAATAAGTAAATCGATTTTCCCTTCTGCTAAGTCTTTTTTGATTTGTGTCATTTCCTTTGTTGAAACAAAGCGATTTACAACTTTGATTGTAACTGGAAAATTACGCATTCTAGCAACTGCTGTTTTTACATGTTGCAAAGAAAGAATCGTCGTTGGACAAAGAAATGCAACTTGCTTATTATCGGTAATTGCTTTAAAAGCTGCTCGTAAAGCAACTTCGGTTTTTCCAAAACCAACATCCCCACAAAGCAAGCGGTCCATTGGCACTTCACTTTCCATATCTTTTTTGATTTCCTCTGTAGCCGTTTTTTGATCTACAGTTAGTGAATAATCAAAATCATCTTCAAATGATTTTTGAAGTTCACTATCTGGTGCATAGGCATGACCAATATGCTTTTCACGCAACGAATATAATTTCACAAGACGTTCAGCAAGTTCTTTTACATTCGCACTTACTTTTTCTTTTGTTTTTTCCCAATCTTTCGTTCCTAGCTTATTCAGTTTAGGACTTGCTCCTTCTTTAGACACAAACTTACGAACTAAACGAAATTGTTCCAGCGGAACAAATAGTATATCATTCCCTTTATAGACAACCTTTAAGTAATCTTTATGAATACCATCTTTTTCTTTCGTGACAATTCCTAAGTATTGTCCGACTCCGTAAAGTTTATGTACAACAAAGTCACCTGGTTGTAAGTCTTGGTAATGTTGTAAGACTTCAGCATCTTTAAACTTATTTTGATAACGTGCTTTATAGTGTACGGTATCAAATAGTTCTTGTGATGTATAAACCGCAATCTTTTCATTTGTTGCAACAAAGCCACTAATTAATGGAAGTGAAGCAAATAAGGATTCTAATGACTTGTCAATTTGTAAGAGAAGTTCTTTTTCCATTTCACTTACACTTACATACACTTCATAGTCTTGACTATATGTGCGTATTTCTTCTACTTTTCTTTCGAGTGGAATATCTAATGTTTGTAGTTCACTAATATTAGAAAATATTGGTTGTTTTACACTGACAAAGCGATGAATTTTCATATCTTTTCTAGTGAATGTATAAAATTCGTAAGCTATCGTATAAATTGGCAACATTTCACCAATTTCACTCATCTCTTGAATATAACCGATATTTTCACCAAATATCTTTTTATGATATTCTTCACAGTCCTCATAACTACTTAAGATACGATATCCAAAGTTTCCATAATCTTGGATACTGTAGTTTTCTTCCAACAGTGAATATAATGCACGATCTGCTGGTTGAAATGCTTTCTTTCCAATTCGTTCTTTAATGTCTTCAAGCAATTCATCATCAGCAAACTTTGTAGATAGTTGATTGATTATTCGTGTTTCTTCAGCTTGCGAGAATAGTATGTCGCTTGCACAAATAATCGTCGCTTCTTGAATCTGTTTTACTGTTTTCTTTGTGGATATATCAAAGAAGCGAATACTATCAATGACATTATCAAAGAACTCAATTCGTATAGGTAAATCATAATTCATCGAGAATACATCAATAATTCCCCCACGGGTTGCATATGTTAGTGGTTGATCTACATAACCAACCTTTTCATAACCTGCTTCAAATAGGGTTTGTTTTAAACTGTCATAACCAATTTCTTGATCAATTTTTAATTCGATAATATGCTCTGCAAACACCTTTGGATTTGGCAAAAACTTAGTATAAGCTCCTACATGTGTAATGATTACTAAGTCATCTTCATGTAATAAGCGATATAAGATTTCTACTTTATTAGCTACTACCTCATTGTTTTGACTTAAGGCTTCAATTCGCATACTTTCTTCTACGCTAAAAAGCAGCACTTTATCTTTTAAGAGGGGGGATAACCGCTCGTAAAGTTTCTGTGCTGTATATAAATTATGTTTCACAATAAGCATGCTTTCTTTTTGCTTTTGGTAAGTTGAAGCAATCATTAAACTCTCTTCAACTTCGCTTAGATTTCCAAGTTGATTACTCTTGGCTGCAAAAGCTTTGAAGGCATCATTGTGCGATAAAACTTTTAGTAAGTTATTCATTCACACCTCACTTCTTGTTGTAGGTTTCCATGACTTGATTGAAACTTTTATTACAGGCTTCAATTGCAGCATCTGCTGCATTTGATACAGCTTGTTGGAAATCACTTTGATCTTCCTTTGCGACTTTACCAAGTACATAGTCTACCGTAGGGATACGTGGATCACGTCCAATCCCTACACGAATACGGCGAAGTTCATCAGTACCTAAATGACGTATGATGCTTTTTACACCATTTTGTCCTCCTGCACTTCCTTTTTCTCGTAATCGTAATTTTCCTACTGGCATATCTAAATCATCATAGATTAGCAATATCTCTTCATCAGGAATATCAAAGTAATCTGCAATAGCAATAACACTTTCTCCTGAATTATTCATAAACGTCATCGGTTTTAGTAAATATACTTTCTCCCCTTTTACAAAGGTTTGGGTATACAATCCTTTAAACTTTTCTTGGTTTATCTCAACACCGAGTTTTCTAGCAATTTCATCCATTACCATAAACCCTGCATTGTGTCTTGTTTTTTCATATTGTTTTCCTGGGTTTCCAAGTCCAACTATTAATTTCATTCTTCTTTTAACCCCTTTCTACGAACCCGCGCAATTTCATCTTGAATGGCACGATATTGTACACATACAATTTCATTGATTTCATCTACGCTCAAGTTCTTGTTTGCCACAATCGACACTGACAAATCACTTTGCACAATCACTGAAATTTGTCCATCTTTTAAGCGAATGGAACGAATTAGATCATATACAAGTTCTTCTTTTTCTGGTTTCCCAGTATAGCGTGATGTAATTATTGCGCGTTCTTTACTTGCCATCTTTATCCGTCCCTCCGTTATGTATCTATTGTACAACACCACTTCAACTACTTCAATTTAGAAAACCAAGTTTCCTAAAGTCGTTTTATTAGTATATCAATTTCTACATAAAATACTAGAGCAAAATCAAAATTCACAAGTTACTAACTTATTACATTTTCTAGATATTCATCCAATGCTTGATAAAACTGAGCAATATGCAATCCATCAACAAGTGCATGATTACATAGTACTGTAACTGGTATTTCCACTTTACCATTTTGAGATGTATATTTCCCCCATGTAATCCGAGGATTGCTATCAGCAGGAGATGGCGTTGGATTACTTAATGCAATATAAGAAAGCCAAGGAAGACTTGAGATGAACAGTAATTCGTTTGCATCTTCTTCATCATCACTTGTACTTCTTGCTTCTCTAGCATCTTCTTGCGCCTTTATAGCATAAGGAAGATACTTTTTAAAAGGCATATTTGTTGATAATGTGCAGTAACAATACGTTCCATCCTCTAATACAACTGTATGCGATGTTTTGCAATCCGCATATTCAGCAATTCCATCATTCATTATACGTTGACGAAATTCAGGCACACTGTTTGCAGCTCTAGCCACACAATAATTAAACGTTAAAAAGAAGGGTAACTTCTTTTCTTTTACCACCTGTATAAACTTTGTAATATCTACTTGTACAGTCAATCCTACATATGGATTTGCCAAACTTTTGAAATATGTAAAATGATCTTTTCTTTTATATACATTCATATCTACTACTTTATAATTCATGTCTTTATCCTCACAGTATCCTTATTGTACAATGCAACAGCTTATTATCAAACCTATATTTCCTGGGAAATATAGAAAAACTAAACCACTAGTCTTATGACTAGGCTATATTGAAATATTCATATTTTTCATTTTTCTACTTGATCAAAACTACACCAACTAACTACTTTATAACTTTTTTCCTTTCAATGAAACACTTAAGCAAGAAAATCCAAAACAATGTCGCAACGAAAGCAGCAAGTATACCCCAAAACATCGTATTTATGGACTTATCCATTATAAATGATAGCTCATTCAATAATGAATATTCTAATTGTGAGTAGATGGTTATATCTAGCGGACAGTTCTTACCATATGTTAGTTTTTCGGCAACAAACACAAAAAGTACAATGATATAATACAATCCAACCAAATCAAACGTTTCTTTTTCATAATATACCTTATACTCCTCTTCCGAGGACAATTTCAACTTTTGTATTTTACTTATATCATTTTTCTTAGTTTGAAAATTAATGTCTCTATATCTACCAAATAACCCCCCAATTATTGTGAAAAAGATCAAAGAATAAAGTTCCGCATTTCTCCCAAACAAATCCAACAGATTTATAATAATCCAAATCAATAGACACGTAGTAGAAATCAAAATATCTCTCTTCGTAATTTTAGCGATGTATCTTAAAGCAATATAAACAACTAGTACAAAAATTACTAAAACAAGCATTTTGATTATAAGATCCATAATCAATAATACATGTTCGCATATCTTTACACTTGCAAAAATCTGTTCTAACCCCTTCAGCACAAGCATTAGAATAATTAAAATACTAGTTTTATTATTTCGCTTTTAAATTTTTCATCATTTTTTATTGTATCCTGAATTTCATTAATCAATTGTTTTATCATCTTTTCACCTCATCTATATACTTATAATACAACGTTACAAATCCTTCTTTTTAACAATTTTTCTCCAATATATGAATACGGAGATATTTCAAATGAGTATGGAATACTCACCTTTCATAATTCCTTACATGAAAAGAAACACAGTTTTACCCATGTTTCTTTAGTCTACTTGTTGTATTGATAATTTAAAATCGAAATTCACAAATAAGTGATAATCATTATTTGCATAGTTTCCATCTTGTGTAGCTGCCTTTGGTTTTACAAACCCTTTTGTTGCATCATGCATAACATAGACAGACGTATTATTTGTCTCATACTCTTGCATCAGTTGTTGTAAGATTCGATCTTTCTTACATGCATCACACAACGTAGCACTTCCATCTTGTACATCAATTGTATTTAGATTTGTACCATCTATACAGTTATCCCACTTCCATGTAAGCGTTTGGTTTTTAAGTCCGTATAGTTTTCCTAAATCTTCACCAGGTGTAAATGTAGTATCAATAAGTGCTTTATCCATACGCTCTTTGATTGTGCCTAATGAATTTTGTGTACTTAGTGCACTGTCAAATGTTTGAATACCTTCCCCTTTTAAAGTAAAGATAACTGGCCAATATCCATTAGTCTCTGTGACTTGTACTGCATTTTCTAACATATAGTATGTTTTTGCACTATCATATGGACCTTCATCTAAGGTACATGCATCGTTTTCACAAACATAGTAGGTTTGTGGTACATATGTGTATTGCATAAAATCTACAGGTTTCATCATTGCCCAAAACCCATTTCCTAAGAATATATTTTGTTGGTTCAATTCATATGTCAATTCACCATCTACTTCTGGTTTTCCATCAATTGATATATGAAGTCCATCATCATTACTTTCTCCTGGTAAGACAATATTTCTACCAAGCGTGTCTTTTGTTGTAAATAATTTACCTTCAGCTGTAGCTACAGTTCCCCATAATGCAACACGCGCAGAGTTTTGATTTTCTTCTTGTGTCACATACCGACCAAGTACCCCACTTGTTATGGGTAATACAATTAATGAGGCAAGTAGTATAATTGCCACTAGTTTTTTTGCATGTTTATGTATCCAATTCACTGCTTACCTCTCTTTCCGCTTTCGCTTGCTTTAATCTTTCTATTTCTAAACGGACCGTTTCAAGATCCTCTTGTTTGATTTGCTTTTCTTTTGCATATGACATTTCTAATAATAGAAATGCTAACAACAATACGCTTATGGTTCCAAGTGGATGTTTCATCACATTGATAATCGCTCCAACAAAAGGAATACTACAAATGACTTTCCCTTTGATGTTTTCCTTTGTGATTGGATCATCAACCATTCCATTTGCATCACCTTTGGTGTAAATATTATCTTCATCTATACTTACAACACGATGAACGATAAGTTCATACCCATCTTGATACACCACAATATCATCAATAGATACATTTGTTGTATCTTTCACGATAATAAGATCATCTTTTTCTAATGCAGGTTGCATACTTCCCGATAACACAACGGATGCACCATAACCAAATGGAGTTGGTAGTGCATTACCTACGATGGACTGTGCATTATATAAATACACAGTAAATCCAATATAGATTCCAACAATGATAAGAATTGGTGTACGCAAAATGCGTGATTTTCTACTCTTCATCATGTTCTCCATCTTTCTTCTTTTTCCAAATTATGCATGCTACAAGTACAACAGCAATTCCACCTAACATAAGATAATACATTACATTTGTTGTATCTCCGGTGTTTGGATTACGTAGTCCACCATCCGCAATTTGTGAATTTTCATCACTCCATGCATAGGTACGAATCACGACAGTTACAGTTAAGTCTTCATCGACTGCACGATTGCCTAAATAGGTATCAAAGTCATCATCACCTTGTTCAAATGGCCATTCCCAAAACAATGTGTAATACGCATAGTTTTTAGCATACAGACTAGCTTCATCACGAATAAAACTGCCCTTTGCTAGACGCTCCATTCCTTGATCACTACCTAAAAGATAGTCACCAGTATAACTTTTCATCGCAATGTTTACAGGGAAATCAACATCACTTGGACTTGTTAGTACTTCACAGGTCATTTGATATTTTACAGTAGTTGATCCATTATTTTTGATATGAAAGGTGTACTCATTTTCTGTTCCTGGAGCGATTACTTCTTCTCCATTTGAACTTACTACGCTTACTTTTCCATCATCATTTGTATATGTAAGCTTAAAAATTTCAACATCTGTTTCTGTTGACCAAGTTTGTTTATTATCAAAGGTTTCAATCCCCTCTGTATTTTGTTGTGTTCCTACCCCATTGGCATTGTTTGTAATTGCAATAGATGAACTACCGCCTTCATCGTTTGTTTCATCAGATTCCACTGCAACTGATGGAAACAATGAAATTGCTTCTTTTTCAATCTGTGATATGTAAATAAGATGATTTCCTATCACACTTACTGTAATTGCAACACAGATGAAAAGCACACATACCAATAGCCAAATCTTTCCTTTTCTATTTTGCATAGTTCTCCTTTTAAAGAAGCAACAAACAATCTGTCAATTGTTTGCTATTTCTTTAAATATAGCCCTTAGCGCATACCAAGGGCTATATAACATAAACTATAAACTAGTCTCTTTGAGTTATAGTAAGGTTTAAATTAAACATCACTTTAAATGATGATGGACCAAATGGTTTCCCTAAATATGCACCGTCTAATCCTTTTTCTTTCATAAACTCACCTTGCATCCCATTAAATCCTGTTGAAGCAAAGCAATTTACATCAAAATCAGTATCTCCTCTATTTGCTGCCATTACATTTCCAATCATGGTATCTACTTTATCGTATTTTCCGTTTGTAGTTGAATCGTCATGTGTAAATGCCCACTCCCATGTGATTTTAGGCAATGCAGCTTGGCTTAGGTCAGTACCTGATTCAAAATTTACACCTGAAGTCTTATAAACAGCGTTAAACTTATTTGCAATCAGTTCTAGCGTATCTTGTTGGTATGCACTCGCCCCTGTAGGGTTTGTAAATCCATTCCAATCTGTTCCATCTTGGTTCGTCATTTTAAATGTAATCGGATAATAGTCTGGACCTGCGTTTCCATCTGATTTTTCCAAGTTTGCAATTTCTACAGCTTCATAAAAAACATCACCATCTTTTGTGTATCCATTTGTTTTCGCATAGTAACTATCGCTATCTCTAAGAACATATAAATCATATTCGCCTGAATACGCTTTATACTCCGCTTCTGTAGATATACTTGTTTTTTTCATTTGAAAATACTTATCACCTCGAATACGGAAATTTTGTGTTTTCAATTCTCCAGTAATAACACCATCAACCTCTGGTGTTCCTGTTAAATTCAAATTAAACGTATCATTTTTTGTTCCTGGTGCCAGTACATTATCTCTAGTCTTATCAGAGTTAGCTAATGCTGATACACTAATCGAGTTATCAGTTACATCAGTTGTAATTGTATTTCCATTCGCTGCATCTTTGTAGTCTGTTCCAAAGATATTATTGTCAGCGGTCATCACAACACCCCATTTAGCAACACGTGCAGTATTTTCACCAACTGCTGTTGTAGTGTATTTTGCGAAAGTTCCACTTACAATCGCTGTTGTTAATAATGTAACAACTAATAATCCTGATGCAAGACGCATCGATTTATTCTTTTTTAATTCTTTTTTCGTTTTCAAATTGTTCATCTAATCTTTTTTCCTCCTATTAAACATACATCCTTTACTCTTTAAACTATATATTTCACTGTTTTGTTGTGGAGCAAAACAGGTGAAACCACACTAATTACTTATCTTCTTTAGATTGTTCTGCTTTTAGCTTTTCTAGTTCTGCTAAAAGTGCTTCAGTTTCATTAGCACTTGCTTTTTCAAAACCTTTTCTTCTAAAGATGTCATATCCGACAAGTAAGAATAATGGAACAACAACACAGACAATCAAACCTTGTGTTGTTTGCATAAACATTGCAATGTTCCCTGCACCACCAATACGGAAATCATAAATTCCAACTAAGTTTTGTTCTGGTATTGGATCTGCATCATTTGTATTATTGGCATCCCCTTTTGTGATAAATGCCAATTTCCCTTCTACATCTTGTATTTCAACTACACGGTGAGTTACAACTGCATTTTTTTCGCTTTTTGGATCAAAGTAAGTAATAATATCTCCTACTTTAACTTTCTTCGCATCTGTCACATTACAGATAATTAAATCACCTGATTGAATCTCAGGGTACATCGAATCCGTTAACACAATCATTGGTGCTATTCCACCAATACTTGGTACTTTTTCCGGTTCTGTATAACTCTTAACTATTAATGTCACATTGATAATCAATATCGGAATTAAGATGATACTCATAATAATTCCTACAATCGTCAACACTTTGTGCTTTGTCGATGTATTTTTCATTTTCTTTGTTTTCAATTCGCTCATTTATTTTCCCTTCATTTCATTATTCATTCTCGAATAAGTTTATTAAACATAATTAATTAACGAAAATCATATAGAATAACTATATCGATTCTCTCGTTTTTACTCAACGTTATTTCTGTGTCTTTTAACGCATTTTTTGAACAATCCATACAATTAATTCATAATAAATATTTTTTAATTCATAGCCCCTTACCTAAGTTATGTTTACATTTTAAAATTATTATATATAAACTGTCAACGATAACGAATGATGAATTCTAGATTCATTTTTTCCAACTTATTTTATCGATTTTCGCAAAAAAAGACTTACGTATAGACGTTGATTCATTGCGTCTATTCGCAAGTCTTATAAACTAATTTTCAGTCTTATAAAGTGATCGCACCTTATTCCGTATTAATAACGCAACACTAACTGCTGCCATAAATAGCGTAAGCAATAATTTCGATGCACTACTTGTATCACCAGTTTCAATTGATGGTTTTGAATTTGGTGTTTGATTTGAATTAGCACTTCCATTTGGTTTTGAATCTTTTGATGGTAAATTAGCACTTGGTTTATCTGGTGTATTACCACCTTCATTTGGCAGACTATTACAAACATCTATTTTACGATATACCGCTGTGAATGTTGTGCTTTCTTCCATATTCATTTTTGCGATATCTTCGCTTGAATATACACTTGACGATCCATTCATCGACCATCCAATATGTTCATAGTTTTCATTACTCTTTACTGATGGAACATAGGACACTTGATTTCCAAATACTACTTGTTCGTTCATCGTATTTGTTGTATTACCAGAAGCATCTACTAAGATTCCTTGTTCTCCTTGTTCAAACACGACAAGCAGTTCATCTGCACTCCATGTTGCTGTATAAACAGTTGTACTACCTGCTTTTCCAAAGACTTTTGTAGGTTCTACATCCCATCCTGTAAATGCGAATCCTTTTTTCGTTACTTCTGGAACCTCATAAGCTTTTCCAGGTTTTCCTTCTACGTAACTTCCAAATGCTCCTTGTGAATCAACTCCACCATCGTACATAAAGATTACCGTTGCATTGTCTACTTCTTCATACTGCGCAACAAATTCAGAATTTTTTGTAATCTTCATTTTTGCAATATCTTCACTAGCATATAACGTACTTGAACCATTTAAAGACCATCCTTTAAATGTATGTCCCTCGTATACTTTAATCTCCGGCACATATGTTACTGTATCTTGATATTTCACGTCTTCTGCATATGTATCAATTTTTGCATCGTCCGCATCAAACATATCTCCATATTCACCTGGTAGGAATGTTACTTCAAGAGATGATGTTTCCCAAATTGCTGTATAAACACTTGTGCTACCAGCACTGCCAAATACTAATGTAGGCTGTTTATCCCACCCAGCAAACGTATAGCCGTCTTTTATGATTGAAGGTGATATATACGCTGTTCCTGGTTTCCCAACGATTACACTCATATATTCTAAGTTATCGTCAACTCCACCTTTATAATCAAAGATAACTGTTACTTCGCCAATCTCTTCATAAATTGCAGTAAATACCACATTACCTGTGACTTTTAGATCGTTAACTTCATCACTTGTGTATAATATTTCACTTCCATCTTTTGACCAACCAACAAACTTGTATGAAGCATCAGATGTCACTGATGGAACAAAGGTAATTTTTTCTTTGTATACTACCCTTGTTTCCACTGTATCAACAGTATCATTTGCTTCATTTGTTAGTACACCATGTTCTCCTTTTTCAAAGGTAACTTTGTATGAAATTGGTGTCCACTGTGCATGATAAATACTTATACTATTTGCTTCACCAAACACTAATGTTGGAGTTTCATTCCATCCATCAAATTCATAACCTGTTCTTGTTGGAACTGGTGTAGCATATGCTGTCCCTGGTTTTCCATTGATTGTCTTCATGAATTTTGAGTCATCATCTAATCCACCATTGTAGTTAAAGATAACTGTTGCATTATCTATTTCTTTATATACTGCAGTGAATGTCACATCTTCAGTTACGTTGTATTTCTCAATCGCTTCATTAGAATAGATTTTCCCAGTGCCCGCGTGTTTCCAACCAACAAATTCATAATTTGTATTTGCCGTAACACCTGGCACAAACGTGACTGTATCACTAATTTTTACTTTTTCTGATACTGTAGAGGCCGTATCTCCCGTTTTATTGCTGAGTGTACCATTATCTCCTTGTTTGAATGTTACGTTATATGATAATCGTTTCCATTGTGCTGTGTAAATTGTTGTACTTCCTGCATCACCAAATTTCTTAGTTGGCTCTACATTCCAACCGATGAATTCATAACCTTCCTTCGTAACTGAAGGAACTGTATAGGTTTCATTTGGTTCACCACTTACAATTGTAATCTTCTCATCATTATCATCAATTCCACCATCATAGTTAAATATGACTGTCGCCGTTCCGTTTTTCTCCCAAACAGCTGTATATGTTTTATTACCAACAATTGGTTGTTTGTCCATTGCTTTTGGGTAAATAATTGCTCCATATGCTTTATCTTCCCATCCCACTAAACGATAACCTTCTCTTATTACTTGTTTGTAGTCTGGAGTTGGATTCATTGCAGTTTCATAATCACCTAAAGTTTCATAGTCTGTCACTTGTGTCCATTTTACATCTGCTTCAGAACCTGCAATATTTCCACCATTCAAATCATATGTAATATCAGCAACTACTACTTGATCGTATACCATTAAATCAAAATGTGTATTGGTAGTATTTCCTACTGTATTGCCACCTATACTTCCCGTACCTGCATTATAGAATACTTCTTTTGCACCACTTCCATCATAATACGTTCCACGTATAGCTACTCGATAAAATTCGTCTCCAGAACATGTTTGTGTCACTTGTCTAAAACTTCTTAGATCCTGCTCACTACGTATTTTAATTTCGTTTATTTTTGTTAGTTTACTAAACCCATCAGTATAATCATAGTTACGAGTACCATTCGTTAAGAAACACGAACCACCCATTGCAACTGTTTGAATATCTATCCAGTAATATTCAAACTCAACATATCCACCTGTTAAACTTCCAGACTCACTCAAAAGAAGTGGATGATAAACGTCGACTCCAACTTTCTGATTTCCATTTTGTAATTGAACATTAAGATCATATGTAATATTTCCTGTTCCTATTGCGTCAACAATTTGACCATTTACCGTAGGCTTAATTACAGGTTCGATTGGATACACTCCAGGCGTTAGAGCTACAACTCCAGCTGCATCAAGATATGTCCCAGATAATATATCTGTCGTTTCTACTTTTTTTGCTGTGTCCTTATATAACCACTTCGCTTGATATCCAGCTGATAGTGTTACACCATCAAGCGAAGGTAATGTATACGCTGTGTTGACTTCCCAAAAAGAAGTTGTTGTATTTTTCGTATACTGAAGTGATTGATTATATAGTTTCTTTTCGCTACTTAGTACTGTTCCATTTGTATCTTGTGCTTGAAGTTCTACTTCATATGTAAATTGCTTCTTTAAATTTGCATCAGTTCCTGAAAGCGCATTTACTCTATCAAACTCAGACTTATTTGAAAAAACAACCATGCTGTTTGCAACCGCAGAAGAACTCGTACCGCTTATATTAAAAGATGTAGATGTATAGGAAGCCCCAACTGTTTCACTTATGATTTGAACACTTTTGAATGGACTAATCGTATTTATTTTAAACGCTTCATTTCCCACAGAAGTAACTGTACTTGGAATCGCAAAAAACACTGAACTTCCATCTTGTATCATCTGAAAAGAAAATGCGTTATTACCGATTGTCACCAATTTAGACGGTAAAGTAATGGCTGAAGTTGTGGTTTTTCCGTTGACCTTTATATATTCTACTGCACCAATGGAACCTAATGCTAACTCGCCAATAAACGTAATATTATCTGACAGAGTAATTTGCTTCAAACCAGTTTGATGCAAGGCTTTTGTTTGTAATGTTGTCACGCTATCCGACATCTCTAAAGATGTCATTTGATACTGTGCATTAAACGCGCTTGAGTTGATTGTAGTTAATTTTGTTGGTTGTGTCATATCTGTCTTTGTAATTGTATATGGCATGTATGAGCCAGTCCAACCTGGAACGCTTCCATTTCTTGCAAATGCAAACGAACCTATAGACACTACTTTCGAACCATTAATTTCATCTGGAATTGTTAGTTCCACATCTTTTAGGGTAGATTCACTACCAGCAACCGAAATGTACCAACTTTTGTTCAAAGAGGTAATCTCTATCCCTCCTGATACACTTCTATAATTAAACACACTGCTAGCACTATAGTCTGATGTTTTAATCACATCAGCACTTGCTCGTATTGATTGCTGTTCAACAGTGAAAATCGCTGCAAATGCAATAACCACTGCAAGTGCAACACTTATAATCTTTTTCATTTTATGTTCCTCTCTTCATTTCTATCTCTATCTCTATGTCTAGAAATCTAGACTCCAACATCATAAGTGTATAAAGATAATCGCTGACAAACAAGTTTTTTCTTGTTTGTTTTATGTGTTTTATGAACCATAACTTCTACTTAATTGAAAATGCGAGGTATACACTACTGTATACACCCCACATTTCATTATCTTTATTCACTCTATTGTTATTTTTTAGAACGTTTTATTTTACTCCATCCAAATCCACCTAGAGCAAGTACTGCTACTAGTCCAAGCAACAAATACACGTTTACATCAGTAGTATCTCCTGAATTCACTGTGTTGCTAGTTGCAACATTAGGTTTACTGTCTTCTGGTAGTTTCTCATATTGTGCAATAAATGTTACATCTTCTGTGATCAACATTTGTTTAACTTTCTCACTACTGTATACATCTTCAGTTCCTTTAAGCAACCAACCTACAAACTTGTATCTTTCGTTTGGCTTTACAACTGGAACATATGAGACAGATGTGTTGAATAACACACGCTCATCAATTGTTACCGCTTCCTTATTATCATCGCCAACCAAAATACCACTGTCACCTTTTTCAAATACAACCTGGTAATCATCACGCTCGCACTTCCATGCACCAGCAAAAATATAGTTACTGTTTTCAAGCGTTGTACTAGTTGTACTCCACCCTTGGAATATCCAACGGTCTTCTCCGATTACAATCGGATCACTACTAAATTCTGTAGCGTGTACTGTTGTTCCTGTTCTAAATGCACCTAATGCTTCTGGCGCCATATTCTTAATACTTTCAGGAAGTTCTTTTCCTTTTGTAACACTTACAAATTCATGATATGCATAGTATCTATTTAATTTCGGATGATTTTTTGCAGCTATTTTATCTCCAACAACACTAGCAGTTACTGGAAGATTACCCGTTGCATCTTCTTTTCCATCCCTTAGTTTTAGTTGTACTGTAACTGAATTTACTGTACCACTTTTAGCTTCAACGATATCCCAAATCAGTTTATTTCCTTCAATTCTTGCTGAACTATTTTCAGTAAGAACATCTATATCAGCATCTGTACCACTCAAGAAGTCAAAGTATTTTGATAAATCCACTTCTACTTGAGATGTAATCGGAAGTTCATCTTCATTAATATACTGAATCGCTTCTGATAGAAGTTCTGTAAATTCGTTGTCATCTTTTGCAAGATAGAATGTTTCGTTATCAAATGAAATATCTTTCAAGTTCTTTTCGTATTCTGCTTCAATTGAAGCAATACCAAGAGGATATACCCTGACACCTGCATCACGTAAAATTGCAGCTTCAGCCACACCATCACATTCTTCTTTTGGAAGTTTTGTTCCATCTTCTAACTTAACATTTGGAATTCCATCAGTTATGAAAATAATAACTGCTTCTCTACTTGTATCTTCTCTATTATCAATCAATTCTTTTGCCGCAAGCAAACCTTCCGAGTAATTTGTATAATTACTTTCAATCAACGTTCTTTTTTCTGCTCTTAACGCATCTCCATCTTCAAGGAATCCATCTGTACTCCATAATGAATCTGTTCCAAAAGCTGTTAAAGCGATTCTATTGTCGTATCCTTCACCATTTTTTTCCAAAATCATATCATATGCATCAGATAAAATATCTTCCATAATTAATGATCTAGGATACTTATCATCTGTACCCGAAATGTTTTTTGGAACTAGCATAGAATCACTATAATCGAGCACGAATACATAATCTAGTCTCGTATTTAATTTAGAACGTGCAAAATCCACACGAAGTTCTGCTTCATTTAAAGCATCATTTGTCCACTTCGCAGAAGACTGCAGCATTACATCTCCACTATAGTTTTGCGCAGTACTTTCATATCCACTAACCTCAGGATATCCAACCGGAGGTGTATTAACATCTGGAAGGCTTCCTGTTAATGTCATTAATTTTTTATGAATAACATTAGATATACCCAAACATCCCTCATACGCACGTCCATGGAAAGTTTTTATTGTTTCTGGAATAACTAGTTCTCCAGTGAAATCACAAAATGCAAAAATATATATTCCTGAAATATGTTCAACATTTTCACCGAAGGACAAAGTTCCAGTAAACCCGCTTTCATAAAAGATGGATCTTTCTGTCAAGTCACAATCTACAAATAAGTTTCGTGGTTTAACTGTCGCATTTTTACCAAACTGATGAAACGCTGCTTCTCCGACATACTCTATACTAGAAGGTAATGCCAAATCCCCAGTAAACTTTGTCATTGCAAATGCATAATGCCCAATTGTTTTTACTGCATTTCCAAGCGTTAATGTTCCTGTAAATCCACTTTCTCGAAACGCGGCAATTTCATCAAGATTACAGTTTACTGTTAAATTGTTTAGACTTCCAACTGTTCCAAATTTTTCAAATGCAAACTCTCCAACATATGTCAAAGTCTCAGGTAAAACTAAGTCTCCACTAAATGACGTTGCCCCTCTGAACGATTGCTTTGCAAGAGTCTTTACAGAGTTACCAATTGTTAGTGTTCCTGTAAATCCACTTTCTTGAAACACGGCAGTTTCATCAAGATTACAGTTTACTGTTAAATTGTTTGGTCTTCCAACTGTTCCAAATTGATAGAACGCCCATGATTTTACTAAACTAAGAGTTGAAGGAAGCACTAAATCTCCTGTAAACCCTGTTGCCTGATAGAAACTTTGCGTTTCAATAGTTTTTACACTTTCACCAATCGTTAACGCACCTGTAAATCCACTACGATAAAAAACAGCTGGTTTAGACAAATCACAATTTACTGTTAAGTTTCCTGGTTTTCCATTAACTCCAAACTCTCTAAACGCGTACGTTCCAACACCTTTAACTGTGGAAGGTAGTACTAAATCTCCTGTAGCGTTTTTCACTTGGCGAAAAGCCTCTGTTCCAATATACGCTACGTTTGGCCCAAAGGTCACTTTTCCATTGATATTTGCACTTTGAAAGACATTTGACTTTGGAAGTGAACAATTTATATCAACATTTTGCACCTTCCCATAATACCCAAAATAATAAAATGCGTACTTATTGACTAAAGTTACTGTACTAGGAAGAACAAAATCTCCTGTAAACCCTGTATAGCTAAAACTATACTCACCAATATCCTTTACCTCAGGACCAATAGTTAATGAACCTGTAAAAACGCTGCCATAAAATGCTTGCTCAGATATCGTTTCACTATTTACTGTCACGTTCCCATTAATCGGCTTTTTATAACTACCAAAACAATAAAATGCATAGTCTCCAACTTTCTTCACTGTACTAGGAATTACGATGTCTCCTGTAAATCCATTTACAAGAGTAAATGCATAGTCTTCAATTTCAGTAATTGTTGAAGGAAATACAAGGCTTCCAGTAAAAGTCCTTCCAGTATCTTTATAGAAGGCCATCGCACCAATTTTAGTTACTGTATATTCTTCACCATCTGTTGTTGCTAAAACTTTTGATGGAATCACCAAATCTCCAGCATATGCAGCATCTTTTGTTCCCGTTACTGTTGCTGTCTTAGTACCATCTGTTGAAAATGTATATGTTAATACACTATCAGCTTCTGCTACAACCCCAGTTCTTGGTTGAACTTTTCTAGCCACATCACCCGTGTTGACTTGTTTAACTTTTGCACCTTCTTTTGATTCTTCTACATTGTTTTCACTTTGTGATGAATCTTGTGCATCCGTCTTTTCTTCATATTCTTTTATCTCATCTTCTAGTGCTGGAATTTCTATTGGTTCATCAACTATTTCTTCCTCCACTATAACAATCTCTTCTGCTGTTTCCGATTCACCAAGAGTACTTCCATTTTCTGGAGTACCTTCTTCTTGTGGATTCTCTTCAACCACTTCCTCATTCGCTTTACCCATTACTGAATAGTTACTTACTTGCCCTATTACCACAAACATAATAATTGCTACCGTAAATAGCTTGCGAATAAAACTACTTTGCGTTCGTTTCATTTCTTCTTTCCTTTCCTAGATAATACATCGAACTATCATCTACATACACACACTTTTCGATATGCGTTCTACTTGCCAACAATAGAATTTTTTACACATACAGTAAACAAATTCTCTCATTTGCAACCCCACTATATAAATCATAAATATCCTCGCCAATGCACTCAATTGTATTTCAGTGAGAATAATGATGATTTGTTGCGTAATGTTCGGATTATCAACTCTTGCTGACACGCACTTCACAAAAACTTTATAATCTCCATATTTGTATTACAAATCCAATAAAAGGTTGACACTAGTGCCAACCTTTTGGGTATTGGTGAATATCACCATTCATCATACATAGTTAGTATAGGATCTATGTTAAATGACTATTTGTTTGTACGTCTTCTTCTTGTGAAGATTGCAATACCAGCAAGAGAGATTAATAGTAATGCCATCATTTCATTAATTGTTGATGATAAATTAACTCCTGTTGCAGGATCACCTGATGTATCTTTGTCTTTATCTTTACCTGGTGTTGATGGATTTGCTTTTACTTCTTCTTTGATTGTTACTTTCACTTGTCCAACAACAACTTCAAGATCTTCTTCACTAACAAGCATTCTTGCTGCTTTAGCAGAAGTAGGACTTGTTAATACTAAGTCAAGAATTACATCTTCTCCAGCTTTTGCATTTTTTAAAGCATCCATGTTTTTGATGTATACAGGTAAATCTGTAATTCCATCTAAATAATCATCTTTCCAAGCTTTCGCTCCTGCTTTATTAATAATAAATGCTTCAACTGTTCCATCTTCAATGTGTGAAGTTAATTCACTCATTTCTAATGTAATGTCATTTCCTTCAATATAGTAAAGTGCTTTTCTCACGATATTCACTTGTACTGTTTTAGTTGTAACATTATCAACTGAATCAGTTACTGTAATTGTTACAAGGAATGGTTTAATTTCTTTTAAATCTTCAGGGTTGAAGTCAACTTTAGCAAAGTCAGAAGTAACAGTTGGTGCTAATAATGAATTATCACTTACTACTAATCCGATTTGTTCGAAGAATTCTGCTTCAGTTACTTCGCTTTCTGCACGATATGAAATAGTTACTAAGTCACTATCAACAACTGGTGCAGTTGTATCAATTACATTTACTGTAATATCAATTGATGTTGTATTTCCTGTTGGATCAGTTACATATAATGTAATTACCGTTCCATCTTTGATTACACTTGTATCTAAGTCAGCAAAGTTTGTAGCTTTTACGTTTACATCTGCTAAGACATCATTATCTTCAGCTTTTGTAACATTTACTGCTTTTAAGAAATCTTCATAAGTTACTTCTGTATTCACTTCAAATTCAACAGTTTCATTTTCAACTTCAAACGTTGGATCTGTTGTATCTGTTACTGTTACAGTAACTGAAAGTGATGTAGAGTTTCCTGTTTTGTCAGTTACAGTTAATGTAATCACTGTTCCTGTTTCATCCACTACATCTAAATCAATATCTTTGAAATCAACTGATGTGATTTCTAGGTCATCAGTAGATGCTGGGTCATTATCTGACTTTGTGATTGTTCCAAGTTGGTCAAGTACATCTTGAAGTGTTGAATCACTTGATAATTCTAATCTTGCTTCATCATTTTCAATTGTAAATTCTGGATCAGTTGTATCAACAACTTTTACAGTTACCTCTACAGTTGCTGTTAGTCCAGCTTTATCTTCAACATATAATGTTACTTTTGTACCATCTTCATTAACTACACCTTGTTTTAAATCTTTAAAGTCAGCAGATTTAACTTCAAGTGGTTTAGAACCTTCATCATTATCATTAGATACTGCATTTAATGCTGTAGTTAAATCAGCAAGAGTAATTGTATCTCCTACTTCTAATACATATTCTTTAGTATCTACTGTTAATGTAGGTACAGTTGTATCTTCAACTTTCACTTTAATTGTTACTGATTTTTTGTTACCTGTTGGGTCTGTTACAGTTAACGTAACATCTTTTCCTACTTTATCAACACGAGTTTGATCAACTTTAGCAAAATCAGAGTAATCAATTGTTTTCACCATCGCTGGATCATTATCTTCGATTGTAATTTTTCCAAGTAGTGATTCTAATTCAGCAGCTGTAGTTACAACACCCGCTTCAATTGTAATATCTTTTTTCTCAACATCGAATGTTGGTTTTGTAGTATCAGATACCGTTAATTCAACTGGAAGTGATGTAAAGTTTCCAGATTTATCAGTCACAGTTACATAAATAGTTGTAACACTTGGTTCATCTAAATTAATACTTCCAAATTCAGCAGATGTAATATCCATGCTATTTGTAGATGCTAGATCATTATCTGATTTTGTAATTGTTCCAAGTTGATCAATTACATCTTGAAGTGTTGAGTTCTTTCCTAATTCCAATCTTGCTTTATTTTTCTCGATTGTGAATTTTGGATCAGTTGTATCAACAACTTTCACAACTACATCAGTAGTTGCTTTGTAACCTGAATTGTCAGCTACATAAAGAATAACAGTTGTACCGTTTTTGTTAACTTCATCTTGTTTTAGTTTTGTAAAGTTGTCTGATTTAATTTCTAGTGTAGATCCTTTATCATTGTCACTTGCTGTAACACCAGATGCACTAATTAAATCAGCTAAACCAATAGTTTTTCCAACTTCCAATACGTAGTCATCTTTAGTTTTAGATAATGTAGGTGCTTGTGTATCTCCTACCTTAACTTTTACAGTTACGCTAGATGGATTGTTTGAAGCATCTTTTACAGTTAAGATAATATCTTTTCCTGTTTTATCTACTTTTGTTTGATCTAGACTTGCAAATGCAGTTGACTCAATTTGTCCAGCATATGCTTTATCGTTATCTGTGTTTGTAATAGTACCTAAGTATTTAGTAACAAACGCATCTAAATCAATGTTTTCACTAGCTTCAATTGTTACTGTTTTGTTTTCTACATCAAATGTAGGAGCAGTTGTATCTTCAACTTTCACAAGTACTTCTTGTTTAGTTTCTAATCCTGCTGCATCTGTAACAAAGAATACTACTTTTTTACCTACTGTATCAACTTCATCTTGTTTAATATCACCAAAGTTTTTCGCTTGAATTGTCATAGGTAATGAGTTTGGATTATTGTCATCAATCACAACATCACTTAACAACGCTGCAACATCCGCAACTGTATACTTATCAGCTGCTCCTAATTCAAGGATTAACTCTTTTGTTGATGTTGTAAATGTAGGGACTGTTTTATCTTCAACAGTAAATGCAATTTGTTTCTCTACACTATTACCATCACTATCTGTAACTTTATATTTCAATGTGAATGATCCAGTATCATTTAATTTGTTATTTTTATCAACCAATGCATCAGTTAAGTTTGTAATTACTACATCGCTTGTAGCTAATGCAGTATCTTCAACATCTGTAGCACTTGTAATGTATGAACGTGGATCAAATGCATCTCCTACTTCAAGAGTAGCTGTTGCTGTAGATAATGTTAATTCTGGCAATTTGTTTGAGTTAACTGTAATATCTACTTCTTTAGTTATTGTATTACCAAACATATCTGTAGCAGTTACAACAATTTTTGTAGTACCTGCTTTTACACCCGTTACTTCACCAGTTGAACTTACTGTCGCAATTGTTGGATCTTGAGAAGCATAAGTAATTGAATTTACCTCTGCTTTTACTTTACTAAATGTATCTTCACTAACTACAACAGTTGTGATATTTGTTTTCGTTCCAGAACCCAGTGTATTTGCTTCTTTTACAGTAGCAGGAGTTGCAATAGCAACAACCGTCAATGATGATGGGTTGTAATCCATTACACCAACACTTAATTTCTTAGATTCTTCTTTTGTAGGATCAACATTAAGAATTAATCCTGTATTTGCTCCTGTATTATGTAGAATGGCATTCTTAATGCAACTGTCATAGTCATCATATTTGTTAGTGTTTTTGTTATATTATTATGAATTCTCATCTTGATTGTTACGAAT
>NZ_SODD01000015.1:0-21171 GCF_004365815.1 Breznakia blatticola
AGCACCATCTCAAAAGATATTTCGAGAAAATCCCTGAAAATGAGCGATTAAAGGTCAAATATGTCACTATGGATATGTGGCTAACCTACAAAGATTTCACTAAACAATACTAAAAAAATGCTATTATAGCAGCTGATCCATTTCATGTCGTTAAAAACTTAATGGAGTGTTTCACTAATATTCGCTTAAATATTCTTCGACAAGTTGAATACGGTAGTGACGCATATCATTTACTAAAAAAATGGAAAGATCTTCTTGATAAAGATTGCAACTTAGACAACGAACCAAGATATAATAGTCGTTTTCGTCAGAAACTAAATAAACGGCAATTACTAGAAATGACATTAGCTATTAGCGAGAATCTTGCTCAGGGATATAAGTTGAAGGAAATGTATAGAAATTTTAATCAGAACGGTACATCCGAAAACTGTGAAGAATGGTTTGATGCTTTACCAATTGCATTTAAAGATTCTACTATTAGTGAGTATGAGCCATTTATAACCTTACTAACTAACTGGAGAATAGAGATACTCAATTCTTTTAAAAGACCTTATGATGATAACCGAAAACTCTCCAACGCACTATCCGAAAATGCTAATGGTAAAATTAAAATCTACATCGCTATATCTAGAGGAATCTCAAACTTTGAACGATTTCGAAAGAGAATTCTATTTGCATTAAATAAAAAAGTATATTACTCGATAACAGATAAAGTTGATTTACAGTCAAAATAACCTCACAAAAAAAAGGAAGTATTTCATCACCATATTTGGTATGAATACTTCCTTTATAAGATGTGTAACCACACATTAAGTGATAGTCCTATTTTCAAAAACCACACATTAAGTTACATTACCCAAAAAAAACCAATCTCATGTATAGAAATTGGTTATTATAATTTAGCGTAGATATGTATCTCTAGCACCAACAAAGGCTCCATAGGTTGGACCATTTACCGGCTCTACTAAAGTGAGTGCTGGTAGCAATTTTGCTTTAAACGCTTGCTTCATTTGTTCAGCATTCCATAAACTTCCACCATAACTTATATTTGTGATGCCTGTTTGTGCATATAAGGTATTTGCTAGAAGTGCTAAATCCGTTGCTGCCTGTTCAAATATTGCTAGTGCAGCAGGATCTTTTTCCTTTGCTAGTTCATATACATCTAATGATAGTGATGCAAGTTTCTCACGTTTGTTTTCTAGTGTATCAGAAACAAAAGAAATTATATCGTATGGGCTAGTAAACTCATATTTATTCATCATGTAGGTATAAAGGAAGGTTTGTTTTTTACGCCCATCTGCTTGTTCGCTAAATTCCTTTAACAACATTTTACCAACTGCATAAGCGCTTCCTTCATCACCAATTTGATAGCCCCAACCACCACTCATCGTAAAGTGATCTTTTGCTTTTGCATAAGCGATACTTCCAGTTCCTGCAATCACAAGAATTCCATCCGCACCATCGAATGCCCCAAATAAAGCAACTTGTCCATCATTGAATACAACAAATGGAACATCACCAAATGCTTTTTTACATACTTGGTCGGTCTTTTCTTGCATCGGGGCATTACCACCATAGCCACCTAGACCCAATCCAACATAAAGTTGGTAAGCTTCATCTTTTGGAAATTGCTCTTTAATAAAGTTAAATCCTTCTTTTAAAAGTTCCACCGATTCAGCTTCACTTTTTTGCATGATATGTACACTACCTAGAGTGATTGAAGCTAGTTCTTTACCATTTGCATCATATCCGGCAAAGTGTGTTTTTGTGCCTCCACCGTCAATTCCAATAATATATGTTTTCATCCAGTTGACTCCTAAATTATTTGTCAATTCTCAGTGTTGTATCCACATCAAAGAAATGTACTTTTCCTAAATCAAATGTTAATTTTGTTTGTGAATGTGATTCAATTCCTAAGCGAGTTGAAACTTTCGCAATTAATGGTTGATCATAAAATGTACCATGTAAAATACTTTCATGTCCTAAAAGCTCACTAATATCTACTTGGAAGGTAAAACTTGCACTTGGATAGGTTCCTTCTACAATTCCTTCTGAATAAATATCCTCTGGGCGAATTCCCATAACAACTTCTTTACCTTCATAATCCTTAATATCTGAATCGAATTTTTCTGGTAATTCCATATGTAAATCCCCGATTACAAAACTATTATTTTCAATACGTCCATGTAAGAAATTGGTAGCTGGACTTCCCACAAACCCTGCCACAAACATGTTTGCTGGATTGTTGTAGATTTCTTTTGGTGTTCCAATTTGTTGGATATACCCATCTTTCATTACGACAATGCGTGTTGCCATTGTCATCGCTTCTGTTTGGTCATGGGTAACATAAATTGTTGTCGCACCAACACGTTCATGTAATTTGATAATTTCTGAACGCATCGCTACACGTAATTTTGCATCCAAGTTACTTAATGGTTCATCCATCAAGAATACTTCTGCATTTCTTACAATTGCACGTCCTAGTGCAACCCTTTGACGTTGTCCACCCGATAACGCCTTTGGCTTACGGTCTAAATAATCTGTAATTTCAAGAATTTTTGCTGCATCGCGTACACGTGCATCAATTTCAGCTTTTGGTACCTTACGGATTTGTAGACCAAAGGCCATATTGTCATACACACTTAAGTGTGGATACAGTGCATACGATTGAAAGACCATGGCGATATCACGATCTTTAGGTAATACATCATTCATCTTTGCTTCATTGATGAATAGTTCACCTGATGTTATATCTTCAAGACCGGCAATCATACGTAAAGTTGTACTTTTCCCACATCCTGAAGGACCAACAAAGACGATAAACTCTTTGTCTTTTATTTCCAAGTTGAAATCAAATACCGCTTGGACATTATTATCATAAATTTTATTTATATTTTTTAGCTGTAGTGTTGCCATAGTTCCTCCTATTTATATCGACGATTGTATAGATATAACAATCCAAGTAAACCGCATAATCCAACAAGTTGTACGAGTAGACCTGCATACCCTATATGTTTTTGTCCTACAATCACCATGGTTAGTGAAGCAATAAAGGTACAAATAATTAAAATTGTTTTAAGTGTTTTATTTTCCATATGTAGCACCTAATCCTTTAATCCACCAAGGGTCATCCCTTGTGTCAGTTTCTTTTGCACCATAATATATAGGATCAATGTTGGTAACATAACAATCACAAGTCCTGCATACATCGGTCCATAATTTGCTGCTGCTTTTTGCGATTGCATCAAGTTGATTAGACCAACTGGTAATGTTTTACTTGCTCCTGGCATCAAAGTTAAAGCAATAATGTATTCATTCCAGAAAGACAAGAAGTTAAATAGAATTACCGTGATGATACTTGGCTTTGCCATTGGAATCATTATTTTTACCATCGTGCGGAAATAGCCAGAACCATCCATATACGCTGCTTCTTCATACGCTTTTGGTAATGTTCTAAAGTAACTTGTTAGTAAGTAGATCGTAAATGGTAGTGCAGTAGCTGCATAAATAATAGCTAACACCACAATGTTATTCAAAAAGATTCTCTGTCCTATAATTTGTGAAATCCCTTTATCCCAACTTAATAACATCAGGAAGATTGGTACAACAATATAGTTCACGTTAATGAATAATCCACTCATAAATCCAAGGTTTACAATTTTCTTTCCTTTAAAGCGGAAACGCGCAAGTGCATATGATGCAGGTAAAGCAACAACCAACAAAATCAGAAGACCCAATCCTGTTGCCACAATGGAATTGATGAAGTACTCACCCATATTCGCTTTATCAATGGCATCAATAAAGTTTTGGAAATGAAGGCCAATCGGCATTGTCCATGGACTACCATAGAATTCACTATTTTGTTTCACCGATGCTAGAAACACCCAAGCAACTGGCACAATAATAGAAATCGCTAATGTAAATAAGGCTACATATATAAAGATGCGATATAAACGATTTGTTTTTTTATCCATAACATAACCTCCTAAAATTCCATGTCATCACGTAATGTGATTTTATTTACTACTGCACTAAGTACAAATGAGAAGATAAAGACAATTGCTCCAATTGCCATACCATACCCATATGTTGCATTATCATATGCTTGACGATATAAGTAGCTTAAGAATACTTCACTTGCTCCATTTGGACCCCCACCGGTCATAACTTTCACAAATAAGAAACTTAAGTTAATTGAACTAATAATATAGAATGTCAACGTTGTTCTAATATTCCCCCAAATCAATGGCAATGTGATTTTAAAGAATTGTTGAACTTTGTTTGCTCCATCCAGCGATGCACTTTCATAGAGGTGTTCTGGAATACTTGACATACTTGCCATATACATAACCATGTAGTATCCAATTGCCTGCCAAATCATCGTTCCAATCACTGCATAAATTACGATGGATTGATCTCCTAAAAATTTAATTCCTTCCCAATTTTCAGGCTTAAATAAACCAATAATACTATTTAATAATCCATTGCTTGGATCATAAATTGCACTAAAGATAGAAGATATTACAACGACAGATAATACGTTAGGTATATAGAAAATAACTCGAAAGAAGTTTTCTCCTTTTACCTTTTCTCTTGTAAGAATTGCCGCAAAAACCACCGCGAATATAAGTGTAACAATCGCAACCAATACAATAATCAGAATGGTGTTTTGACACGATCTAATAAAGTTCATATCTTTAAATAAAATAAAGAAATTGTTTAATCCGACAAACTCTTGATTTGCGGATAATCCTCCCCACTTCAACAATGACATTCGAAATACATTTAATGTAGGGAAGACCATAAATACCGTAAATAAGATAATTGCTGGCGCTAAACACAACCAAATAAATCGTCTCTCTTGTTTTTTGTTTTTCATACGTCTTCCTTTCTTAAAAAAATAGCGGTGTTGCCACCGCTACATTTTATTTGTTTGCTTCAACAACTTTTTTAAGCCCAGTTAGGAATTCATCATACCATTGATCAACCGTTTTGTCTTTTGTCATTACTGAGTTTACGGTTCCATATAAGATTCCTTCTGCACCTGTTAAGTCTACACCTTCCACTTGGTTTTCAAGTGCTGCAAATCCAACTGCGTTAGCTTTTGCACCATTGTCGTAGATTGAGTAGAAAATTTTATTAATGTCATCATCTTTAATGTTGTCAGATGCGTTAACTGTAGGCATTACAGCAGATTTTCCTTTTGTGTAGAATAATGTAGCTGCTTCATCTGAGTAGCAGTAAGCCATGAATTTTTTAGCTAAATCAACATTTTCTGCACCTTCTGGAATGTACATTTGTTCTGTGAATGTAGTTGAGTAAGCATCACCATCAGCAGTTACTTTTGGTAAAGCCATCATTCCCCATTCAAATCCTTCAGCTCTTGGTGCATCTTCCATTTCACCTGGTAACCAAGTTCCATTAGGAATAAATAGTGCTTTGTTGTCTAAGATTGCTTGTTGGTTTTTCGTGAAGTCAGTTCCGTTAGCTTGTGCTACAGTGTTTGGTTCAATGTATTCAGCAAGTTTTCCAACGATTTCAAATGCTTTTTTCGCATCTTCACTTTCCCAAGTTTTTTCATCATAGTGCATCATTTTGTCATATGCATCTGGTCCAGCAGTTTCATTTAATAATGCAGAGAAGAATGCATCAAAGTATCCAGTTGTTGGGTATGTAAATAAAGCAATACCTTCTGCTTTTGCTTTGTCTCCTAAAGCAAACATTTCATCCCAAGTTGTTGGTACTTCCCATCCTTTTTCAGCAAATAATCCAGCATTGTAGAACAATCCACATGGTGAATAGTTAAGTGGTGCTAAGTATAATTTACCATCATCGTAAGGACGTAAGTTTAATGCATCTGTAAATCCAGGAATGATGTTTTCTTTTACAGTTACATCTGATCCAGGAATTTTCATGTCTAATAAATCATCAATTGGTTGAATTTGTTTTTCTTTCACCATCGTGTCAGTTAATCCACCTTGTGCTCCAATTGATAGGTAGATAATATCAGGAATGTCTTCACCAGCTTGGATTCTTGGACGAAGTACATCTGAGATGTTCTTTTCGAATTCCAATTCTACCTTTACACCTTCGATTTTCTCAAATTCTTTGGCAACTGCTTCCCAACCGCCAGTTCCAAATCCACCATCAAGTCCTGCAATTTTAAGAACTTTTTCGTCTGTGTCAGCTTCTTTACCAGAACCTCCACATCCTGCTAATGCTGTTAACATCACAGCACTCACACAGGCGAACTTCATAAATTTTTTCATTGATTCGTATCCTCCTTTTATTGTGTCAAATCAATCATCTACTTAAATCATAGTGCAAGTTAAGCGCTTACACCATACAAGATATTGTCACGTATTTTATATATATTGACTAACGCTTTCAATATCTCTAAAACAACATTAGACCGTAAACCATTTGATTTCTGTTGGTTCCAATTCTACTTTGTGGGTTTGGCCATTTGTTGTAAAAACCGTTGCTTCTTGTTTCTCATATGTATTGTTTACCACACAGTAACTACTTGTTGATGGATACATATTTACTTCCACATTGTAGTTATCTGCATACCACTCTTCAATTTGATCTTCTTTACCAGCTGCATAGAACAAACTACGGTATAAAAGTCTCGTGTTTTCAAAGTTAAATGGTAATCCACTCATGTAAACTGCACGTCCTTTTCCATAATTATGCACTGCCAAGTTCACACTTTTTCCAGTCGTCTTAATTACAGTTGTATCGCGATCAGCATATGCAAATTGCACCTTATTTCCAAAGTTAAGCGTCTCTGGTAAACCTTTTGTAATGAAGTGTTCATGCTCATCCCAGTTATACTTGTCATGAGATAGGGTGAATCCAACTTCTTTATCTACACCAAGCACATCATATAATTGGAAATAGTGTCCTTCTTTTTGATATGCACTAGGATCTCCAATTCCGATAAATCCATTTCCTTGGTATATATATTGACGTATTTTTGTAACGATCGCTTCATTTTTCCAGTATTCTCCTCCCGAGAATGATGTATATGCATCACCAACGTTTAGAATCACTCCTGGAGTATCAAGTACATCTTGACGTTCTAGTAATTCATCAAAACTGATGAATTCGATATCTACTGGCAAACCACTTAGTGCTTCCAAATATCCTTCATAACCATAGTTGTCTTCGTATGGAATGGCATGATGTACCATGTGTGCACCCCATGAACGTAATTTTCCATACGAGTTAAGTACATATACTTTGAATGGTACACAGTATGGTTGTACTTGATTAACTTTGTCATACAATTCACGGAATTCATCAGCAACTTCTTTAACATAGTCGATAAATTCTGGGAACTCCAATGCTAGTTTTAAGTATCCACCATAACCAATACGGTCAACTGGTTTTCGTAATATCGCACGTCTTGCAGTTACCCAGTTCACTTTTGCTTCATGTAAAGGATCGCCTCCTTCATGGAACGTATCTGGGAAGAAGTATGGAAGTAATCTTCCTTCTGTATATTTCACACCTGGAATATCTGAGATGATTCGTAATGTTGAACCATTTCCTACACTTCCTACAACTGCATCCAAGCCAACTTCTTTAAAGTATTTACCATATGGCTCTGTACCAATCCAGTGATCTCCTAAGAACATCATCGCTTCTTTGCCAGCTTCATGTGTCGCATCAACAAATACTTTCATTAACTTACTAACTTCAATTTGTTGGAACTCCATGAAATCCTTGAATTCTTTGGTTGGAATGACAAACTGTGAATTGTAAGTTCCTTTGTTAATAATGAACTCTGGTCGAAATGGATAGCCAGCCCATGCTTCAAACTTTTCTAAAATATAAGGAGAAACACTTGCGTTATAGCCAAACCATTCTACAAATGATTCACGCGCTTGTTCATCAAAAATCAATGTAAATTGATGGAAGAATGTTGTAAATCGAATCACATCAATTTCTGGATTTTCTTTTAAGTATCGTTTGAACTTATCAATCACATACGCTTGCGTCTTTGGTTGACGTACATCATATGTCATTTGATGTTCTTCATCTTTCCAATCATTGGTAATCGCATTGTACATATGTACAGGATCCCAAATAATGTATGCTAGAAAGCTTACCGTATATGCATGAAATGGTATAGCGTTACGAATTACCACTTCCTGTGTTGCTTCATCATAACTCCAATCTTCAAAGGCTACGATTTCACCAGTTGTACGATCGATGACTTCCCACCACTTTGACATGTCATCATTTGTATTTGGTTGTAATAAATCTTTGTAGATATATTTCATGATTGAAATTCTCAGTTCATCACTACTTGCACTTTCAAATTGTGACATGATGTATACTTGTTGAATTTCATCTGGGTTTTTTCTTGCCCAGTCATTATCTTTTCTTGTTGTATAATACGTTGCGTATTTTTTTACATCCAGACTTTTTAGTTCATCTGGCATGACGGTTCCATCGCAATCCCGTATCGCATCTCCACCCCAATAGTCTATGATGCGAACGGTTTCACCGATCATATCGATATCTGTAGGGACGGTCAGTCTCCCTTTCTGTTTGCTCACAAGATCTCCTCCTTTGCCTTACATCCACATCATACCCAAAGCACTTTTTTTGTACAAGAGGGCAAATTGTAAGCACTTACATTTTTTATCAATATATATAAAATCCATAACGAAATAATCGTTTTTTTTCACTTTTTTAGTTATGTTGCGAACTTTTCAAAAAAATGAATAATTTTTATTTTTTCTTTTTTAACGTTGTAAATTCATATTTTTCTATCTACAATGAGATTGTGTAAAGGTTTTATTCTAGGGAGGTTATTATGAGTAACAATCGCTATCAAATCATTCGAAAACAACATGAAAAAACGAAGCTTGTTCTTCGTTATATTACGCATGCACAAAGGGGTTCAGATTGGCATAGCGTAAAGCATGTCCATGACTTTACAGAGATATTTTTCGTCGTGAATGGCAAGGGACGTTTTCTAATCGATAATGAAAGTTTTAGTACATACAGTGATGATGTTGTCATCATCAGTTCCAAAATTCCACATACGGAAAGCCCAATGGAAAATGAAGATTTTGAATACATCGTATTAGGTGTTGAGGGTTTAGAATTGCAAGATCATAATGGCAATAAATTAGTACGCCAAGTCTTTAATTTAAATAGTGAACATGACAAAATGATGTTTTATTTAAATGTACTGTTACAAGAAGTAGAACTTAAAAACGAACGATATGAAGCCATTTGCCACAATATCTTGGAAGTGCTAATCTTTCTAATCATTCGCAGCAATGATAAACAACTTTCCTATCGAAGTATTACCAAAGGGATGAAAGAATGTGAAATCATTGAAAACTATATTAAAGCAAATTATCATAAAAATATTACACTTGATGACCTAAGTGAATTAACGTATTTAAGTAAATTTTATATCAGTCATGCATTTAAACGATATAAAGGAATATCACCGATTTCCTACTTAATTCAAACGCGCATACAGCACGCAAAGAAGCTATTAGAGAGCACAAATAAATCAATGGCACAGATTGCTACAGATGTTGGCTTTGTCAGTCAGTCGCACTTCTCACAAACATTTAAACAAGAAACAAATCATACGCCATTTGAATATCGAAAACTCTCACAAGAACTCAAACAAGATACAGATCGTCAATAATGCAAAAAGGTACAGTTAGCTGTACCTTTTTTGTTCTTATTTGAAGTAAGACACACAAAAACCCATGTATTTAACATGGATTTTTATGAAGTCAGTATATTTATTATCAAGTTAATATATTAACTAAGAGGGCTTTATTTTACTTCTTTACTTTCTTTTGATACCCAAAAGTAAGTACAAATGCTGATGCAAGTAACATCAATACCCATACACCTGTATTGGTAGTATCTGAAGTATCTGTTCCTGTTGTTGGTTTTTCTTCATTACCAGGAGCGATATTTGGTTTTTCTTCATTTGGTTTTTCACCTGGTTTTCGTAATTGATTAATTGCATTTGTAAGTTCTACTTTTGCTTGTAATACATCACCTGCAGTTGCACTTGGATCACTTAAAACAACTTTTGCATCTGCTAAGGCATCTATGAATACTTTCCATGTTTCTTTAGTGTAATCTGCTTCTTTTAGTTTTGTGCAGTCATCAACAAGATCCTGTAGTTCTGTTTTATCTACTGCTTCATTACTAACTAAACGACTTACCGCATCCATTAGTGCATCATATGCAAGATCAATTTCACCTTGTAATGCTTGGTTGTTAGCTAAAATTGTCTTCGCGTTTTGAAGTTGTGTATGTACATCATTCCATGATGCTTGTGTATAATCCGCTTCATGAAGCGCTTCTACTGCACTAACAACGAACTGTAGTTTTGTCTTATCACCTAAGCGAACAAGTGCATCCATCGCTGTTTCTAGCGCTGCTGTAGCTGCATCAACTGCCTCTTGGCTTTCTGGATTTGCTACTACACCATTTGCATGTGTAAGCACGTTTGTTAGCTTCTCAACACTTGCAGTTGTATATAATGTTTTATCCAAAGCATTTGCTTTTGCGATTGCTTCAGTAAGTTTATCAGTTTGAATTGTTGGTGTTGTTTGTTGTTCAATAATATCCAATGTTGTGCGAATATCTGCTTCTAATTGATTCACTTTCGCTTGTGTGTTACGTGCAAGTGTATCTTGATTCTCAGCAAGTAACATATGCATCTCTAGTAATTCAATCACTTCTGGATCTGCTTTTAATCCACTTCCTTGTTTTTGATTTTCAAGAACTGTTTTTGCTTTGGCAATTGTTGCTTCTAAAGAATTACAATCCACTAAAGCATCACCTTTAATTAGTAATAATTGTAACTTAGTTGCTTGTTGCTCTGATGCACTTCCTTTCATATCAATTTTAAAAGTATCTGATACAACTTGACCTTGTGTTGTTAAATCAAAGGTTTGACCTTCTACTTCATGGATACTATTTTTCCATGGAATCGATACATTGTTTGTAATTGGTACCCATTGATCACCTTTTTTTGCTGAAATTGCGATTGTTGATACCCCATGTGATTTTGGTTTGTCTGTTAAGATCAATAATTCTTTAGCATCAATTGCTTGATCAAAAGTTAGATAAATCGATCCATCAAGTGCACTACCAAATTCCTCAAATGTTACGCCCGTTCCTAATTGGCCGTCGATTAAATTTTCTAATTTCCCTTCTTTAATCGTTACATTTTCTGCTTGGATTTCCACCTTTTTAGAAAGTTCATTTTGGCTTGCATAGAACGTTTGAATTTCATTATTAAGCTTTGCTAGTTCTGCTTCATAATCCGCTTCACTTACATCAGGATTTGCAGCAACAACTTTTGCTTGTTCTAATACAGCAAGCAATGTTTGTACACTTGTAGTACTAAACTCTCCGTAATTATCCCCAATTAATAATCTACGTAAGTTTTTCTCCATTGCATCAACAACGGCATTTAATTCACCAATTTTACGAACAAGTTTTCCATTTGGCTTAACTAATCGCATATTGATTTTTGTTGAACCCCATTGTGCATATCCTGCATTTACTTTAATTCTAAATTTTGTAGTTTGTACTGCTTTTTTAAGCGTATAAACTAGATTTTCTTGTGCTTGTACACCTGCTTTTGTTTTCCAAGCAAATGTTACATTTTTTTCGAGTGATTTCCATTCGCCATCTTCAAAGTATTCAAAATCTGCGTTTTTAATTCCTTGACTTGTTGGATACCAACCAATCATTTCGACGCGATCGATTTCTACAAGATTTGTATAGTCATATACGATATATGCATTTTTCCCCGACAAATCACCACCAGGTCCAAAATCAATATCATTTGCATCTGGGTTACTCACAAAGTAATCCATCTCTCCTTTTTTTAGTGTTAAGTTTTCAAAACTTACTACTGGTTTTGTCATTCCCGATGTAGCTGCATCATCAATTTTTGGTGCAATTACATGCATACATGTTTTCTTGCTCCATCTTGTGTTTACACCCAACACAACAATACGAATATCTGTTGTTGTAATTGGTTGATGGAAGTATTTTGTAAGTGTCGTTGGCCCACCAACACTACCATTTGCATAGGTAACTGGTGTTTCTTCTAAATCTACCCATTGGTCTTGATCTTTGTATTGTACTTTATACTTATTAATCCCTTGTTGATCACCCCACCAACCAGTGAATGTTACACCAATAAACGTTTCCTCTTGATCATATGCATACGCAAAATACGCATTTCCTTCACTCATCAATTGTTCATCCACGAAGAAATTAAAATCTTTCTTGTTTTCTAAATTCACTAAATTTTCATACATACTTGGTGTTGTATCTGAATTTAAAGTAATTCCATTTGTACTAATTATTGGCAGGTTATCTTTTGCTAGAACTTTAGCATTTCCCTGTATGATAAACATACTCAATAAAAGGACTGTCGCAATTATACATTTCCCAATTTTATTTATGTATTTCATTGTGAACCTCCCTACTTCAAGATGCCAAGGACATTGTTTCCTTGTACATAATTTAAATCATTGGCAAATCGAATCGTCGTTCCATCTTCCACTTCTGCGCGAATTGCTACCATATATGGTTTTGATGCGTCTGGTCGTGTAAGTTGTACGTTAATTTGCTTATTACCCGGCTGTAATTCACTTGCCTTGCACATACTTGTTGCATCTACAACAGTTCCCTTTGCATCAAGTAATACAAGTTCCATCTTTGTGACTTTGTGTGGTGCAGAAAATCCGTAGTTAGCAATATCTACAGACACATTTACAACATCATCCTTTACTGTTGCTGTTGCACTTTCCACTTTTAAATAGTATCCTAAATAATCACGTAAATATTCAAACATGTTTCGTGGAATGTTGTTCCCATCAGCATCCATAAACCATGCTTCATCGTAAGGTAAATCATATGTATCTAAAATGGCTTGGTTCACATATTCGTGTTGCCACTCTGCCATACTATATGTTTTTCCTTGTTCTTTATTTTGTTCTTTGTAGTTATGTGTCATAGACAGTGAAGTAAAATGATGTTCTTTCATACGTTGTGCAATTAAATATGCATTAATTGCTTTACCACCTGTATAATATCCATTCGCACTTCCCCAAATCATTTCTCCATCCACGAGAAGTTGTTTGGATTCTTCTGTCATTTTCTTCCACTTTGTCGCATTTCTATCTGCTCCTGCAGTATTCCAAGAGTGTAGTACACCAATTAGAAAGTCATCATGGAATGCTACTCGATTATAATCTTCACTTGTATTAGGCACATTATTTTCTTTAATGTATGAATAACGTACTTGTACTTGCATATCTTTTGGTGTTGCTGCTAATACTGCATCCATTACCGCCTTATTGTCAATACGAGACATCGCACCTGAATCCCATTCTCCCCATGCACCAACAATTCCTGCTTGGAATACATGGATTTGATCTTTATGTTCTTCAATGAATGGTTTTACTTGCACCATATGACGTTGAATTTGAGCAAGTGTTGGTTCTTGCGATGTTGGATTTGAATCATTTGAAACATATGCAAAACGGAAAATTGCTTTAAGATCATGTTCTTTTAGCTTATCAAAATAAGCATTCATGTTTTTAAATGCATTATCATCTAAGTCTTTATCCTTATATCCAGTTAGATAAAAATACACTTGAATCAATTTTGGATTATCTGACTTGTATGTTGCAATTTCATTTTCCAATTGTTCAATTGCATCTACTGTTTTGTACTCAAATAAACTCTTATTGGTTTCCACATTGAGATACACTTCCATTCGATATCCACGGTTTGGATTCTCTTGAAGCAACATGCTTTGATTTCCATCTAGACTTTTCACATTGAAGTCATATGTTTTTTCTTTTGGAATCAAACTTCTCTGATTTAGTAAAACATTTGTGGAGATCATTCCACCAATTAATGCAAACACTAACATTCCTAGAACGAAGTATTTGCTTCTTCTCAATTTGTCCACAGACGTACCTCCCTTTATGATTACTCTCATCGTAACATTTACACTTTTTTATTTCTTACGCAATAAAGATGAGTATTTAACAAACGTATAAAATATGGAACCGTAAGCGTTTACAAATTCTATATTTTAGGTAATAATTATATTGTGAGGGAAATACTATGGATAGAAACGATACACAATTGGAGCATACATTTTTAGAACAACTACAAGGGAATTTAATACATAACGCTCTAATCCAACACTTACCAGAAAACTATCATTTTGGACCACATACACATCGAAATATAGAAATCTGTGTCGTTCAAAATGGAGAGTGTGATATTATCATCAATGGAAATCGAGTTACCGTACATAAAAATGAATTTATTGTTTTATTTCCACATGTAATTCATAGTTTTCAAGTAAAAGAAAATACAACATGCACATTTATGCAAATGCATTTTTACTTGGAACACTTTGAAGCACTAAATTCAAGTCTGAAAAAAGATTTGAAATTTATGCAATACCTATCCAAGAAAAGTAAATTGTATATTAAAGCACCAACAACTCATCAAATTCAAAACTGTATGGAGCGTATTACAGAAGAAATGCATCATAGACATAGTAAAGGGAATGTCTTATCCAACTTATACATATTTGAAATAGTACTCTTGTTATCTAGAGAGATGGAACCTAATTTTCACAATCAACACAGTGAAGAAAACTTACATGTCGCAAAAGCGATTCAATACATTCATGAACATATTGAAGAACGTCTACCGCTAGATGAAATTGCGTTATATTGCAATATAAGCAAGCGACATTTAACCGATTTATTTAAACGTTATTTACGTATCACAGTAAATGACTATGTACAAATCACCAAACTAAATTACATCATGGATTATATGTCCGACCATCATACAAATTTGACTGAACTCGCATATCGGTATGGATTTAGTAGTCCACAATACTTCTCAACAATATTCAAGCGTATTGTTGGTGTAAGTCCTAAGGAATTCTTAAAGATGAAATCTGTAAAACACAACTGAATATTTCATAAAAAGATCTCTACGGCTTTGTAGAGATCTTTATTATTACTTATTTCTTTTTCATTTTTCTTGTATAGCCAACCCCAATCCCTAGTGCAGATAATGCAAGTAACATCAGTAATACATTTATATTTGTTGTATCACCTGTGTCTGTACCATCTGCTGGTTTATTTGGTTTTTCAGGTGAAATACTTGGCAATTCTTTACTTGGTTCTTTTAGTTGGTTAATTGCATTTGTAAGTTCAACTTTCGCTTGTAGAACATCACCAGCTGTTGCATTTGGATCTTCTAAAACTGTTTTTGCTTTTTCTAAAGCATCCACAAATACATTCCAAGAATCTTTTGTGTAATCAGCTTCTTTTAGTTTAGAACTGTCTTCAACAAGATCTTGCAATTCATCTTTTGCAACTTCTACAGTGCTTGTTAGTTTACTTACTGCATCTAATAATGCATCGTATGCAGCATCCACATCACTTTGTAGTGCTTGATCATTTGCTAATACGACATTCGCTTTTGCAAGTGCATCTGCTACAGCTGTCCAAGTTTCTGGCGTATATTCACTTTCATCTAACACTTCAACGATATCAACTAATACTTTTAACTCAGCTTTATCTCCAAGTTTTACAAGTGCATCAATTGCCGCTTGTAAGTTTGCAGTAGCACTATCTAGTTGACTTTGTTTGTCTGCTTCATTAAGTGCTTTCTTTGCTGCATCTAGTGCAGTTTGTAAAGCATTTGCTGTTTCTGTAGTGTATTTACTTTGATCAATTTTCTCTGCTTTTGCAATTGCATCTGCAAGTTTTGTCGAATCAAGTTTTACACGAACAAGCGCATCTTTTGCAGTAGTATATGCATCTGTAACACTTGCAATTGTTTCATCTTCAATATCCAATACATGTGACGCTTCGATTAATGCATCATATGCATCTTTGTAATCTTTATAGCTATCTGCAGTAAAGTATTCTGGATCTTCTAATGTTTGTTGAGCTACAAAATCTCTAAATGAGTTGTAATCACCAATTGGTTTAAGTTCTTGGAAGAAACGAAGTTCAACAGCAGCAGCATGTTTTGCTTGTACTCCATAATCACTTAATACTTTGATTCGTACTGCTGAAGAAGTCACAACATCATCAAAGTAAATCATTTGTGCACCACCATCATTGATTGTACCTGTTTTTACATCAACCCAATTTCCTTCATCATCTTTCACTTGAATCAAGTAGTCTTTCATGTTTCCATTTGTTTTTGCAGTACGTCCAGTGTACTCCATAGAATCAAATGATAGTTCTTCACCAAAGTCTAAAGCAATCCAGTGATCACGTGGATCTGGGTATGCTGCAGCCCAGTTTGAGTGCCACAATGTATTTGTTTTTCCATCGATGGCAAATTTTGCTGGTCCTTCTGTTTGTGATTTTCCATATTCAGAACTTGCTGTTGCAGTCCAATCTGTACGATCTAATTCTTTTGTTCCTTCAAGGAGTAAACCTTTGAATTGATTTTGTGCATCATCGTATCCAACACTCACATTTTTAAATGTAAGATTTCCAATGAATCCACTAAATTCTTTACTACCAACAGTAACTTTTGCATTTGGATTTGTTGGTAGTGATGCATCTGGTAAATAGATTGAGCTATGTAAATTTCCATCTACATACACTTTACATAAACCATTTAGTTCTCTAGCTACAGCTACTGTGTGAATTGCATCGTCAGCAACTTGTCCCACATATTTTGTTGTTGTCGTTGTAGGTACATACTCTGCAGTTCCTACTAATCCATGTTCAAGATCAACTACTTCAGTAATCAATTCTTTTGAAGATAATGTTTCTCCATTAATTGTAGTAACGATATATCCTTCATCATCAATTGCGACTGTAAGTCCATCTTGATTGTATACTACGGCATTCTTAGATGCTGTTTTTAGAATAAATGATAGTCCAAATTCACCAACACCGTCAAATGTGTTTGTATCTTTTAGCTCGTATGCTTTTTTATTCAATCCAAACATCGGAATATCTGCACGTGATAATGATCCTTGAATAACATCAGCATCATCTTTAAAATCATCTGTTGTTGTTAAGGCTGCAACTACATGATCTTCATATGCTTTTACTTCTAATGTATCATTTGCTGTGTTTCCTGCAATATCAGCATATGTCACTTTCACTTCGTTTGTTTTTGCTAATGGACTATCACATACAACACGAGCAGTACGGTAATCTTCTAGTAAAGTTATTGAACTAACTTCATTTCCTTTAATTGTTACTGTTAGTTCATCTGAAATACGTTCACTAAAACGAATATCTAATGTTTTATCATCTGTATTTCTAACAACTTCAATTGTTGGTGCTTGACCATCTTGAATTCCATATTGGTATGCAACCATTTCATATGGCGCAAGTTTTACAGTTACACTATCTCCATAAGAGATTGTTTTATCATCTGCTTTATTTTTGTATGGACAGATCTGTGTTTGTTTCACACTTTGTACATCTGTAGCTACACCAGCATTTCCATCATATGTGAATGTATACTCTTTTTCTGATGCTGTTGGGTTTCTAAAGTATACAATTCCTTGATTTCCATCCCATGAAGAGTATCCATAAATTCCTTGTTTTGATTTTGGTGATGAACCAAATAGTTTAGCTTTTTCTAAGATTTCTTCATTTGCTTCTGCAAACTCTAGTACATCAGCTGTTACTTTCCATTTTGCATCATCCATCATATCAGGAGAGAAATATAATTCCCAGAATGCAGTTCCACGCATTGCATTCGCAAACATGTAGTCTCTGAATTCTTCAGTATTCATTTTTACTCCTGCTGCATTTCCATAAATTGGATCATGGTTGTATACATTTTTCAGTGGGAATTGGAAGTCTCCATCCACTCCATTCACAAAGTAAACATTATCACGACCAGAAATCATTTTTGCTGATTGTGTACCACCATTCGTCGCATCACTAGCTAAGTCTCCAGCATTTTGTTGCCAAACAGTGTTTACCCATTGTAAGTGCCATGGTGAAGGATTCACATAACAAGTTGCATTGATAAACAACCCTTTTCCTTCCGCAGCTCTTTGTGCTCTCATCGTTTCAAACACATCAATCCAACGTTCCCATAATTCACTTGTATAGTACATGTTGTTGTCTCCACCAACCATGTGTTCACTTTCAGCATCTGTACTTGGTCTTGATGCAAATCCATCAAGTTTCCAGTAATCAATATCAAAACGTGCTTGGTAATCTACAAATAGTTTTTCTAATAAATCAACATAGTTTTTCGAACTAACATCAATTGCCTTTTTCAAAGCAGCGTTATTGTTTACATATCCAGTTCCTTTACTTTCAAGGTACTCTGAGAATGTTTTATTTAATTCGTATCCACCTTGAGGTCCTAACCATAATCCAAATGTCGATGCAAATTTCTTTGTCATTTCCATTGATGGATATAATTCATTCGGGAATTTATCATTGAATTCCCAGAATCCAGTACGGTTGTATGAGTTTCCTGAACGACCTACATCGATTCCAGTATATGTTGGATCGTTGTAGTTATTCCATCCATCATCAACTACATAAGAATCAAGTGGTTCTACACCATTTTGTGACAATCCTTTTTCTGATGCATAGAAAATACGTTGAATACTTTCATCTGTAATTCCCATACGGTTTTCATACCAAGAATTGTATTGTGTTCTAAATGTTGTTTTTGTTGCGATTGTATCAATGTATGCAAAGAAATCAGTTTGCACAACATTTTTATCTGTACCCACTGCAGCACCAACTACATTTGGCCATGTTTGATAACTACCTTCACTTAATGCACCTTCTGCTTCTAATTGTGCAATACTTTTTCCAGAGTAGTAACGGATTTTCATTGTATCTTTTACAATGTTTGTATCTGTTGCTGGGAATTCGCTTCCAAAGAACATTCCATCTGCATAAATTGGTTGCCCAAGTTGCATTTCTGGAGCTAAGAAGTTATATGCACCTTCTGCTACATAGTAACTATCTGGACGACTCCATACTCCTTCAACTGTATTATCCAACACAAAATGATCCATTTCGATGTAGTCAATTCTTGCTTTTTCTTTATCATCGGCATTTACGCGTACAAAACTACGCATAAAGTAATCACCATCTAGCATTGTTACATGGTATGAGAATGTCCAGTTTACACCATCTTTTTTGTATGGTTTATACATGAATGCAAGTTCTTTACCACCTTGAATTTCATTCACCTTAACTTGATCAATTGTTAAATTTGATGAACGAATTACACTATCTTCTTGTACTGCTTTTTCATATGTATCTTCATACAAACGAACTTCTGCCATACAAAATGATTTTGACCCATATACATCTGATTTTTGAATCAAACGTACATAACGTGCATTTTGTGGAGTATCAAAGTTAGCATATACTAAATCACCAACATTGTATAAGTTACCTACTTGGTGAATATTGTAATCCGCTTTCGTGAATTCACCTTCTCCTGCTGCAGTCCAAGTCGTTCCATCATTACTTGTTTGAACTTCATATTCACCAACAGTTCCATTCACTCCCCAACTTGCATTTGTACTTCCTTGACGTTTTTGTAATGAAAATGATTTGAATTCTTTTTGTTCTTTCAAATCGATTGTCACTACATAAGGAAATTTATTTCCTACGTAGTAATCAATATCTGTTGCATCATTTGCATCAAGAAGTGCAGCTGCATCTTTTGAACCTGTACCATCATTCGTTGCAATCGTTGCTGACCAACCAGTTCTCGATAACTCTTTTACTGGTTTTACATCTTCGACAACGGTTCCGCCAGAAATAATGTTTACTTCAAAGTCATTTGACTTTGTCGCCGGTTTTAATTGTTTATTAATTCGATGGTTTGTAATATCTATCGTATTTACATGCCCATCTTCAATTTTAAAATTTCGTGTAAGGTATTCATTACCGATACTTGCCTTATCACTTTCATTTGTTACACTCACTGTCGCGCCAGTTTCCTTGTTTAGCGTTTTCTCAGTTTGTGGAAATAATGAAACAATACAGCTCAGTAACAACCCAAGTACCAAACTCTTTTTTATTATTTTCATTTGAACCTCTTTCCTTTACATACTACATGCACCCATATGTCGCCAATGATTGAATCTGTTTCCCCGCAAATACAATCACTTTTATTGACCTTTTATCAAAAACAAACATCACCCCCGCTTACGTGTAACCGCTAACACTTTATATTTTCATTATATAATTTTGAAAATAAAATGTTTTATGGTTTTTAAGCAATGTTTTGCACTTTTCAGTTTGTTTTTTTAAAAAATAGGACCAACGCAATCGTCAGTCCTATTTGAAGCGCACAATAACAATTGATTTTGACTTCTTTCTATTTTTTGAAGTTATTTATTTTTATTGCGACACTAACTTTATGCTTTTTTTCTTTTCTTCAAGCCGTATGCAACTGCAATACCAGATAGTCCAAGCAATGCGATTAAACCAACTACATTTGTTGAATCTCCAGTGTTTGATCCTCCGTTATTATTGTTTGGTTTGTTAGCTCCGATACTTGGTAACTCTGTTTTTCCATCTACAGCAACTAATCCATTGATTGCCTTAAGTAAGTTATCATGTGCTGCATCAATTTCTGCTTGTGTTGCATTTGTGTTTGTTAACACATCTTTAGCTTTATTTAATGCATCTACATAATTTGCCCATGAATCTTTTGTGTAGTCAGTTTCTTTTAACTTGTCACTATCTTTAATAACAGTTTCAAGTTTAGAAGAATCTGTGTTTGTATCATCGACTTTCACAAGACCTTTCATTGCATTTTCAAGAGTAGTTTTTGCAATATCTACTGCTTGTTGTGTTGCATTTGGATCTGCTACTACTGTTTTTGCATCTGCTAATGCATCTTTAAGAACAGCCCATGAATCTGCAGTATAATCTGTTTCAGTTAATGCTTCTGCATTTGTAATTACAGTTGTAAGTCCAGTCTTATCAACAACTGCAACTGCTACTAAATCATCAATTGCACTTTCTAGTGCTGCTTTAGCATCATCTACTTCTTGTTGTGTTGCATTTGTATCTGCTACTACTGTTTTAGCATCTGCTAGTGCATCTTTAAGAACAGCCCATGAATCTG
>NZ_SODD01000015.1:21178-44938 GCF_004365815.1 Breznakia blatticola
TGCTTTAGCATCATCTACTTCTTGTTGTGTTGCATTTGTATCTGCTACTACTGTTTTAGCATCTGCTAGTGCATCTTTAAGAACAGCCCATGAATCTGCAGTATAATCTGTTTCAGTTAATGCTTCTGCATTTGTAATTACAGTTGTAAGTCCAGTCTTATCAACAACTGCAACTGCTACTAAATCATCAATTGCACTTTCTAGTGCTGCTTTAGCATCATCTACTTCTTGTTGTGTTGCATTTGTATCTGCTACTACTGTTTTAGCATCTGCTAGTGCATCTTTAAGAACAGCCCATGAATCAGTAGTGTAGTCTGTTTCAGTTAATGCTTCTGCATTTGTAATTACAGTTGTAAGTCCACTCTTATCAACAACAACTGGTGAATCTGCTAAATCAATGCAAGGCACAACAACATATCCATCTTCTATAGATTTCACTGTGAAATCTTCACGAACATTAGTTCCAGCATTATCTACAACAACATATGCATTTCCAAATGCTACATTTTTAAATTTGTAATTTCCGTTTGCATCTGTGCTCGTTGTAAATGTTTTTAAACTCTTTGTACCTAATGCACTTACGATCATTTTTGACCCAAGTAATGGTGATTGTGCATAAAGTGTAACTGTTTTACCAACAACAGGTGTATCGTTATTCACAACTTTTCCAGCTACTACTTCATTATCACCTACTGGTGGATCATATGAAGTTACAACAACGTTGTCCACTTTCACCGTATTTGCAACACGTGTGTTCATACCAACACGTCCTACTTCTTGTTGAACGCTTGCCATTGTTTGGTCAAATACAAGTGTTCCGTCTACCCAAAGTTTCATTTGTGTATCAACGATTTCAACTTTAAGGTGTAATGTTTTTCCTGCAGTAAATGAAGGTCCAGTGTACATAGATGACCACTTGTTACCATTTTTACCCCAGTATTCTGCAAACCATTGGTTCGAAGTATCTCCAGTACCGATATATACACGGTTATTCATATCATTTGCACGAAGTAAGATACCTAAACGTTTTCCGTCACCTTCTGATGTTACATCCATTTCCACCACACCATTTTTAAATGTAGGTGCAGCTGTATCATATACATTTGCATGTCCTGAAGGGAATTTTATTTTCGTTTGTCCAGCTTCATGTTGAATTGTTGTACTTGAGTTGTTACCTGCAAGGTTATCCCAAGTCGTTCCATCCGTAAATGAGTTTACATAATCAGCAACTGATTCTGGTTCAATCATGTAGTGTTTAGTTAATGGTTCACCTTTTGTTACTTGAAGTTCACCATTAAATACATCATATCCAGATTCTGGTGATTGAATTTTAATTTTGTATGAACCAGTTGTTAAACCAGCAAATTCAAATGTTCCATCCAATCCAGTTGTTGTCGAACTAGACACTCCTGCTTCGTTTTCAATACGTACAGTTGCATTAGGCACAATATCACCAACCGCTGTTGCTTTTGCTTGTAATGAGTTAGTTAAGCGTGTAAGTGTTATATTTTTTGTTACATCTACTTGTGCATTTGAAGTAGTTACTTTATCAACAACTGTTTCAAAGTATTTATGGTTCACTTGAATATCATGTGTTCCGAATGCAACACCATGAATTTCATAATATCCTTTGCTATTTGTTTTTGCTTTGACTTTTGTTCCCGCAACATCAATAACAACTTCGATATCCGCTTGTCCTTTACTACCTTCACTTACAGTTCCACTTACTGTATTTGCAACGATTTCAAGATTTGCAATTGCATCTTTCAGGTTTTTAACACCTTGATCTACTTGTGCTTGTGTTGCACTTGCTTTGTCAAGTAATGCTCTACCTTCTTCCATTGCATCCGTGAAATCTGCCCAAGACTCTGCACTGTAGTTTACTTCAATTAAGTCTTTATTTGCATCAATTAATGCTTGTAATTCACTTCCATCAGAAACAACTTTTTCAATTACAACATTATCAATCATAATGTCTTTGTATCCTCTAAAGTCAGCGTTTCCTCCAGAATCACCTTGTAATTCAGGTGTAACATTTGTTGAGTAAATACCAAACCAAGTTTGTCCAGTTTCTGAACCTGTAATTCTTGCTTGGAATTTTTGTGCTTTATCTTTTGAGTGCGTTTCTGTTAATGGTGTTAAGTTTGAAGCTGATTTGAATTCTCCATCTCCAACCATCACTGCATATGTACCTGTTGATCCTACTTCATAATCGAAACTTACCATGTATGTTTCATTTGGTTCGAATCTAAAGTTTTGTGGAATTGTTTGGTATACAAGTTTTGAACGAGTTACCAATCCATTTGTTTTTAATGACCAATCTCCTTCGATTACATCATCAATGATTTTTCCATTCCATCCACGTTGTGTGTATGGTTCGTGTTTTTCAGAAAGGTGTGTACGGTTATCTTGTACTCCTTCAATACCTCCAACTACAAATGGGTAGATTCCTTGTGGGACATTTTCAAAGTCTTGAACAAACTTACCATCTTTCATTGTTTCTGATTCATTTTCAAATACACGAATATCATCAAAGTATGTAAATCCTTCTTTTGCTTCACGTGATAATGTCAATGTTACATCACTTCCATCACTTGGTGCTGTAAAGAATACATACATGTTTTGGAAATAACTTGAGCCATCTACAGTTGAACTATTTGTATTGTGTGATGCAGCTTTTATATAGTTTTTCGCAATTGATCTTGTTGTGTAGTTTGAAATAGTTTCTCCATTTGCTTCTACAGAAATAAATGCTTTTGCATCACTTCTGTTATCTACACCTACATACACTGCATATTTTTGACCTGGTGTTAAACCAGTAATTTTTTGACTAAGTTTTACTTCATCCGTTGTATTATTCAATGTTAGCATACGGTTACTTGCTTGTGATTTTGTTACTGTTGCTGCCGCTGTTTCTCCAGTAATATCCCAAGCATCTAAGTTACCTGAGTTAAATCCAGTGTCAACGATATGTGAATATTCAGACCACTGCACATTTTCATTTGTACGAGTGTCTTTGTATACTACATATCCTTTTCCTTTTTCTGCAGAAATTGTAATTTTTCCATCTGTAATTGCTACTGTTTTAGGATTGATTTTTCCATCTTCACTAAGTTCGTAAACAATTGCATTCGTATTCCATCCTGCAGGCACTGCCCATGTACTTGTTCCACCATCTTTATTGTAGTGGTAAAGTTTTTCATCAGCTGATGCAAGTTGGTTTCCGTTTTGGTCCCAGTTCCATGGAATTAAATATTTTTCACCATCCATGATAACTTTGTCATTTAATGTCATTGTACGTAAACGGTATCCTGCAGAAGCAAAATCATTTGATTGACGTTCAATAACCAAAGTGTCATTACCTTCTTTTAATGTCACCTTCATTTCAGGTGTCCATTGGTATGTTTCTCCATTATCAGTCATTGATACTGGTGTTCCATTTTCCCATTTAATAACTTTAAAGTGTTGTACGTATTTTGAAGCAATATTGTCTTCAAATAAGTTTTCCATATATGCTTCGTAGTCATTACGTCCTTGCCAACCTTCAAAGTCTTTCATATCGTATCCACCTAAAAGTGGATTAATAGCTGCTCCACCATATGATGGGTAATCACCTACCCAAGAATCTTTTTGGTGGTTTTGAATAAATCGAGCAATTGAACTGTTTACACCCTTGTTTGAGTATCCTCCATAAGTAAGGTCTGCTGCCCAGTGTTGGAATGTTGAATCATAATTAAATGCATGTCCCCATTCACCAGCAACACGCCAACCTAGGTTATTGATTTCTTTTGCAAGTTGACTACTTGCCCAAGTTCCATTATCACCAGATTGTCCATTACCCCAAACATCCACATAAATGAAATCTAAATCATTGCTAGCACCACCTAATGCATCATAGAAATCTTTAAAGCGCTCTGCTCTTCCATGTGTTAAGTCGTATGCTGCATCAATATTAATTCCTTGATCTAACCAGTTCCATCCGTATTTATAGTTTCCATTTCCATCTTTCAATAAACGATCTTCATTGAAGTATTTTGATTCTGGATATGTTTCACTTGCATTAACGTGTACTCCGAATGTTGCACCATATTTTTTACCTTCTTTTAATAAAGTAATCATATCTTTTGCACCACCAATACGTGTACCGATATCTGCATAGTTTAAGTGTCCAGAGTCATGTCCTTCACTTCCATAACCTTTAAGTAAGATTGTTTGTCCCAATCCATCCGTGTGTAAGTATACTTTTTTTACATTATCCAATGTCATCAAGAATGGGTTTTGTGCCATACTACCAAAGTTCATTGCAATACGCATCGCTACTAAATCAGGAACTGTTTCATAACCAAGCGGGTTATTCATAATATCTCTATATGCAATTGCCCCATCTTGCCAATCAACAACCGCATCATCATTTTCATCACCTGTTATAACTACTTTTGCGCATGGCAATTCAGCTTCTGTATTTTGTTTACGATTTTCAGCACCTTTTTGGTATGTCCAACGTGTGCTACTTAATCCTACATTTTTATATGTTTCATATTGTGTAGATGTAGCACTTACACGTTGCCAATCTGCTGATACTTTATTTTCTGAGTTTGACCATAATCCAGCACTTAATGAACTATTTGAAACGAATCCAAATGTGTATCCAGTAACTGCTTTTGGCATTTGATCAACTGTGTAAAAACGGTCTCCAGTTTTATGTGTGTTTGTCGACATTTGAGATCCTGCAAAATTCGCACTTGATTGTGTATTACGTACACTCACTAAACTATGATTAGGTATCTCAATAGTTTTCACAATTTTATTATCTACTACATTTGTAATATTAAAACTTAATGTATTTTTATCTACTGATAATACTGCTGTTAATACACAATCTATATCATTATCCACATCTTTCGCTGTTAATGTATACGTTGCTTTTGAACCTTCAGTTTTATCTAAAGTAACAGTTGGTGTAACTTCAACATCATTAATTTTAATCACTGATAATTCTTCTGTTTGTCCATAGAATTTACGTCCAGCAAGATCACCTTTCATTTCATAGTAGATAACTCGTGGGAATTCTGTATCAATTCCAACTTTCATATCACTACTTTCAATGTGTTTTGGTGCAGTTACTTCAATTTCTTCTTCTGCAAGTAATTTGATTTCACCTAAATTAATATCTTCAGTCTTTGCTTCAACTTTTGCTGCATAGCTTTGATATCCAGGCTTTGAAATAACTAAATTGTAATCCCCACTTGTGATGTTTTGGAAAACGAATTGTCCTTGTGCATTCGTATTTGTTGAAACTGATCCTAGTTTCACAAGTGCATTATCTAAAGGAGCATTGTTTGAGTCTTTTACAACCCCATTAATATTCACTTCTGTAATGACCGGTTCTTGATACTGTGCTTCAAATACTTCTCCACCATGATTAGTAGATAGTTTCCAAGTATCTGTATTGTTACTTATTGTATTTGTTGCATTTTTATATGTGACATTTTTAAACAATACATCAGTAACTGCGTCTTTATAAGATCCAGCTTTTAAATACACTTTATCTGCTTGTATTGATTGAAGAGCATTAATTGCATATGGATTCCCACTATTTGTTGGCGTTCCATTAATGTCCACCCACATTTTATTGTCTTCCCATTTTACTTTTAATGTTGTTTCTTCCCCTTGATTAGGTCCAGCAACACCTAGTTTTGGATATGATCCAGAACCATTTACTTTATATTCGTAAAACCAGTTACTTGATGCATCCATTCCCACGAAAACAAAATTATTCTTGTCTACGTAGCGTAAATACACTCCAAACCTTGTGTCTGTTTTTGTCGAACGTGGGGTAAATGTAAATGATAACTCCCCATTATCTGGTGTACCCACCTCACTATTCGTCAATTCAAGTAGTGCGACTTTTGCGCCATTGTCATTTCCACTACCAGATGCAAATCTTCTGACTACTTCTTCCGTTTCGTCAGCTTGCACTTCTGGTTTTTGCAACGTATTTAAAGAAATACTTGGAAAAACTGATGTAATAAACATCATAAATGTAACCAAAAGCGCAAAACTTTGCCGTTTCATTCGTTTCATTCATACCCTCCTTCTTGTCTGTTTTAATAAACATACAGATATATTTTGATAATATCATTGTGAAATTAGGTGTCAATCGAGCGATTTTGAAAGAAAGCAAGAATTCGATAAAATATCTTGAAAACGCTTACAAATGTCTTTTGAATGTTGTATTTGTATCATTTTTTAAGAATCTTGCTCTTTTTTTGACTTTTTTCTGATTTTTATTCAAATCTTGATATTTTCGATTTTTTTATTACTTTATAACGCTTTTGCAGTATCTACTATTTTATAAATCATTTGTCAGGTTGACATAATTAACCTATAATGAAGTTAAAGTGGAGGAGATAGAATGAGCAATCATAGGTATTCATTTGAAAAAAGTAAAATCGAAAAAATGAATTTAAAGCTTCGTTATATCACGCATGCAGAAAGTGATGTTGACTGGCATAGTATAAAACATACACATCATTTTACCGAGGTCTTTTTTATCGTAAATGGTGACGGTGGATTTCTTGTAGAAAATGAACGATTTCCAGTTAAAGAAGGGGATTTAATTATTATCAACCCAAATGTTGCCCACACCGAAGAAGGACATGATAAAGGTGGATTTGAATATATCGTTTTTGGTATTGAAGGTATGCAATTTATGAGCAATGAGACAAGTTTGGCTAAAGATTATGTCATTTCTAACTTCGAGAATAATAAAGTGATTATCTTGCATTATCTTAATACATTACTTCAAGAAATTAAGCAAAAAGACGATAATTACGAAATGATCATTCAAAACATTTTGGAAATCTTAATGGTTCAAATTGTACGAAAAACCAATAATGCGATTTCCTATGTCGCTACAAAACGTATTTCCAAGGAAATAAAAGTAATTGAAGAATATATCAACAATCATTATGCAGAAGAAATTACACTTGATACATTAAGTAAACTTACATATTTAAATAAATACTATATCATTCATGAGTTTAAAGAATACAAAGGGGTTTCGCCAATTAGTTTTTTAATCGCAAAACGCATTGAAGAAGCAAAAATACTACTTGCGACTACCGATTATACAATCGCAAGAATTGGTGAATTGACCGGTTTTTCTAGTCAATCATACTTCTCACAAATCTTTAAAAAAGAAACCAATACATCACCAAATCAATATCGTCGTGCTGCATTAAAAAACGAAATTGATTTTGGTTAAAAAAAGGACACTTTCAATTGAAGTGTCTTTTTTCATCGTTTGTATAAGGTATATTTCTAGTGACTATCTTGTGAACCAGGACCCGCAGTAAGGTGGTCTGCAGGTGCTTTTACAGAGAAGTTTGAACGATATTCCGTTTCTGACCAATTGATTCGTTCAGCAACTAGGCATTCTGGATTTAGTTTTACTCCATCAAGAATCATTTCTTTGAATTTCATGTATCCTGCGCGGTCAATTAAGTGCCCTCCATGTAGATACATTGGTTTATAGTCAAGTGCCCAAGCAGAGAATTTTTGCCAGTTAGCTAATGCTCCCATTACAACTTCTTCACTTGCCCAATTTAGGAATACTTTACCTGCACGTGGTGTTTGTCTACCTGTACGTCCACCAATAATGACACGATAGAATTTTTTCGGATTCCGTGTCCATGCTCCAGTTGGACAAAATCGTACACATTCTCCACAACCTGTACAACAACAGTCATCTTTAGCAGGAATTCCATTTGGTGTTCCTGACAAGACACGTGTTGCACCATGTTTACAGACAGCGACACATTTTCCACAACCAATACAACGTTCTGGGTGGAAGTCAATTTTCGCAATTCCGATAATTCCAAAATCGCACATGTTTGCTTTATTGCAATCGTTTGGACAACCAGATACATTACATTTAATGTGGTAGTTTGAAGGGAATACAAGTTTTTCCACTTTCTTTGCAACATCTTGTGTATTTACGTTTCCACAAATACAGTGAACATTTCCAATACATGCAGTAACGTTACGTGCACCAATGGTTGGATATCCTGCTTCTGGATCCCACTGTTCTGGTTTACCAGCAACTTTATCCATATCAACGCCAGCTTCACCTTCTGTACCTTCAATGTACGTTCTGATGTATTTATTTACTTCATCGATATCTTCGTATTTAATCCCAGTAAAATCTAAGGTTTGACGTGTTCCCATATGGAAATTCCCATCTCCCCAGCGATCTGCAATTTCTGCTGCCATTTTTAAATATTCAGCTTTAATCACTCCACCAGGAACACGCATTTGAAGCATGAACTCGCCATCTACTTTTGATTGACGGTAACAGTTTTTACGTACTGCGCCAATATTAATATCTTTATTCACGTTAGCAACCTCCTAGTCCACTAAGTCTTTGGCAACGGTATAATTGAAGACTGGACCATCTTGACAAACATATGTTTCATCAATACGACAGTGTCCACATTTTCCTATTGCACATGACATTTTTCGTTCGAATGACATCCAGATTTTTTCTTCTGGAACACCACTTGCAAGCAATTCCAATCCAGTAAATTTCATCATCATTGGCGGACCGACAACAACAACTTCAAAGTTATCATTAAAATCTTTCCAAGGTATTTCAGAAATAAATTTTGTGACCAATCCTGATTTAAAGCCTTCAATTTCTTCATTATCTAATGTATATGTTGTGTTAAAGCGGTTTTTCCACATGTCTAATTCTTTTCTAAAAACGATACATTCTTCATTTTTAAATCCAGAGATTAAGTGTAAGCTTTCTACTTTGGACATATCACTATCGAGAATGTTTAGCATACTACGTACTGGAGCTAATCCTGTCCCTCCTGTAATAATAACAAGGTGTTTTCCAGTGAACCTTTCAATTGGCCAACCTTTTCCATAAGGACCACGCATAAAGATCGTATCTCCTGGTCGCATATTAAAGAATTCATCAGTTAGTTTTCCAACACTACGAATGGTAAATTCAAGATACCCATCTCCTTGTGCACTTACAGAAATTGGAGCTTCGCCAACTTTTGGGATGGATAATTGCATAAATTGTCCATGTTTTGGATGTACATCAGTAGCAACACGAAATGTCCATTCATGTATACTTTCTTTATCAATACTTAAGATTTCACAAGCTTTTGGTGTCAATATATTGTAAGCCATCTTATTCTCCCTTCGCCTTAATGTCTTCGATTGCTGCTGCCATTTTACTTACTGTTGAAGTAATTTCGATAAATGCAGGACATCTGTCAGAACAACGACCACATCCCACACACATATGACCTTCATGGAAACGTGCATCATAGTCGTGAAACTTGTGCATCACACGGTAGCGAATTCGATCTCCGGCAGTTGAACGAAATTCTTTTTGCATCGCCATTTGGTCAAATCCAGGAACTTGACATGAAGCACTTACACGGCGTCGTTCTCCAGCTTTACTATTTTCACTATAGACAATATCTCTAGTTGTAAAACATGTACATGTAGAACATCCAATCGTACAAGCACCACATGAAATACAACGTGAGTTAAATTGTTTCCAAACATCGTGTTTTTTTAGTTCGTTTTGAATTTCCTTGCTTGGAATTTCAGGAACAACTAAACTAAGATCATTTGATTCTGGAAATGATGCCGTATAATCGGTAATTGGTGCACCCTGTAAGTATGGTTCAAAATGATCATCTTTTACTGCAATTTTCAAACCATCATGTGTTTGCTTGATTGCAAATACATAGTTATCCGTTTTGTTGGTATTCATACTTACACAAAAACATGAATCACTATCTTGTGGACATTCCATTAATACATATGAAATCACGTCTTCTAATCGTTTATAGTAAGGATCTACGAATCCTCCTTTTCCATCGTAAATTCGTGCTTGGATTTTTTGGGCATTGATATCACAAGGACGACCGAAACAAAGGATTTTCTTTTTTGGTCCACTACTTTCACGGAATTCTTCTTCTGTATAATAAAACAATGTTTGTTGGATTGGGTTGATTACTTCTTTCATTGGAAAGGTTGATTTTTTATCGAATACAATTTCAGCAAACGATTGTACTTCTCCATATTGAATTAAATCTGTATCAGAATATCTTCCTGCTTTTTCGATTCGTTTGGGTGCATAAATCGTATATGTTTTTTTAAGCTCATTGAAAAATGCTTCACTTGCTTCTTGGTTTAAGATATAGCTCATCTGTACTCCTCCATGTATTACATACTCTTGGTTTTCCTTATTTTAGCACCAGATATACATAATGAAAAATTAGAGTTTCTTAGTTTGTTATAAATATTATTAATGGTAGAATGAAGGAAAGGAAGTGAGTATATGTTAGACTATAAAATCAAAACATTTTTAACTGTTTGCGAGTATTTAAACTATACAAATGCAGCAAAAGCCTTAAATTTAACACAACCTGCAATCACCCAACAAATTAAAGCATTGGAAGAATACTATGATGTAAAACTCTTCAGTTATCATAATCGCAACTTAGCTTTAACTACACAAGGTGAAGTTCTTCGCACGGCAATGACAACCATGCTTTTTGATGTGGAAAAGCTACAAGAAAAACTACTACAAACTAAAAATCATACAAGTGAATTGAACTTTGGTTCCACACATTCTATTGGTGAAATCTATTTGCCTAATGCAATCATTCCCTATTTAGATAAACATAAGGGAACGATCATGAATTATAATGTGGACAACACCACAGAAATCCTTAATCAATTAAAACAAGGAACAATTGATTTTGCCTTTGTTGAAGGAACTTTCGAGAAGAAAGAATTTAGCTATATTCCAATTTCTAATCAACGTTTTATTGCTGTATGTAATAGTGAGCGCGAAATTCCAACAATTGATAATATCAACGAACTGTTTCACCATCCCATCATTTTACGTGAAACTGGATCTGGTGGACGGAATATCGTTGAAGAATTTCTCAAAGACAATGGATATCGCATTGAAGATTTCTCAACATTCTCAACCTTTAATTCGGTACGAACAATTCGTAAACTATTACAAGCAGATTTAGGAATTGCCTTTGTTTATGAAATTGTCGTAGAAGAGGATATTAAAAACGGAATATTAAAAGAAATTGAAATCCCTGGATTTCATATTGAGCATGAATTCAGTTTTGTATGGCGTAAAGACTCTCTATACAAAGATGAATATCTTGCCTTCTTACACGAAATCCAACCAGAACTATCAAAATAACTAATGTCTATCTCAAAGAAATACAAACAATTCCCTATAATTATTAAAGATAATATTTATTTTCTTAAAGTATTTGACAATCCCACCCCTTTTCCTTATAATCGATATGTATATATTATAAATAACTAATTATACACATGTAATTAACATTCGTAGTAGGAGGGAACAAAGATGGAATGGGAACTTATTAGAGAAAGTGAAAAAATTAAAGCAGATATTCAAACTGCTGGTGCATCATTGATGCAACCGTTTTATGAAAAGTATGGAATGAATTTCTTAAAGATTTCAGTGATTACTGAAGCAGAATTAAATGAAAACTTGACACTAAATGTACTAGCGCAAAATGTAAACAAAGCTGCTGCAAACATGTCAGTCATCGTTTCAAACCTTGTGAAAGATGGATACCTAAAAAAAGTCACATCAACGTATGACCGTCGTGTGACATATATTCAAATCACAGATAAAGGTAGAGACATTCTACAAAAATCACGTTTATTTATCATCAAACGTTATGAAAGCGTAATGTCTGATGGAAAAGAAATTAGAGATTTAATCAATGCAGCAGGAACGTACTTAAACAAACTACTTGAAGCCAACCGTAAAATGGTAACTGCTGATAACTTCGATTTATAAAAAAAGCTCACATTTATTTGTGAGTTTTTTTATACCATACCCATTGATAGAGTGCATATAGCACGATGCTTAATGCAACTAATAGCAGTGTGCATGTAATCATACTTGTTGTGAATGGTGGAATTTTTAGTAATGAATGGAACAATAATACTGCTACATAAAAACCAATTGCCACGAACCAAAATAAGAATAAACGCAGTTTATTAAATGGTAAACATGCTTTAAGTACAGCTAAAATACTAATTGCTCCAACTACCATATACATAATTGCTGTTGCTTGTTCATCATTAAAGCCATAAGAGTCTTTGATTGATAAAACAATGATAATATTCATAATGATCAACAGTGCATTTGGTAATGCATTTAGTAGTGATGTCTTTAAATAGGTTCCCGTTACTTGTTTGTTGTTTTCTTCAAACGAGATGAAGAATGATGGGAATCCTTCAATTGCTAAATCGATTAGCGTGATTTGAATCGGAATGAATGGGAAAGGAATATTCATCACGATACATAATAAACTTAGCAGTAGTGAATATATCGTTTTGATAAAGAAAATTCCTGATACTTTGGTAACGTTATTGATGATACGGCGACCTTCAGATAATACTTTTGTTAGGTTTGAAAAATCACTATCAAGTAAGACAAGTTGACTTACTTGTTTTGCCGCAGCATTTCCATTTGCCATCGCAATGGAACAGTTAGCTTCTTTTAAGGCGAGTACATCATTTACACCATCACCACTCATAGCGACAATATGATCCATATTTCTTAGTTCATTAACTAAACAACGTTTTTGTTCTGGAGAAACACGCCCAAATACTTTGTGTGTATGTGCAAGTTTTCTTACCTCAGCTTCCTCTGTGACTTGACTTAGATCTACATATGCATCCCATCCATCAAGTCCAGCTTTTCTTGCGACGCTAGCAACTGTTAATGGATGATCTCCACTAATCACTTTTACTTCTACTCCTTCACGTTTGAAAAAGTCGAATGTAGCTTTAGCATTTTCACGAATTGGATCATCTAAACAAATCGCTCCTAATGGCTCATCATTTAAAGAAACCATTAACACACGAAACCCATCTTCTTGTGCTTCATGTACTTCGTTTGGGATATCTTTTGGAACGCACATTTTTTCTGGTGCTCCAACTTTTACTACACCTAAATCAAGAAAATCAATACTTCCCCATTTTCTTTCACTTGAGAATGGTACTTTTTGACCCACTTGATAGTCGTGTTCTTTTTTACTAAAAAAGTATTCATGCATTGCTTGAAACGTTGCATTGTTATCTTGAGTTTGTTCAATGTAGTTTGCCATGATATTATCAATATTTTTCCCTTGAAACCCAAAGGCTTTAACAACACGCATATTTCCTTCTGTAATCGTTCCTGTTTTATCTAAACAAAGCATATCCACATGAGCAAAAATTTCCATACAGTGCATATCTTGAACTAACACATTACGTTTACTTAAGTTAATAACTCCAGTGGCACTACCAATACCAATAAGTAAGACAAGTCCCTTTGGTAACATTCCAAGTAATGCAGCAGCACTTGCCACAATCGAGACAAACATCGTATTTTCACGCACCACAAAAGCTTGATAGAAAAGAATCAAACCAAGCGGAATAATAATAAAACTTGTGAATTTCGAAACTGTACGAATTGCTTGAATCAATTCCGAATGGTTTTTCTTATATTCTTTTACTTCACTTACAATTTTATTGGCAAACGCTTCATCACCAACACGAATGACTTGTGCTTGGCAACGTCCACCGACAATAAAACTTCCAGAGAATAATTCATCGCCAACTTTTTTAACGATTGTATCACTTTCTCCAGTCAGTAAAGATTCATTGACTTCTACACTTTCATTGACGACAATTGCATCTGCAGGAATTTGATCTCCCATTTCCAAATAGAGAATATCATCCATAACAATATCTTCCAACGCAACTTTATCGACGTTTCCTTCACGCACTACACCTGCTTTATCAGCAGAAATAAGTGTCAGTTTTTCGACTAAGTTTTTTGCATGAATTTCTTGATAAATCCCAATTCCAATATTCATTAAAATAATTAATAAATAAAACATGTTGGAAATTGCACCAACACTTAATAAAGCCACTCCAATGGCAAAGTTTAGAAAGTTAAATAATGTACAAACATTGTCATAGACAATTTGTCCATTGGTTTTTGTGACTTTCTTTGGTGGATTATTGGATAACCCTTTTGCCTTTTTGTCGCTGACTTCTTTATATGATAAACCTTGTTTAAAATCGATTTCTTTTTCTAGTTTCATATGGCCACCTTTAACTTTATTATTCTAACATAACCATACATACTTTTCATTAGGAATCAAAAAAAGGAACTTGCGTTCCCCTACATAAATTTTGCTAATGCGTGTGCAATTCCATCTTCATCATTACTTAGTGTAATATAATCTGCAGCTTCTAAAACAAGCGGTGATGCATTGGACATCGCAACACCAATACCTGCTGCTTCGATCATCGTTAAATCATTATTTGCATCACCAAATGCAATGACTTCACTTTCATCAATATTTGTCAGTTCACAAATACTACGTAATGCCTTCGCTTTATCTACACCTTTTGGTGTAAATTCGAAAAAGAATGGTGCGGTAAACATGCAATTAAGTTCATCCTTAAATGGAGCTTGCATTTCTTCGAATACTTTCTCTAAGTATTCTGGTTCACCTGCAGTTAAAATCTTATTTGGTTCAAAATCCACATACTCAGCTAAATCACGATGTTCACAGATTAAGAAATTCCCACCGCGAATTTCATACTTCATAATATCAATCATTCTATCATCACCTACATTCATATGTATTTGTGGTGCATATGCATCAAGAACATTCATATATCCATGACGGTCTACCATTGGATATACATTGAATTTCTTCATATGTTCAAGCACTCGTTTTGCTTGATTAACCTTAATTGCTTGGTTGTAGATGACTTCTTTACTTGTACAATCATAAACTTTACTTCCGTTATAAGAAACTAACAATCCATGATTTTCTGCTAAATCTAACTCGTCGGCAAACTTACGAATCCCACTTGTTGGACGACCTGACGCAATCACTAAGCGTACCCCACTTGCTTGTGCTTTTAACAATGCCTCTTTTGTTTTTGGTGTTATCACCTTATCTGAGTTGACCATTGTTCCATCAACATCCATAATAATCATTTTAATTTGGCTCATACTTTTTCCCTCCATCGTATCTATTATAAACTCTATTGTTGATGTAGAGTCAATAAAAAAATCTTCACCTTTAGTTAGTGAAGATCTCATAATTTCGTTTGTAGCATAGTGCCACAATCAAAACACATAATAAGGCGACTAAATTCCCCACTGGTAAATCTGTAACTACTTGAATATCTCCACGAACAAAAAAGATACATACAGCTCCGGCGAAAGCTATAACATGAAGATAATCAACCTTGCTTAAGTTGCAGTAGACTTTTACACCAAATACTACAACCAACCAAAGCAGGCCAAACACACAAATGTGTGCATATGCATTGCTTATATCTGTAAACAGAAGTAAGCCTACATTTAAACCCATAGAAACTAGAAATCCAACGAGAAATATTCGCAAAAACTGAATAAATGTTTGATTCATAATTTCTCCCAAAATGTTCTTTGGAAGTATAACAAAAAATGAGGTTACATGCAACCTCATCTATTTATTCTTGAATTTGTATTGTTACTCCATTTGGATCTAACACATGGAAGAAATGAACATTTGGAGCTGGTGAAATTACATCACTTGTTACTAAACCTTTATGTTCTAAGTCTTTCTTTGTTGCTTCCATATCCTTTACTTGTAAGACAAAGCCAACAGTATTTCCTTTTTCAAGTAGCTTATCTGTTTTGATTAATTCTAAACATATACCTGTTTCATCTTTTAGAAATACTAAATGCATTCCTTCATTTTTTACTTCTTGTGCAACTTCAAGTCCAATATGATCAACATAAAATTGAAAAGATGTTTCCATTTCATTTACTAAAATTGTATTCCAAGCAATCTTCATATACGTATCCTCCTTCATATCTTTGACTTATTGTAACATATCAAAAAATTTTTACGACTTGAATACCCTACAGTATTTAAAAATGGCACCCCTTATGGAGTGCCATCATATTAGTCTTTTACAAGAAGAACTGCATCATCATTCAATTCTTCACCAGTTGCGATTTCGAATTTTTCTAATAGATCTTTTACCGTAAGATTTTTCTTTTCTTCCCCTTTGATATCAAAGATAATTTTTCCATCATTCATCATAATTAAGCGATTTCCATATGTAATTGCATCTTTCATATTATGCGTAACCATAAATGCTGTTAAATTTTCTTCCTTGATAATTTCATCCGTCAATGTAAGAACTTTTTTCGCAGTCTTTGGATCAAGTGCTGCTGTATGTTCATCCAACAATAAGATTTTTGGTTTTTGTAGAGTTGCCATTAATAGAGTTAATGCTTGACGTTGCCCTCCAGAAAGTAAACCGACTTTTGCATCTAAACGATTTTCTAAACCTAAATCAAAGCGTTCCAAACGCTGTTTTAATACTTCTTTTTCATTTGGTGTAATTCCCCAACGAAGTCCGCGTTTTTTTCCACGACGATTTGCCATTGCTAAGTTTTCTGCAATTCCCATATCTGCAGCCGTTCCCATCATTGGATCTTGGAACACGCGTCCAATTAAACGACTACGTTTGTATTCAGGATATAAGGAAATGTTCTCTCCAGCTAGTTCAATCGTACCACAATCAATTGGATACACACCGGCAATCAGGTTTAATACAGTTGATTTACCTGCTCCATTACCACCAATTACTGTTACGAAATCTCCTTCTTCTAAAGTAAGATCAATTTGATCAATGGCTTTTTTCTCATTTACGGTACCTAAATTGAAGGTCTTTGACACTTTTGAAATTTTAAGCATTTTTGTCAACCTCCTTCCCTGTTAGTTTTTTATATAAATTGACTTGTTTACGTTTTGCCATCATGACTGGTAAAGCTAAAGACACCCCAACCAAAATAGCTGATAACAATTTCAAATCATCTGTTTGCATTCCCATGCGTAGAACAATTGCAATAATCACACGATATACAATTGAACCAATTACGATTGAAGATAAACGAAGTTTAAATCCACGCTTATTTCCAAATAGTACTTCTCCAATAACGATTGAAGCTAGACCAATAACAATTGCTCCTACACCCATTTTCACATCCGCGTATCCTTGCGATTGGGTAACTAGTGCACCAGAAAATGCCACAAGTCCATTAGCAATCATAATAGCAATAATCTTTGTTGTTTTGGTATTTACACTTAGTGCACTTGCCATTCTTTCATTATTTCCAGTTGCACGAATTGCTGAACCAATTTCCGTTCCAAAAAACCAGTAGAGCACTACGATCACAAGTACGACAATTAATGCACCTACAATTAAGCTTGCTTGTGCAGCACTAAGCCCAGTTAATTCACTAACACTTTTAAATACCGTATCACTTTGCATTAATGGTAAATTGCTTCGTCCCATAATTCTAAGGTTAATTGAGTATAATCCAATTTGTGTAAGGATCCCTGCAAGAATTGCTGGGATTTCAAATTTCGTAATTAATAATCCGGTAATAAATCCACAAACACAACCTGCAACCATAGCAAGTAATACAGCTAATACTGGATTCATTCCACCTACAATACATACTGCACAAACTGCACCACCAGTAGCAAATGAACCGTCTACTGTCATATCTGCAATATCAAGAATACGGAAGGTAATGTAAACTCCAAGGGCCATAATCCCCCAAATAATTCCTTGTGCAACCGCACCTTGTAACGATAATAATAATCCCGTCATATCTTTCTCCTATTTCACAATTTTTGCTTCTTTTAATAACTCTTCAGGAATCGTAATTCCTAGTTTTTTTGCTGTACTCTCATTGAATCCCATTTCTAATTTATCTTCAGAAGAGTATTCAATTGGCATATCTTTTGGTTCAGCTTCACCACGTAAGATTTTAGCAGCTTGTTTTCCTGCTAAATATCCAATGTCGTAGTAGTTAATTCCGTATGTAGCAAGCGCTCCTTTTTCAACCATTGCAATTTCTCCAACAATTGTTGGCATATTATGTTCATTTGTTACACTGACAACATTTGCAATACTTTCACTTACCATGTTATCTGTTGGGACATAGATTGCATCTACTTTTCCAACTAAGCTTTCTGCAACTTGTTGTACTTGATTTGATTCAGATACGGTTGCTGCTTCTACTTTAATTCCTTTTGCTTCAAGTGCTTTTTTAGCAATTTCGTATTGCAGTTCACTATTACGTTCTGCATTTGTATACATGACAGCTACACTTTTTACTTCAGGAGCAAGTTTTACTAGCAAATCAATTTGATCTTCAACTGGTGTTAAATCACTAACTCCTGTTACATTTCCACCTGGTTTCTCATTTGATTTTACAAGTTTTGAATCTTCTGGATTTGTAACTGCAGAAATAACAATTGGAATTTCTGTTGTTTTTTGTGCAGCGGCAATCGCACTTGGTGTTGCAATTGCATAAATTAAATCATTCCCATCATTAACTAGTTTATCTGCAATTGTTTCTGCATTGCTTCCTTCACCTTGCGCATTTTGATCATCAAATGTAATGTTTTTCCCCTCTTCAAATCCTTCATCTTTTAATGCATCGATAAAACCATCGTGTGCTTGATCTAAAGCAGGGTGTTGTGCATATTGGATAATTCCAACTTTTTTCATCCCTTCTGTATCATCATCACAAGCAACTAAACCTATAACCATTAATAAACTCATGCAAATCATCATTAACTTTTTCATTTTAATACTCCCTTCGACTATTTGTGTATAAAAAAAACGCCCTCGAATGAGGACGATTTAGAAACCGCGGTACCACCTCTGTTTTATACAATATGTATAACAACTCAAAACACGGTAATGGGTGTTAACCAGAGGTAGCCTACTGATATATAAACGTTCGGTACTCGACTCCATGATGTATTCATTCACCTTCTTATGTGCTATTTTCACCACCATAGCATCTCTTGTTTCCAAAGGATCATTACTTGTTCATTTCTACGTCTGTTATGCATTCAATTGTAGTTTGTTCATTCGTTAAAGTCAACTTATTCTAAAACTGTCGCTTTATCAAGTAAACTTTCAGGAATTGTGATATTCACTAAATCTGCAACCTTTTTATTGATTACAAGCTCTAATTCATCACCAGTTAAGTATTCAATTGGCATATCTGCAGCAACAGCTTCACCACGTAGGATTTTTGCTGCTTGTTTTCCTGCAAGTTGCCCTAACTTGTAATAGTCAATTGCATATGATGCAAGACCACCACCTTCTGTCATTCCTTTTTCACCAACAATACAAGGAATTCCTTTTTCGTTGGTTACTTGTGTTACTGTTGCAATTCCTTCAGCTAGTAAGTTATCTGTTGGAATATACACTGCATCAACTTGACCAACTAAACTCTCTGCAACTTGTTGAATTTGACTAATATCAGAAACTGTTGTTTCTTGATATTCAATTCCTTCTTTTTTAAGTGCTTCTGCTGCAATATCTGCTTGGAATTTTGAATTATCTTCAGAATTCGTATACATAATTGCAACTTTTTTTACATCTGGCATAAATTCCTTAATCAAAGAAATTTGTTCCTTCACTGGCGTTAAATCACTAACCCCAGTAACATTTCCCCCTGGCTCTTCATTACAAGCAACAATTCCTGATGTTTTAGGATCAGTTACTGCATTTACCACGATAGGAATATCTTGTGTTTTTTGTGCAACTGCTTGTGCACTTGGTGTTGCAATCGCATAGATTAAATCTGGATTGTCATTTACAAGTTTGTCTGCAATTGTCTCATTTGTAGAACTATCACTTTGCGCATTATTGCGATTAATTGTTAAGTTCTTTCCCTCTTCAAATCCTTCTTCTTTTAAGGCATCAATAAATCCTTCATATGTTTTATCCAATGCTGGATGTTCTGCATATTGAATGACTCCGATAGTTGCATGTCCTTCTGCTTTTTCTTCTTCATTACACGCTACAAGCGTTAGACACATACAAACTAGTAATGATACGACTCCAAGTTTTTTCATAACTATTTCCCCCTATGACTCAATAAACAAAAAAAGTCCTCATTATGAGGACGATGAATCACCGCGTTACCACCTCGTTTGCCATCAAAACTGATGACCTCTTTGGTACACAAGATAATGGTTGTTAACCAGCTTGCCTTTTGTGACAAGCAACTCCGTGATGAATTCAAAACTTTTCTCAGTGCTATTTTCACCAGCCATAGCATCTCTAATTTCCAAAAAGGATTTACTACTTCACTTCTTTGTTTAATTATTACCATTTTACCGATTATGTAAATATATGTCAATCAAAAAAGAAACTTTTTACATTAAATGAAAGAATTTTCAATTCTGATTGCCAGTTCTTGAATGTAATTCTTACTTCAGCTTCATGTTTGTGACTCATTATGTATTCTTTGTTCCTGCTTTTCTAATAATCTTCGTATTTTGAGTAATTCATTATATATACCACCAAAATAACAAAACGCAATAATTGCTAAAATAATAATCATAGATTTCGCTCCTTTCTTATCGTTATCTTTAAGTTAATGATACTACATAAATATATTTTTGACATAAAAAACAATTCATATTTTCTCGTTGTCTATTTAGAGTGATTCAACTATACTATATGTTTATGAAGGAGGATATTAAACAATGAAAACACTTGTTAATTTTAGCGATATAGATGAACTTACATTTATCGATGATACTGTCATACAACTAAATTGTATAATGCATTCAAGCGAGTTGGTGAAATATGTTTGAACAATTTGATATTCTTTCCATCTTCATTCGTCTAACTATGTCTATGATATTTGGAGCATCAATTGGATTTGATCGTTCAAAAAAAGGAAGTCCAGCGGGTTTAAAAACACATTCTCTTGTTTGTATTGGTTCAACCCTTGTTATGCTTACAAGCGAATATTGCTTTGTAAATTACGGTCTAGGAGATATTACACGATTGCCTGCACAGGTTATTAGTGGAATTGGTTTTCTTGGAGCAGGTATGATTTTAGTTACTGGTAATGATCGAATCAAAGGACTTACTTCTGCAGCAAGCATTTGGTTTAGTGCTTGTATCGGATTAGCTGTTGGGATTGGCTTTTACTTTGGAGCATTTGTGGCAACTATACTTGAACTATTCGTCTTAAAGCTGCTTAGTAAACATTTTTCTACACAAGCAAACCAAGTAACTATTGATTTATATATAGAATATACTTCATCATTTGATTTAAGTAGCATGATTTTACTCATGAAAAACCATAAAATTGAGTTAGTAAATGAAGACAATCATCTACTCAAAAACTTAAATGTAAAGGAAAATAGTTACTCAACAATCATCTCCTTACAAATATCAAACACTATGGATGAATCCGAACTTATTTCCTTGGTTCAAAACATTCAAGGAATTAATTGCGTGTATAACATAAACTAAAACAAGCTAGAAACTTAGATTTATTCTTTGTTTCTAGCTTTTATTGTCCATTCATTTCTTTTGTCAATTATTGTTTCAGTAAACGATAATACTTTGATAAGCAGCAACCAATATTAATTTCCTGAAATCACATGTAATTATTTTATTCTTTAGAATCTACTTGATGACCACACAAAGTCCTTGCGTACTCACTTGAGAATCCATAACCATAAGGGGCTTCATTTTCTTCATCTATAAATTCAATCCAACACACATCCGAATTGTTAGCTGTAATTTGATTTCCCTTAAATACTATCTCTTCATTTGTGTTCGTATTATAAATATAATACTGTAATCTGCTTCTACCTGGTAATGTTGCTTTACCATTCCAGTAGATAGAATCCTTGACCATACTGACCGTACCCATGTAGTCGGTTTTGAATAACTCATTTATCGTATTGTTTTTTTCATCTAATGAATAAACTGCTGAATAATCTGATGAACTATCGACTAAAATATACACTTTCTTTCCATCATTAAACAATTGATTAATAAACTGCTGATCATCATTATAATTTTGAGAAGCTAAAAATTTGCTCTTTTTTGATTTCAAGTTTATTTTATTCAGTTCTGTATTCATTTCAACGTTATCTATTAATATATAGTACAACTCATCATTTAGAATTGTAAATGACTCATGAATTACTCCTTTTAGTAAAACTGAATATTCATCGCTCTTTGTATCGTAACAAATCAATTGTCCACCCTCAATAACTGGTAGTATGAAATACAATTCATTATTATGAATGACTCCTCCAGGTGTATCGAAATTTTCTCTATCGACTTTCTCATTTCGTACTGAAGAAGAGTTGTTTTTATCAAAATCATACAATATATATTCTACATTTATAAGACTTTCATTTTCACTTCTCACACAATAAAAAATATAATCATTATTAACGTCCAAAACTTGGATCATCTCATTGAGTTCTATTTTTCTATTTCGATATATTCTTTTATTTCTAAATCATATACTAAAAGAGAATCTTGATATGTATGCTCGCTATTTCTTTTGTATGAAACTCCAACTACTTTTTTTGAATCAGTTATTCTCTTTGGAACAAATAGTGCACCTTCAGTTGGATTAACAAGTTCATATTCTTGAGAAATTGTATCTGAAAAATCTAATTTTGATGCTGCATTTAGAATTTCAATATCAACTATCGGTTTAATATCATTCAAAGTTTTTTCACCTGATTCATTAACACCATTTTTACTAGTACATGATGTAATAATCAACAACAAACAGACCAAGCAATAAAGTTTGCTTGTTTTTTTTATGCTAATAGACATAATCCATTCCATCAACAACAAAGTTAGCACTTAACAATACGATTATAATTAATTTATTCATGTTTTCCCTTTCTTGAAACTTGCATATAACCAAACTTAATCTGAATATTTATTTATTTACTTCTTAGCAAGTACAGCAAAGTGTATTTGTTTTATCGGTTGTCTCATCAAAAGTATATTAATCCCCAGTTTCTAACATCCTTTGATCATTATCTTTATGCATCAAACTATGGAATGATACATTTTCCTATTATTCATTTTTGATTATATCTGTTTCTTTATTATATAGTTACACATTATCATATGTTTATAATTATATCAAATATCAATATGCTTATTTATCAGTCGTAATAACTTTAATTCTATGTATTGTGAATCATATTGCATTTTATAATTAAGAATTTCCAGCCGTATGATGAGAAAAGTATTATAAATAGACGCACACGCACTTTAAAAGTTATCGCAGATTATTTAATTTTTCAAAGCAAATACACGAACTTAATTATATTGCCAAGAAAGAAGTTAGTTTTTTGCTCTTGTTAGTTTTATTTTTACTTTGTAATTTCTGCTATCGTAATATCCAGTGTACTTGCAACCCTATGCAGATTTTTTAACTGAGAAAGTAACATCCTTTTTAGGATTTAGCTTCTTCCATAGAATTGAATATCCAATGTTCGCATCCTTCGCAAGGTTGTATCAAGATATTTCTTTTTACTTAAGGTCGAAACATACGTTGTGAATAATAATGTCGTAGTCTTTTATGCTATGTCTATCATCCACCGAATCACTCCTTCCTGGTAAAACAAAAAAACAGCATACAAGTCAATCTATATATATAAAGAGTATTATCAGCAACATGGGGTTTTAGATTAGCTATTCAAAAACAAGGGGATGTTTTCTCCTATAGATAAACACCTGCAATATAGAAGTTCGGGGTTTATTGATTCTCAACATACT
>NZ_SODD01000016.1 GCF_004365815.1 Breznakia blatticola
AACCATAATCAACCATGGTTTAAATACGGTTGATAGAAAGGAAAGGTATGCTGTAGATGACTGTTACATGAGTCATTTATAATATACCAGGAGAGAATCGTATATGAGAAATTTTTTAAAGGATTTTAAAGCGTTTGCGATGCGTGGAAATATGATCGATATGGCTGTTGGGGTTGTTATTGGGGGTGCTTTTAGTACCATCATCAATTCCATTGTTAATGATTTGATTATGCCATTCATTGCATTGTTAACAGATTCAAGTGAACTTGCAGCAGCATCACTTAAAATCGGTGAACGTGGAGGAGAACCAGTATTATTAAATTACGGAGCATTTATTCAAAATGTAATTAACTTTTTGATTATTGCATTCTGTATCTTTGTGGTGATTCGTATTATCGGACGTTTCCAAAAGAAAGAAGAAGCTGCAGTTACAAAAAGTGATGAAGTGGTATTGCTTGAACAAATCCGTGATGCTCTTGTACAAAAAGAAAGTTAAGCTAAATGGTGAAATACTCACCATTTTTTTTGTGGGTTTATGTAAAATAAGGCAAGATGCTATATCATATACTACCTAATTTATATATACGAAACAGGAAATTATACCAATTTCACTAAAAATGCCCGAAAATCGTGTTTATTTCCTAATTACTTTATGTTATATAACTAATATTTTTTCTTTGTAAGTGTCAAAAACCCTTTATTCATGGGCTTTTAGATAAATTTGTGAAACTTTGGGATACGCTTATTTTTAGGTTGCCTTATGTTATTATTACAAAGACGAAAACGAGAGGTGACTCAATGGATTTACAGAAAACACTTATTAAGATTAAAGAATTAGAAAACAAGGGTCTTGAGAATTTAAAACTTGGGATCACATATATAAAAGAAGAAGGGATTCCAACATTTGTTGCATTTGCAAAAAACATGGCAGCAAAGTTCAATCGCTTAAGTGGTACAGAAATTGCGAAAGTAAAATCGTTATTTCAAGAACATGTACACTTTAACTTCAAACACTTTGTAGGAACAACAGCTACAGCAACAGTTGTATTCGCATTAACATTTACCGTAACAGGATTCAGTCGTGTAAAAGTAAATGCAGAAGTATTAGCAAAACCAACAGAAGCTATTGCTTACAACAACAAAGTAGTTAGCGTAAACTATGGTGATGATTCAGCAATCCTAGATATGGTAAAAGATATCGTTGCTGATGAAAACGAAACTGTGTATGGTGTAAAACCAATTACAGTGGAACCAACAAAATCAACTTACGAGATTGGTAACTTTATTGTTGATATCAACAAGCCACAAGCAAGAGAGTTAAAAGAAACACAAATTGAAGTAAAAGTTGAACCTAAAGAAGTATATGCAACAGATTTACAAGGTATTGAAGTTGCTTCAGATAAAGATACTGATTTAAAAAATGCTAATGTAGCACGTACGTACACATTTGATGTAGATATGGTTGATACACAAGCACCAACAATTGCACTTACGACAACGCATGTTGATGTATTAGATACAGACAACTTTGATCCTAAGGAATATGTTGCTAGAGTGTATGACAACTATGATGAAACAGTAAACTACACAGTAACTGGATCAATTGATGCAAATGATGAAGATCTTTACATTGATGGGGATTACACATTTACATACACTGCTGTAGATACACACGGAAATAAAACAGAATCAAAATTAGTTGCAACAGTAACTGAAGATGAAGAAGCTGCAGAAGCTAGACGTGAAGCTGAATTAGAAGAAGAACGTCAAGCAGCAATCGAAAGCGGAGACTACAACCGTGCTTCTGAAATTGCACAAAGTGCACCTTCATATGCTGGGGGAAGCGCAATTGCATCAGCTGCACTTGCTCAACTAGGTGTTGCACAAGACTGTACAGCACTTGCATCTAACGCGCTTGCAGCAGTAGGGATTTACTTCCACGGTTGGCCAGCAGAATACATGAGTTTAGGAACGATTGTATCAGCTAGTGAAGCACAACCAGGTGACTTAATTTACTACGATAACGCTGGAGCTGGAGTACCACATATCGCTGTTTACATCGGAAACGGACAAGCTGTTCACGGTGGATACATGGGAAGTACAGTAATTGCTAGTGCATACATGGGGTCAGGACCTGTATTCATTCGCATCGGATAAAAAATCTAACAACAGATCTTCGGGTTTGTTGTTTTTTTCTTATTGCTTCCCAATTTTTATAAAATGAATTATAATGGTAGGGCGACTAAGGAGTTGAATGTATAAATGAAAGAAATTATTCGAATTGAAGGTGGCCATAACTTAACTGGTCATGTAAAAATATCAGGCTCAAAAAATGCAACGGTTGCACTGATTCCGGCAGCGATTTTAGCAGATGAACCAGTGACAATTGTAGGTGTTCCAAATATAAGTGATGTTAAATCACTAAAAATATTATTAGAAGAACTTGGTGTCAATGTTCTTATTAAAGGAGAAAATGGAAATCATTTAATCATTGATCCTTCAAATATGGAAAATAAACCAATGAATAGCGATACGGTGACAAAACTACGTGCATCGTATTACTTCATGGGAGTTCTACTTGCAAAATACAAACGTGTCGAAATTAAAATGCCAGGAGGATGTTATTTAGGTCCTCGACCTATCGATTTGCATTTAAAAGGATTTGAAACGCTTGGGGCAAAAGTAAACTATGAAGGTGGAAGTTACATTATTGAAGCAGATGAACTTGTTGGAGATAAAATCTTCCTTGATGTTTCAAGTGTAGGAGCAACGATCAATATTATGTGTGCTGCTGTATTCGCAAAAGGAAAAACAACGATTGAGAATGCCGCAAAAGAACCAGAAATTATTGATATTGCAACCTTATTAAATAAGATGGGTGCACAAATTCGTGGAATGGGAACCAATGTGATCACAATTACAGGAGTTGATACACTGCATGGATGTTTCCACGAAATTATTCCAGACCGCATTGAAGCAGCTACGTACTTAACATTGGCTGCAACTGCAGGAAATGACATTACAATTGAAAACGTAATTCCACAACATTTAGAAGGACTTATTTCTAAGTTGGATGATATTGGTGTAAATATGGAAGTCAACGTGGATTCAATTTTGGTCAAAGGACGTAATGAAGTGCTTAAGCCTGTAGATATTAAGACCGCACCATATCCAGGGTTTGCAACAGATATGCAACAACCGCTAACGACACTTCTAACGCAATGTGATGGACAAAGTGTTGTTACTGAAACGATTTATACAGAACGTTTCAAACACTGTCATGAATTGAATAAGATGGGTGCAGACATTGATGTGCGTACGCCAAGCTCATTTATTAATGGACCAACAAAATTATCTGGAACAAGTGTTACTGCAACGGATTTACGTTGTGGAGCAAGTTTGATTATTGCTGGTTTAATAGCATCAGGAACAACAGAAATCGATGAGATTTATCACATTGAACGTGGTTACGAAAATATTGTAGGTAAGCTAAAAAGCTTAGGTGCAAAGATTGAAAAAGTAACGATTGATTCAGACAATTAAGTATTGCATTCTGGCAAAAATGTGGTAATATAATATAGCAACTTACTTTGAGTTCGCATAGAACTTAAGGCGGAAGGAGAGAAGATATGAAAAAAGGAATTCACCCAGAATACCACAAAATCACTGTTAAATGTTCAACATGTGGAACGGAATATGCTGTGGGATCTACTGCTAAAGAATTAAAAGTAGATACTTGTTCACACTGTCACCCATTCTACACAGGAAGACAACGTTTCGCTGCTGCGCAAGGACGTATCGAGAAATTTAACAAGAAATACGGAGTTAAATAGAAAAGCAAAGGAAACTTTGCTTTTTTTCTAGTCTTGATAGCAATATGCTATAATATAAAATGATATAGGAGAAAAACAATATGAGTGCAATGACAGAACGTTTAGATGGAATGATCGATCGCTACAATGAACTTAGTGAATTGATGATGAGTCCTGAAGTGCTTGCTGATAATCGTCGTATGGCTAAACTTGGAAAAGAACAAGCTGCGATGACACAAGCTGTAGAGACTTACCAAGAATATAAAAAAGTCGTACAAGGAATTGAAGATGCGACTGCTTTAATGGAAGAACATGATCCTGAAGTTAAAGAAATGGCAAAAATGGAATTAGATGAATTACAACCACGTAAACAAGAATTACTTGATCGTCTAGAAATTTTATTGATTCCAAAAGATCCTGCAGATCAAAATAATGCAATTATGGAAATTCGTGGAGCTGCTGGAGGAGATGAAGGAAATATCTTTGCTGGTGATTTATACCGCATGTATTCAAAATATGCAGAAAGCAAAGGTTGGAAAATGGAAGTACTTGAAGCGCAAGAAAGTGAAGCAGGTGGATTTACCCGTATCGCTTTTATGGTGAAAGGTGCGGAAGTATATGGACACTTAAAGTTTGAAAGTGGAAGTCACAGGGTACAACGTGTACCAAAGACTGAAACACAAGGGCGTGTACATACATCAACTGCAACAGTACTAGTTGACCCAGAAATCGAAGAAGATGAAATTGATATTAATCCAAATGATTTGGAAATCGATACAATGCGAGCAAGTGGAGCCGGAGGACAACACGTCAATAAAACGGATTCCGCAGTTCGTATTACCCACATTCCAACAGGAATTACAGTAAAATGTCAAGATGGTCGTAGTCAACATGCGAACCGTGAAACTGCATTAACGCAAATTCGTTCAAAAGTATATAGCGAAATGAAACGTCGTGAAGAAGAAGAACGTCATGCAGAAAGAAAAAGTAAACTTGGTACGGGAGACCGTAGTGAGAAAATCCGTACATATAACTATCCACAAAACCGTGTAACTGATCACCGTATTGGTTTAACACTTCAACAATTGGATCGTATCATGGAAGGGAAATTGGATGATATTATCGTTGCCTTACTTGAACAAGATCAACAGGATAAACTTGCTGGTAACGCATAATGTTGTATCGTGAAGCCTTACGCAGAGCACAACAACTTTGCATTGATGCAGGTGTTGGTGAACAAGCACCATTATTCTTATTATTAGAACTTGCGAATTTAGAATCGCATAATTTATATGCGGAATTTGATCAAGAAATGGATGATGCTCTTGTGGATGCATATTATAAAAAAGTAGACCGTCTACTTGCACATGAACCATTAGATCATATTCTAGGATATTCTTATTTTTATGGATTCAAGTTTTTAGTAAATGAGGATGTACTTATTCCACGTCCAGAAACTGAAGAATTGGTTGCAAATGTACTAGCAAGTTATGATGAATTCTTTGCTGGACAAGAAGTGGAGGCTATCGATGTTGGCTGTGGAAGTGGAGCAATTGCAATCGCTGTAGCTCTTGAAGAAAAAAATATCCACATGCAAGCAAGTGATATTAGTGAACATGCAATTGCTGTGGCAAAAGAAAATGCAAAAAACTTAGAAGCAAATGTTACTTTCAAGGTTGGAGATATGTTACAACCATTTATTGAAAGCAGCCATAAAGTAGATATCTTAATTAGCAATCCTCCTTATATTCCTCAAGATGAGAAAATGGAAGATAGTGTCGTTGATTTTGAGCCACATGTTGCTTTATTTGGTGGAAGTGATGGCTTGCATTTCTATAAAGAAATTTTTAAACATGCACATAAAGTCATTAAAGAGAAAAGCTTTTTAGCTTTTGAGATTGGCTATAACCAAAAAGATGCATTATTAAAAGAAGCTGATATATATTTCCCAAATGATAAAAAAGAAGTACTAAAAGATCTTAACGGAAAAGATCGTATGTTATTTATTTACCATAACGTATAAGGAGTAGCGATGAAAAAACTACTAGTTATTATTGCGATGTGTCTTATGATGGTCGCATGTGATAGTGATGAATCAGAAATGGTTTGTACATATAAAAAAGATGATGATAAAGGAAAGATTGTCGTTCGGTATGAAGATGATAAAATCCATTATCTACACTTTTCGTCTGAGCAATATATCGAAGATGATGTTCTTGATGAAGTTGGTGAGAAAGATTTTGCTGATTACTGGAAGCAAAATGTTGAGTCCTTCCACAAAGAAGGGATTAGTGCTGAAGGTACATATGATGGGAAAACACGTATGGGATATATTGAGTTAGAATTAAATTTAGATCAACTTAAGGAACGTAATTATAGTGATTTTTATTTAACGGAAAATCTATCATTGAAGAGTTTTAAAAAACGAGTAGAAGATCAACTCGACTATACATGTAAATAATACTTATAGACACCATGAACTAGGAAATCTATCTAGAAAATGGTGTTTTTTTAATGTCAAAACGCACCGAATTTACACAAATCAAATATTAAGTGAAAAAAATGTAATTAATTCAAGATTTTTTTGAAGATTTTATATAATGTTCAAGTCTATGAAGGTGAAAGGTTCAACGGAACCTTTTCAACTTCACATACACACACAAAATTGGAGTTGAAAAGCAATCCATCAATATCCCTGGATTGCTTTTTCTTGCCTTTTTATATGTGTATGGAAATAGAATAAATTATGTGTGTTATAAGGAGAAAAAATGAAAAAGATTGCAAAATTACTATTAGTTTTTTGCATGTTTCTTGGTGTGCTAGGATTCACTGGAGAAACACTTGCAGCAACTAATAAAGAAATTCCTACGGAAGACTTTGTGACAGGTGGACAGTTGACAGATTTAAATGGTGTCGTAAAAGAGTGGTTTGGTTATTATGATGCATTGCTTGTGCGTTATGATTTCAACTTTGCTGATGCATATGAAGTAAACAGTGGAGATACACTAACAATTCAACTACCAAATGAGCTTAGTGTAGGCAATATGACATTTGATTTAAAAGCGACGGATGCTTTAAATGAAGAAGCAACAATCGGAACCGCAACTGTAAATAAAACAGATAAAACGATTACGATTACCTTCAATGATTACTTTGAAGCAAAAACTGGTCGTAGTGGATACTTTTACATTGGTGCATATTGGGATAGAGATGTCATAGATGAATTGACAAAATATGAACTTCAATTTGTAAAAGATGGCGAAACACAAACCGTAAATGTTGGTAAGAAAAGTACGGTTGATCGAAATGAAATGCTTGCAAAATGGGGAAGTCAGGATTCTGAAGATCCGACAATTATTAACTGGACTGCAAGAATTAATGTAGCAGGAGCAGATATTCCTAATGCAGTATTTGTTGATGATATTATGGATAATCATGAATTGATTGCTGGATTAGAAGGAAATACGTATGTACGAGTTGATATTGGAAAAATTGATTGGGATGAAAAAAATAATCCTACAGAAACAATGCTTGGATACTATACATCTTCTACTACACCTGAAAGATTTACATTTCATGCGAATAATAAAGGATTTACTGTAGAACTTGGAGATTTAATAAGAGGAGCATCAACTGCGCTTCCTGATTCTGCAATTGCTACAGATGAAAATCGACTAGAAGCAAAGCAAACTGGATTGAGTTTGTATGTGAGATACAAAACACGTATTACAGAAGAACATCCAGATGGAATGTACCTAAATAAAGGGACATTGCAAGGAACAGGATATGAAGATGAATCTCATATCGTATTTGAACCAAAACTAATCCATGGTGGGGCTGGAATTGGAACAGCAACGACAACGGTAAAAGTATTAAAAGAGTGGGAACACTTAGGAAATACAGTACAACCAACATCGATTGAAGTTGAGTTATATCAATCAGTAGATGGTTCACAACCAACGAAAGTTACTGGGAAAAATCCTGTAACTTTAAGTGCAACGAATAATTGGTATGGAGAATGGACGAAACTTCCATTAGCCGATACAAACGGAAAAGAAATTACGTATTCTGTAAAAGAAGTGGAAGTACCTGCCGGATACACTTCAGAAACCATCACAAATTCATATAATGATTTTACAATTCGAAATACATACATCCCAAAAACTTCAGTACATGTAGAAAAAGTTTGGGAAGGTGATGCAACGCATAGTGTTTTACGTCCTACATCTGTTGATGTTGTATTGATTAAAACAGTAAATGGACAAAATGAAGAATACAAAACGGTAACATTAACTTCAGATACGAATGGTAAATGGCAACACACTTGGGTAGATTTACCTGTTTATGAAGGAAACGAAACAATTGTATACACAGTTGAAGAGAGAAATCTTACAAGTTTATATACCGGTGTAGTAACAAAAAACTCTGAGAATGACTTTACGATCACAAATACATTCGTAATGCCAAAAACTAGTTTTACTGTAAATAAGGCATGGTTCCAAGATGCTGTGGGAAATAGACCGGCTAGTATCGAAGTAGAATTGTATACAACAGATGGAGCAAAAGAAACTATCATCGATACAGTGACACTATATGCAACATCAGGTTGGACATATACATGGACAGATTTGGACTACTATATAAATGGAAAAGATGCTGCATACTTTGTAAGAGAGAAAACAGTTCCAACAAACTATACATCTGAAGTAGTAGAAGACAGTAAAAATAACTGGACGATTAATAATACCTTTGATATGCCTAAGACAAGTGTCAGTGTAAATAAAGAATGGGTTGGAGGAGTTGAAGGAAACCGCCCAACAAGTATTGATGTCGAATTAATTGCTACAGTTGGAACGACAAGCACAGTAAAAGATACTGTCACTTTAGATAAGAATATAAATTGGGAGTATACATGGACAAATTTAGATGCACTATCAGGTGCTGATGAAATTGTCTATACTGTAAGAGAAAAAACAGTTCCGACAAACTATACATCTAAAGTTACAGAAAATAATACAAATGACTTTACGATTACAAATACGTTTGTAATGCCAAAAACAGATGTATCAGTTAATAAACTATGGATAAATGACAATGATGCTGTACGTCCATCAAGTGTTCAAGTGCAGTTAATAACAACGATAAATGGACAATCAACATGTTCAATCCCTGAAACATTAGATAAAGACAACAATTGGTCATTTACGTGGAGAGATTTACCAATGTTAGATGGAACAGACGAAATTACATATACAGTAGAAGAAGTTGGTGTTCCTGCGCATTATACAGATGCTGTGATTATAAACGGACCAAATGATTACACAATCACGAACACATTTGAAATGCCAAAAACGGATGTAACAGTAGATAAAGAATGGATAAACGACTATGCGGCAATTCGTCCAGATAGTGTAGAAGTAGAATTAGTAGCTACAGTAAATGGAGTAGAAAGTGTAGTTGAAACAGTTGAACTAGATGAAAGTGTAAACTGGACAAAAACATGGACAAACTTAGACTTACTTTCAGGAGCAGATGCGATTACATACAGTGTAAGAGAAATCAATATTCCTCAATACTACACAGATGCAGTAATTACAAACGGACCAAATGATTACACAATCACAAATACATTTGAAATGCCAAAGATAGATGTAACAGTGGATAAAGAATGGCTAAATGACTATGCAGCAATTCGTCCAGATAGTGTAGAAGTAGAATTGGTAGCTACAATAAATGGAGTAGAAAGTGTAGTTGAAACAGTTGAACTAGATGAAAGTGTGAACTGGACAAAAACATGGACAAACTTAGATTTACTTTCAGGAGCAGATGCAATTACATACAGTGTAAGAGAAATCAATGTTCCTCAGTATTACACAGATGCAGTAATTACAAATAAGTCAAATGATTATACGATTACAAATACATTTGAAATGCCAAAAACAAGTGTGACAGTAGATAAAAAATGGTCAAACGATAATGCGTCAGTACGTCCAGACAGTGTAAATGTTCGATTAGTGATGAATAAAGATGGAGAGATTACATACTCTGATATCGTAATTTTAAGTGAATCAAACAAATGGACATATACATGGAATAATCTAGACGTATTAGCGTTAGATAAAGAAATTGTATATACAGTAGAAGAAGTAGACGTACCTAAAAACTATACATCTTCCGTAACAACAAATGATACAAACGATTACACAATCACAAATACATATGAAACACCTAAAGAAGATCCAAAACCAGAAACACCTGGAACTTCAAATCCTTCAAAGGCTCCGGAAAAGGAATTGATTATCAATCCAAGTAAATCCGTAGATACAGGTGATACAACATCATCAACACCTTTAGTTGCAATGGTGTACTTAAGTGGAATCGCAATTCTTTCTTTGTTGTTAAGAAGAAGAAAAAAAGCATAAAGATGTAAACAAATAGGACGATTCACGTCCTATTTGTGTTTATAAGTTCAAATGTATAGGGTGGAGATTATGGAAAACGATGATAGGAAGAAGATAGTGCAAAATAGACGAAAAAATGAATTAACAAGAAATGAATTATCTGATGAGATATTGCGTTTTGTGCTGAAAACTTGGGGGAGTCAAGAAACAATGAATACAACACAAAAAGATGATATGTATAAGCGTATCTGTAAATATCTTTCAGTGAAGTAAAGTTGATCAATTCTTTGTGTTTAAATATGTGTATATAAATGCACAAATTTTTCTATGGAGATAATTGACGAATGATATGAAAATGAAAGATAATGGATAAGGTAATTAAGAGACATAGCAAGGTCTATGTGTGAAGGTGTGTATGAAAGATAAAGAGAAATTAGTAAATATAATTGATCAAGCAAAACAAGGGAACCAAGAAGCATTTAAACAACTCTATGATGAATATGTAGATAATGTATATTTCACAGCATGGAATTATTTACACAATGAAAATAGTGCGCGTGATGTAGTGCAAGATGTTTTTATTCGCGTGCATAAAAATCTACAAAAACTAGAAAATCCAGCGGCATTTTATACGTGGATTAAGCGAATTACATTAAATGTATGTTACGACTATGATCAAAAAAGAGAACCATATGTAGATTTGGGTGATGAAATGACAGTTGAAGATTTCGAAGACATTTCGCAAAAAGATGCAAAAGAAATCATAGAAAATAAAGAACTTCAAAAGACAATTTATGATAGTATTCAATCACTAAAGCCTGCACTTCGAACAGTAGGTGTACTTCGTTATTATGACCAACTATCAGTATCTGAGATATCAGAAATATTAAGTATTCCAGAAGGAACAGTTCACTCGCGGTTGTATCATATGAAAAATAAGTTGAAAACGATTTTGGAAAATCAAGGAATCTCTGCGAAAACGATTCCTGGTTTTGTATTAACTCCATCATTATTCAATATTGTGTATGAGACAATGGCTGCAAGTGTACAAACACCAGTAGTTCAAAACGCCAGTATTGGCGTAGGAAGTGCTGTAGTTGCTGCAAAAGGGGCATCCATGGCTTTCTCGACGAAGGCTGCAATTGCAGCGGTGGTTGGTGTTGCTGGTATTGCAGGTGTAGTTTACTTAAACCAACAAGAACCAACACCAGTAAAGTTGGAACAAAAAGCTCCTGCTACAGCAATCGAACAAGCGAAAATTGAATCGATTGAATACCCTAAAGATTGGACAAAAAAAGCATTTGAGCTACATGTTAAAACAACAAATGACGCATATGATGAAATACTAGTTGATGGAGATTCATCATTAATGATTCATGAAAATGGAGAATATGCAGTAACTTTAATGTTAGATGGAAAACAAATCGATGAGCGTATTGTGAGTATTGACTCATTTGATTTTGAAAGTCCAGATGTAGAAAACTATTCCATTGCAAATACAACATATACGATTCAATTAAAAGATAATGCATCAAAAGTAAATTATGGAAGTTTACGTTATTATGAAAATGATGAACTTGTACAAAAGGATATGCAAATTGATTATGAGACAAATACCATTATCGTGAATTGTGATTTTGAGGTAGTCGGAAAACTATATATTCAAGATTATGCAGGTAATGAGTTAGAATTGATTTTACAAGATAAAGTATCAGAATAGAAAAAAGCATGCCATCGCATGCTTTTTAGTTATGTCTCTTGATTTCTTAAAAGGATCGCATAAGAAATAATTGGGTAAGATTGTCATAAAGGAGTCCCAGACATACAAGTTAGTCATAACTAACTATCCACATAATACACGATATAAAAGTATGTGTCAACTGATATGTTCTAAAAAGTTTTATCTTGAGTTAGAAATAGTTAACAAATCATTGACAAGGAGGTTAACCAGTGCTAACATTACAATGAAAAATAAGAAAGGATGATACATATGCCATTAATTATCGCACCATTAGGAAAATCAGTAAAAGTATTAAAATACTCTTTAGATGAGGGTTCAGAAAAACGTTTGCGTGATTTAGGTTTAGTTCCTGGATGTGAAATCGCTGTTGTTCAAGAAAGTGGCGGAGATTTAATCATCCAAGTGAAAGATGCAAGAATTGCATTGAATAAAAGTTTAGCAAGAAAGATCTTTGTTGCGTAAGCTGTGGGAGGAATACTATGAATTTAAAAGATGTAAAACCTGGAGAAACAGTCACTGTCACTAAGGTAAATGGAGCAGGACCGATTCGCCGTCGTATATTTGATATGGGAATCACCCCAAATACAGAAATTTATGTACGTAAAGTTGCACCATTAGGAGACCCTATTGAAATAACATTACGTGGATATGAATTATCATTACGTAAAGCAGAAGCTCAAGAAATCGAGGTTAAGTAGGATATGAAGATTGCATTAGTTGGAAATCCAAACAGTGGGAAAACAACACTATTTAACGAATTAACTGGTTCAACTGCCAAAGTTGGAAACTGGGCAGGAGTTACGGTTGATAAAAAAGAAGGAACCTATAAAAAAGCGAAAACACCGATGGACATTATTGACCTTCCAGGTGTTTATTCTTTGTCTCCATATACATTAGAGGAAGTAATTGCACGTGATTATATTGTAAATGAGCAACCAGATGCAATTATCAATATTGTTGATGCAACAAACTTAGAAAGAAACTTGTATTTAACAACACAAATCTTAGAAACCGATATCCCTGTAGTTATCGCTCTAAACATGATGGATGTTGTAAAAAAGACAAAAGATGAAATCAACACGAAAGCAATTGAACAAAAACTGGGTGTGCCTGTTATTGAAATCAGTGCACTTCGTGGAGAAAATATTCATGAGCTGATGAATGTAGTTGCTGCACTAGCAAAAAAACGTGAACCACTTGATATTTTTAGTGGAACACAACTAGAAAGTTCATATCGTTCACTTGTTGATTTATTTACAAAACACAATGTAAAACAACCATGTTTTACGGCAAGCAAAGTGTTAGAAAATGATGAGAAGATTTTATCGTTTGATGAAGTAAAAGCTTTGCAAGCTGAAATTGAAAAGATTACAACATTAACTGAAGATAACGAAGCATTAATGGCAGATATTCGTTATGGGTATATTGATGAACAATTACGTAGTGCGATTAAAAAATCAAAAGTACTTGGAGAAATGAGCACATCCGATAAAATTGATAAGGTACTAACAAACCGTATTGTGGGACTTCCAATATTTGCACTAATTATGTTTTTGATTTTCCACTGTACGTTTTCAGAAAACTTCTTAGGACTTGGTATTGCTTCACCTGGGGTATATATTCAAGGGCTAACTGAAATTCCAATTGAATGGATATCTGATGGACTAACTGGATTACTTGATTCACTAGGTGCATCTGCATGGGTATATGGATTAGTCATTCAAGGGATTGTTGCTGGAGTTGGTGGTGTATTATCGTTTATTCCACAAATTCTATTAATCTTCTTATTCCTATCATTCTTAGAAGATAGTGGATATATGGCACGTGTCGTATTTATTATGGACCGAATTCTACGTCGCTTTGGTTTATCAGGAAAAGCATTCTTACCATTATTAACTGGGTTTGGATGTTCTGTGCCAGCAATTATGGGTGCTCGTACATTAGAAGGTGAAAAGGAACGAAAACTTACGATGTTACTAGTTCCATATATGTCTTGTGGGGCAAAGGCACCAATTTGGGCAATCTTTGCAGCTGCAGTATTTCCGAATCATGCAGATATTATGACTTTTGGAATATATTTCTTAGGAATCTTTGTTGCTGTGATTTCTGCAGTTCTACTTAAACGTCTTGTATTTAAAGGAGAAACAACACCGTTTGTTATGGAAATGCCAACCTATCATTGGCCACGGTTTAAAAACTTAATGCTACGTTTGTGGGATAAATTAAAAGGATATATTACACGTGCAGGAACCGTAATTCTTGCAAGTACAATTGTTCTTTGGTTTTTAGGTAACTTTGATTTCTCCTTACAAATGGTGGAAGCAAACTCAGATACAAGTATCTTAGGAGTAGTTGCTGATTCTATTACATTTATCTTTAGACCATTAGGATTTGCAAGTGGAAGTGCTGGATGGAAAGCAGTAGTTGCCATTCTAACAGGACTTGTTGCTAAAGAAGCGGTCGTTTCAACAATGGGAGTTCTTTACACAGGAATGGAAAGTGAAGAAGAATTCTTGGGAGAAGATGAAGCAACAACATCTCTTGTCGCAACAATTGGACAAACCTTTACGCCACTTGCTGCCATCTCATTTATGGCATTTAACTTATTAAGTATTCCATGTATGGCTGCAGTTGCTGCTTTACGTGCAGAAATGAATGATCGTAAGTTATTTATATTTACGATGACATATTGGGTTGTGATTGCTTGGATTGTTTCATTCTTAATCTACAACGTGGGAAGCCTACTGGGGTTCTAGAACTATGAAACCTGTAGACATTGTAGTCCTTGTACTAGCTATTGGCTTTGTGGGGTTCATCGTCTATACGCAATACAAAAAACACCAAGCAAGAAAAGCAAGTGGTATTATAGGGTGTGGAGGAAGTTGCACAGGCTGTTCAGATAAAGCAGCATGTGAAACCATCCGTAACATCAAAGAAATAATCAAAGAGGATGAAGCCAAGAAATAATGGCAACATCCTCTTTTTTGGTAAATAAAAAATAGCGTATGACTCGCTATTTCTTATACTCATTAATCATTCGTTCAATACTCTCGAATGTTTCGTTTGATATGATGTGTTCAATTCGACACGCATCTTTTTCTGCTATTTCTTCTGAAACTTTCAATACCTCAATCAAAAAGCTTCGGATGGTTGTGTGACGATGAAAAATCATCGCTCCCATTTCTTTTCCAGACTTTGTAAGTGTGATGCCACCGTAAACTTCTTGGGTGATGAGACCGCGATCCTTTAAGTTGTTAACAGCTTTATTTACACTTGGTTTAGAGACACCCATCATTTTTGCTACGTCAATCGAACGCACTTTATCGCTTTGTTCAGACAGAACCATGATGGTTTCTAGGTAGTCTTCTAATGATTCGCCTAAAAGCATATTATCACCTCGCTTATCGCTATTATATCATATGATGTCTAATTTTTTCACATTATGCCTGGCGAATCATATCTAGGTAGGTTGCTTCTTTGAAGCCAACAGTAACTTGATCGTTCACCATTAAGATTGGTCGTTTTACTAACATTCCATTGCTAGCTAATAATTTGATTTGTTCATCTTCACTCATAGAATGAATCGTATCTTTGATTCGCATTTGGCGATACACGCCTCCAGAGGTATTCCAGAAACTTTGAAGTGATACATTACTCATTTCATAAAGCTTTCTCAGTTCTTCTTCAGTCAGTTTCTCTGCTACGATATCTCTTGTTTTAAACTGCACATTATTCATTTCCAAAAAGCGTTTTGCTTTTTGACATGTGCTACATCTTTGGTAACCCATTAGTAGTATCATATATGTTCTCCTCGAGATTTACCTACATATTATAACGTGATAACGCTTTCTTTTCTACCCTTTTGTTAGTGATGTAAATCTGGTATAATTTCAAGGTGAAAATACTTGCTTTACTTGTACCTTTATGGTTAAATAACCATACATCAATTATCAAGAGATGGGGTAGAGAGTTAGCTCGTTAGATCCCACGCCAACCTCACTATATGTGAAAGGTGGTACTGCTAACAACGATAAGAGAAGAATACTTGAAAAAGCAATGCCTTCTCGTGAGGCATTTTTTAATTGCCAGAAAGGAATTTATTGATGAAAGATTACATTTTTACCAGTGAAAGTATCACTGAAGGGCACTCAGATAAAATCTGTGACCAAATTGCTGATGCGATTTTAGATGCTGCATTACGTGAAGATCCAAATAGTAAAATGGCGGTGGAAGCGACAATTAAAGATGATTTTGTGTTAATTTATGGAGAAGCAAACACGAAAGCAGTAATTGATTATCCAGCAATCGCGAAAGCAGTAATTAAGAAAATTGGCTATGAAGAAGACTATAATGTACTTGTGAAAGTAAACCGTCAAAGTGCAGAAATCTATGCTGCTGTAGAAGAAAATGATGGAGAAGTTGGTGCTGGTGACCAAGGGTTGATGTTTGGTTATGCATGTGATGAATCTGATGAATACATGCCTGCTCCAATTTATTATGCACACAAACTGGCACGTAAACTTACAGAAGTACGTCGTCAACATGCAGATATTTTAAAACCAGATGGAAAAACACAAGTATCTGTTGAATACAAAGATGATAAAGTAAGTCGTATTGATACAGTTGTTGTTTCTACACAACATGCTGAAGGTGTAAGCCAAGAAGAAATCAAAGAACTTATTATGAATGAAGTCGTACGTCCTTCATTAGAAGTAGAACTTGTTGATGAAAATACAAAATACATTATCAACCCAAGTGGAAGTTTCATTGTAGGTGGATCCTTTGGTGATTCAGGAACAACTGGACGTAAAATCGTCGTAGATACATACGGTGGAATGGGACGTATTGGAGGAGGATGTTTATCAAGTAAAGATCCAACTAAAGTGGACCGTTCTGCAGCATATTATGCACGTTATGTTGCCAAAAGTGTAGTAGCTAATAAACTTGCACGTCGTTGTGAAGTTCAAGTTGCTTATGCAATTGGTAAAGGAGAACCTGTATCGTTATTAGTAGATACATTTGGTACAGGAGTTACAAGTGATGAGCAACTACTTGAAATCATTAAAAAGAACTTTGATTTCTCAGTACGTAACATTCTTGAAGAACTTGATCTGAAAAAACCAGTATATGCAAAAACTGCATGTTATGGACATTTCGGAGATCCTCAATTCAGTTGGGAAAAAATTAAAAAAATCGAAAAATAGAGAATTTAAAGATAGTTTCACTTATGAGACTATCTTTTCTTTTCAAATACAGGTATTTGCATATTCTCTTTAATTATTGGACAAAGTATATTATAATAGGTTGGAATAAGCGATGAGAAAAAGAGTAAGTATGAAACGTTCTCTAGAGAGCAAATGGTTGGTGTAAATTTGCGAATGCGTCATAGTGAAGATGGTTTTTGAGCTTTCATATCGATATGTAGGTATGAACGTATGCGGCGTTAACGCACTTAAGGTATGTATAAGCATACAAAATAAGGTGGTAACACGGTAGTCTCGTCCTTTGGGTGGGATTTTTTATTTTATATGGAGGTAACATGGAAAAGAAAAAGTATTATCTAACAACCCCAATTTATTATCCAAGTGATAATTTTCATATTGGGCACTGTTATACAACAGTAATTGCAGATACATTAGCACGTTATAAACGTGCCAAAGGTTTTGATGTATTCTTTTTAACAGGTACAGATGAACATGGACAAAAAATTGAAGAACGTGCAAAACTTGCTGGAACAGATCCAAAGAGTTTCGTGGATAAAATTGTCGCTAATGCGCAAGACTTATGGTCATCATTAGGAATTACATACGATAAGTTTATTCGTACAACAGATGAATATCATGTCAAAGCTGTTCAAAAGATGTTCCGTGATTTATATGAAAAAGGGGATATCTATAAAGGTGAGTATGAAGGTTGGTACTGTACACCAGATGAGTCATTTTGGACAGATTCACAACTTGTCGATGGAAAATGTCCAGAGTGTGGACGTGAAGTAAAAAAAGTAAAAGAAGAATCGTATTTCTTACGCTTAAGTAATTATCAAAAACAATTAGAAGAATACTTGGAAAGTCATCCGGAATTGATGCAACCAGAATCTCGTTATAAAGAAATGTTAAATAACTTCTTAAAACCAGGTCTTCAAGATTTATCGGTTTCAAGAACAAGTTTCAAATGGGGAATTCCTGTTGATTTTGATCCAGACCATGTAATCTATGTATGGATGGATGCACTTTCAAACTATATTACAGCACTTGGATATAACAGTGATGATGATTCTTTGTTTCAAAAATACTGGCCAGCTGAACTGCACCTAGTTGGAAAAGAAATCTTTAGATTCCACACATTAATTTGGCCAATTATGTTGATGGCACTTGATTTGCCATTACCAAAACAAGTGTATGGACATGGATGGCTAGTTGTTGATGGAGGAAAAATTTCTAAATCATTAGGTAACTATAAAGATCCACGTGTATATATTAATGACTATGGCGTAGACGCTGTACGTTATTACTTGTTAAGTGAAGTACCATTTGGAAATGATGGAAACTTCTCAGAAAAACTACTCGTGGAAAGAAGTAATTCAGATTTAGCCAATGTATTAGGAAATTTAGTAAACCGTACAGTAAGTATGACAAACAAATACTTTGGTGGAACTGTAACAAATACGAAAGTACATGAAACCGTAGATGAAGATTTAATTCGTACAGTAAATGAATTAAATGCAAAAGTAGAAGCGAAAATGGATACATTACATGTGGATGCAGCGATTGCTGAAATCTTCAATGTATTAAAACGTACCAACCGTTATGTTGATGAAACAACACCTTGGGTGTTAGGAAAAGATGAAAGTAAACAAGATCGTCTACAAACTGTCTTATTTAACTTGCTTGAAGCAATACGTGTTTGTACAATCCAATTAGAAGCATTCATTCCAAAAAGTGCACAAGCGATTTTTGATCAACTACAAACAGATGCACGTACATTTGATACTGTTGCCTTTGGTAGTGTGGATAGCTACACGGTCGTAGAAAAACCTTCCATTCTATTTGCGCGTATTGATGAAAAAGAATTAGAAGAAAAATGGGCAAAAGAAGCTGCTGCAGTTGAAGAAACTACAGAAGAAGTACAAGAAACAAAACCAGAAATTACATTTGATGATTTCATGAAAACGGAAATGAAAGTTGGTTTAATCGAAGCGTGTGAAAAGCATCCAAAAGCAGATAAACTACTTGTTTCACAAATCAACATTGGAACGGAAACACGTCAAGTGGTGAGTGGAATTGCACCAGACTATACACCTGAAGATATGATTGGTAAAAAAGTTATCGTCGTGACAAACTTAAAACCAGCAAAAATTCGTGGTGTGGAAAGCCAAGGTATGATTCTTGTTGGTGAAGATGCAAATGGAATTGAGGTCGTAAATCTTAAGAGTATGGAACCAGGAGCAACTGTTCGCTAATGAAACAACATAAACGATATCAAACCAGTATAATTTTATTACTGGTTTGTTTCGCATTTATATACAAAGGAATTCGTGATGCGCAAACGCCAATGATTGTCATCGGTGTGTTTTTAGCAATATATGCGACGATACGAATCGTCTTATTACTCACCTTATCAAATGTAGCGCAACAAGAAATTGTGGAAGATAGTGATATGACAAGCGCTTACTTGCGTACAAATTATGAGCGTTACATCGAAATGTATATTCTTTATAAAAAAGGTGAATGCGAAGTTCTATATGAAGAAAATGATGGCTTGTTGCTGCTAAGTCATGCAGATGATATGTATTATGCAAGTGCTAAAAATAAACAAGCAGCGATGGATATTTTACAACTCATTCCACAGGATTATCATGGCTTGTGTGTTTGCGATGATATTTTTATAGAATGCATAGATTCGTATATTACGTATGGGACAAAGTTCAACTCATACAATTTGGTATATGAAAAACAAGAGAAAGCAGTGCTGACAAATACAACAATTCGTATTCAACCATTAACTGAAAAAGATATTGAGATTGTAAAGCAAACGTACAGTAATCCAATTTATGATCAGCCTGGGTATATTGCATCATGTATTAAAAATGGAATGCTTGGTGCATATGTGGATGATAAACTTGCTGGATATATAGGTTTACATAACAGTGGAGCAATTGGACTTTTAGAAGTGTTTGAAGACTATCGTCAACAAGGGATTGCCAAAACACTTGTAGCAAGTATGATTAATCACTGCCTTGAGACAAAACAAATTGCATATACGCAAGTTCAACAAAAAAATGAAACTTCATTGCAGTTACAAGAAAAGTTAGGATTTACAAAAGCAGATAAACCGTGTGTGTGGATATTTAAAAAAGAGATGGAGACATTACATGAATAAAGATGCATTAGACTTACTTTATAAACGACGAAGTATTCGTTCGTTTAAAGACACACAAATTCAAAAAGAAGAATTAGATGCAGTATTAAAAGCTGGTGTTCTTGCACCATGTGCAATGAATCGACAAACGACTTTGATGGTGGTCGTGCAAAGTCAAATTTATCGCGATGCATTAGTTGAATTAAAAAATGCTGGAACTGATAAAGATCCATTTTATGGAGCACCTACAATTATTGTGCTTTTTGCACCTGCAAATCACTATACAGCAATTGAAAATGCGTCGGCAGTACAAATGAATTTGATGCATGCAGCAAATGCGGTAGGACTGGCTTCATGTTGGGTACATATGCCAAAGGAAGTTTTCCAACAAGTAGAAGGAAAACAATTGATGTATGCATGGGGATTACCTGATGATGTGATTAGTATTGCAGCATTAGCTATAGGTTATCAAGATGGAGAAACACCTGAAGTCCCAGATAAAGAACAACATATTGTAATAAGTGTATAAACGTGGAGGAATCTGCGTTTTTATTTTGAAACGAAGAGAGAAAAACATGGATTACACTTTTTTTGAAAAATGCTTGCGTGTATAGTTGGTATATAGTGTACAAAAAAGGTAGGAGGTACATTATGAAAATAAGTGATGTTGAAAAGAAGGTCAAAGTAAGTAAACAAACGATTATATACTATGAAAAGGAAGGTTTACTTCAACCAAAACGAGATGAAAATGACTTTCGTATATTTGATGATGAAGACATACGCCAACTGGAAACAATCATTCAATTGCGAAGTTTTGATATTTCAATCGATGATATTCGTTTAATCTTACAAGGGAAAGTTTCGCTTCAAGAGATTCTAGATATTACATCTATCCAATTGGAAGAAGAAATGGAAATTATGAAAAGACGTGTAGACCTAATTCAAGTAATCAAAGAAAAAGAATTACCTGTACTTAAAAATTATAAGCATCTTTCAAAACAAACAGATGGTTTAAAACTTGGTTATTTCAAAACCAATAAAACACCATCACTAGGAAGAAGGATGACAAGAAAACTAGCGTGGCGACGTTTACTTAATGTGTTGCTTTTTTATCTCTTATTTGGTGTGTTTCTTAGTGCAATTGTAAGTATGATTGATGTTACACTTCCACCGATTGTGGGAATGTTGATAATTGGTGCACAAATACTTTGCAATATGATCTTAATTGGGTATACGAGATTTAGTAGTGATATTTATAATCGAAATAATTATATAGAGTTCTTAGAGGATGGTGTAAGGTATTATAAAAGCAATTCATTTTTTAAGGATGTACGATACTGGATATCTGCACTTTTTAAAACCAATGCATCACTACTAACATTTTGCGCGTATACAGATATACAAGAAGTAGAAATACAAATGCAACGAAAGATATTGTACTTTGGCTTTGGACCCGCCGGTTTTCCGTATGAGCAATATAACTTTACCTTTACATTAGCTGGAAATAAACTACAATTACGAAATCCATTTACTGCTGCAGATGATCGAATGCTTATTGCTAATATACTAAAACGATATGTATCAAATGTTACTGATGCAGGACAATTTATCGAGAAGTATACTACGTGCTAAAAATGTAGAATCGCAAGTCATATCAAGTAAAGCTTGTATAAACTTGGTATAATACATATATTGTAAGTTACAGAAAGGATATGCATATGCCAGTACAAGTAAAACAATTTATGGTAGATTGGGTGAAACAACATGTAGCATCAACACCAACCTTGGATGAGATGGCTCATGCAGTAGGGTACTCAACCTATTACTGTTCACGACACTTTAAAGAACTTACGGGTATGACATATAAAGTCTATGTATCGAAGTGTAAACTAGAAGCAATTGCAAGCGAACTTATTATGACAAATGAAACAATTACCGTGATTGCACAACGGTATGGGTATGCATCAAGTGATGTGCTAAGTCGTGCATTTTACAAGCAATACCAAAAATCACCAAGTGCGTATCGTAAGCAGTATATGGATATAAAAGGAGCGTAAAATGAATAGAGATGAAATACAAGCAAAAATTGAAGCTTATAAAAAACAAGGATGTAAAGTTCCAACCATGGATCTAATTAAAACGGAAGAACAAATTCAAGGAATTAAAAAAAGTAGTGAAATCAATATTGCACTACTAGATTATATTGGAGCTTTTATAAAGCCAGGTGTTTCTACTGCATATGTAGATGAATTGATTCACGAAAAGACATTATCTTATGGAGCAATTCCAGCACCATTAAATTATGAAGGGTTTCCAAAAAGTAGTTGTATTTCAATTGATGATCAAGTATGTCATGGAATTCCGTCCACAAAAGAAATATTGATGGAAGGCGATATTGTGAATATTGATGTCTCTACAATCTATGATGGATATTTTTCAGATTCATCAAGAATGTTTTGCGTTGGTAAAGTAAGTAAAGATAAACAGAAACTGGTTGATGTTGCTAGAAAATCAATGCTTGAAGGTATCAAACAAATCAAACCATGGGAACCACTGGGAAATGTTGGTGCTGCAGTAAATGCATATGCGAAAAAACACGGATATTCAGTTGTTCGTGAAATTGGTGGACATGGCGTTGGCTTGGAGTTTCATGAAGAGCCATGGGTTGGTTTTACAACGAAGAAAAACACGGGAATGCTAATGGTTCCAGGTATGGTATTTACTGTTGAACCGATGATTAATGAAGGAACTGCAGAGATCTTCCAAGATGCGGATAATGGATGGACAATTTATACAATGGACCAAAAACCATCCGCGCAATGGGAAAATACGATTCTTGTTACAGAAGACGGATATGAAATTATTACCTACTAGAAATAGTAGGTATTTTTTAGGTCAAATGATTTAAAAGTTTATTTGATAGGAAGGAAAGTGATTCAACAAATGTATCGATACTTATGCTAATGCTTGTACTTGGTATTGGTAGTTTAGGTATCTTATTGGCTAGAAGAAAAGTGAAATAAAGATAAGAGCGTAATACGCTTTTTAAACAAATAAAAAAGCACTGACATAATCAGTGCTTATCACGCTTCATGGCGCCTGAAACAGGACTTGAACCTGTGACCGTTCGGTTAACAGCCGAGTGCTCTACCAACTGAGCTATTCAGGCATTGCTTTGTTATTATAGCAAAGAAAAAGTACTCTGACAAGTACCTTTCTTTAAAAAATTATAAATTTTATTAACGTTTTGTTGCTTCCTTTAAGAAGGTGAAATTACTTGCATTACCGGCAATCATTCCAATTGGTTTTTCATAACTCCAAGTCTCCGGTGCAATTGGCTCAATTAGTCCGCCAGCTTCTTCGATAATGATTCGTCCAGCCGAGAAATCCCATGCGCTAAGTGAAGCTTCAAAGAAACCATCAAAGCGTCCACACGCAACATAACATAAGTCCAATACTGCACTACCACAACGTCGTATGTCACGACCAGTTAGCAATAACTTGCGAAATGTATCAAAAGTATAATCGATAAGTCGCTCTTTTGAATATGGGGCAGTCCCCACCGCAAATAAACTATGTGCTTCATCAGCAGTACTTACATGAATTGGTTCTCCATTTAGAAAACTACCCTCGCCTTCAGTTGCATAAAACAATTCATTAAGGTAAGGATTGTACACAACACCTAGAATGCTTTTTTGTTTGTAAAGTAAAGCAATAGACACACAACTCATTTTTATATCGTAGAAAAAGTTGGTTGTTCCATCGATGGGGTCAATTACCCAAACATATCCATCATCATAATCCTTAACATCATTTTCCTCAGCTATAATTTTCGCATCAGGCATAATCGCGCGTAAACGTTCAATTACAAATTCCTGTGTTTTTACATCGGTACTTGTAACAATATTGCTTGCACCATCTTTTTCATTTGTTTGAAAATCTCTATGTTCTTTAAAAAAACGACCTGCCTCCACTGCGATTGTTTTTACTTGATTCAATACTTCTAACATAACACCCTCCATGATTATCCTATCGTATCATAATTTGTGATAATAATCTTATTGAATCACAAATAATTCATGACAAAATGTGTCGAAAAAGATGCGAAAATACTAGCGTGAAATATTTTGATTTTTTTACATTTTTGATATTGCAATTTGTTTTGACTATGCTATAATATAAAAGCACTTGCGCGTGTGGCGAAATTGGCAGACGCACCAGACTTAGGATCTGGCGGGCAACCGTGGGGGTTCGAGTCCCTTCACGCGCACCATTTGTATTTGGGGTTCCTTAGCCAAGTGGTAAGGCAATAGACTGCAACTCTGTGATCACCAGTTCAAATCTGGTAGGAACCTCCATTTTTGAAAAGTGACGAAGTGTGCAAATAAATATCGGGCCGTGGCGGAATAGGCAGACGCAACGGACTTAAAATCCGTTGAGGGCAACCTCGTGGGGGTTCAAGTCCCCCCGGCCCGACCATTTTTAATGCTTCGGCATATAGGTTAATCTATTTATATTTATAGATTGACTTGTATGCCGTTTTTTTGTTTTACCAGGAAGGAGTGATTCGGTGGAGGATAGACAATGCTTAAAAGACTTACATGGAATTATTATTCACAACGTTCGTTCTGAGCTTGAAAAAAAAGAAATGTCTTTGTATAAGCTTGCAAAAGATGCGAATATTGGATACTCAATACTGTGGAAAATGTTAGATCCTAAAAAGGACGCTACCTTCTCAGTTAAAACTCTGCATAGGGTTGCAAGTACACTGGATATGACGGTAGCAGAAATTACAAAGCAAAAACAAAATCAGTAAGAGCAAAAAAAAACTAACTTCTATGTTTGGCGACGTTCAAGTTAGTTCAAGTATTTGCCTTCAAAAATTTTCTTCGCTATTTCCGGCACGTTTTTAGTGTACTCATAAAGCCACAAGGCCCCTGTACGTCTATAATATACCATTTTAGAAAATAATTCGCAAGACATAGAACAAGAAAAAAAGGCCTTATTTATAAAAATGAACATAAACAACATTTGGCATTGTTACTTTATCGAGAAAAATAACTGAAACATGTAAGTCCAATACATATAACGGTAGGATTTCCTAATATCCTTACAATTATTAGGCTCTCCGAAAAATACGACCAAAGGTCGTTTATATAAACAAAAGAAAGGAAATTAAAATGAACATATTAATTACGATCGTACTACTAAGTACATTAGCTGCAGCAAGCTACTCAATCTACAATTATATTCTTGTTCGATGCAAATTGAATAATAGACGTTCCTAAAAAAGACACGTCTTGAACTACAGAAATATTTGGGATTGCCTAATAACCCATTGCCCATTCTATCCTTGAAACACACACTACACACATAGATATGATTACTTCATACTAATTAAAGCAAAGGCGTAACAATTATTAGGCATTATTGTGAAATGCGACCATGGTCGTTTAAATAAACGAAAAAAGTAAGAATAATACATGGGATTGCCTAATAACCCAAAATTCTTCCACCTCACAAAAACATAGACATAAATAAGACAAACACAAAATATGAGGTACTAATTATTAGGTTCTGCTTTTGCAGAAGAAAGGAAATTATCTTATGAAAAAATTAATGGTAGGAATGGGAGAAGTAATGATGTTAGTACTAATGATCATTAATATGTCTTTAAATGAAGCATACCTTCCACTTGCTTATTTAGGTTCATTACTAGTTCCAGTAGCGTGTTTATTAGTAAACATTCTTCGCGAACTAAGAAATACAAATGAAAAGCTAGATGCAATTCATACTGAACAAATTACTGATAGAGTTTGCGGTGATAAAGAATGAATTTGAGTGAAGTTGGAAAGCTTGACGAAATAATAGTGACGCATTTTTTACTATTCATCGTTTTTCTTTATCTGTCGCTGGTGTATTACTTTGAGATGCACGAGAAAATTAAAAAAGACAAGAAAAGTAAAAAGTACTTACTTAGTAGTGGTTACTTTTTAGCATTACGTTTGTTCAGTGGTTTGAACTTGCTATTTGGAATAGTAGGAATATTTATATCACGATTGATTTTAGATGGTCGTTTGCGTGTGGAACCTATATATAGTTTCTTTACATTTGGAAGGAATGAAGAAATTCTATCCAATATATATATCATTCAGGCAATGTTTATGATAGTAACGCTTATTTATACTGAACATCCAAAATTGAGAAAAATGAGAACAGCAATTTTGATATTTATTATTGCCACGGTATGTACTGCAGGAGTGATATATGGGATGGAGCAAATTGTGAAAGAGAACACAGAAATAAAGTCAGCAAAAAGAACAGAAGTTCAGATAACAGTTCTTGATGAAAATGGAAACACTGACAAGGATTTGAAGGTAAATTGCTTGTTGTTATCTTGTGATGAAGTCGATGAAAAATACTTTGAAGAACTACACTTAACTTTTAATGAAGATGCAATGGAAATCGAACCCAATACAACTGGTTTCATATTTGAAAAAGTAAATTCGGACAAAGAATATTCCAATAATCTGTACTTGAACGAATCAGTAAAAAATAATGCATATAAAGTGATTCAATTATCTGCATATGCTGCATTGAATGGTGAAAAGTTCAACTACACTGTAAAGAGAACGTGTAAGGATCCAGTAAATAATAAATATATTACAAAAGGTGATACTGAATGGTTGTTGATCAAAAAGAATCTCTACGAACTTTCCCAAGCGGGGACTGTTTTTGAGATTAAACATAAAACATTGACTTTAGAAGTAATGCAGCTATATGAAAGTATCGAAAGTAACTTTGATAACTTAAAAGTAGAATAGAATATGGATTAACATGGAGGAACTAAAAGATGAATTTGAGTGAGTTTTTAGAGTTTATTAAAAATGAACAGCAAATAGAAGTTTGTTGGCTAAATGAAAAAGGTGGATACTCAGGAGATCAAATTATTGGCTTATGTAAAGAAGTTAGGACAAGAATACCTAATCATATTGCAGGAAAGAGAGTAGACGAATGTTTCCTGTTGCTTAAATGTGCATATGATGGTCACTTAATTATTGCAGAGAGAATGAGGTATAAGAAATGAATGAAAAACAAAAGCAAACGTTCGTTGATGGAGTTATTACTGCATGTGGGATTATAGCAAGAAGAAATTTGTATACATGTTCTTGTGATAGTGATATTAAAGAAATTTTGCAAGGTGCTGCATTTACTGGAGAACAGTGGAATTCATCAAATTGCAAACAGGAGAAGGAAGATATATTACTGGCAATGAATGAAGAAGAACTTAGCGAAGTGTTAAAAACATGGGATTGATAAATAAAAAAAACAAGGTGGTTACCTTGCTCAATTGTGTTTAATGGACTTAAGACGTTTGAAAAGGAGGTGTCAGTCATGTTTGAAGTAATTGCAATTATTATAATGCTTTTCATGACATTTGTGGCGCTATCACCAATATTGATATTGTTTGGAGTCTTATTTGAAAATATGTTTAGAGAACTTGACTCAATCGTATGCAAGACAATCTTAAGTGCTATTTTTATTCTCGTCATTATTATAGTTTGCTCATTACCTGTTATTTATTTTATGCAAAACAAGTAATGACGATTACTGCTTCTTAGTTTTGAAGCATCTATATTCACTCTCAATAAGTTTAGTAGATTTTATATATTTAGAAGGGAAAGATAACATTATGACTTTAATACAATTATTTAAACGTTTAAAGAAGGACCAGCAATCCGAGTCTCAAATTTTTGAATTAGAGAAGACAGTTACTTTTTTAGAACCAATAAACTATGAATTGTTTACTCAGAAAGACTTAAGATTTGTTCTAAGAGCTTATCTAGAGTCAAGAAACAATGGAGAACGATATAAAACCATTAAAACTAATGATTTGCTTTGTACTCTTAAATTAATGCATCTAAACAAAATAAAGAAGGAGTATATGATAGAAGACTCTAGTGGAATACGAAAAAAAAGAAGACAGATTCTTGTTAAAGAAATTCGTCAACTTTTTGAGGAAGATGCATTTGATGCATGGTTCACAGTTATAGGAACTTTCGAATCACGGCAATCAATGAGGGAATGGCTTGACCAAGGTCAACAATCTTTGTAGTGATATCAATAAAATCTTTCGCACTTTTCTTAGATATTTTGCTTTTATTGTTTAGCGTATCTATAACCTCTAACAAAAACTCGCGGTCAGTATCATCTATTCCAGAATGATTTTCAACTATTGATCTTTCACTGGAGAAGTCTCCAGCTATGTTCGAATTAACTTCAACACCTTGCGAATTTTTAATAAATACACCAGTGAAGTTTCCGAAGTTATCGCCCGATGACTTAGAATTATCTTCACGATATGGTTCAAAGTAGTATAGTTTTACTCTTTTGTGATTAAAAAGTTTACCAGGGTGTAGATCAAGTGTCTGTACACTAGTTATTTCAATAGGATAGCTATATGTCTTTAAGTTAATAATCTTACCTAATTCATACCTATCTTTCATTATTTGAAGTTTGTGCTTTTCGTAAGTACTATATTCGACTGAGAAATAATCTTTATATGGCGTATACGTTATTCCTGATTTATAAGGTTTGAGGTTATCCAATTTTGATAGAACAATATACTTGAGGACCTGATAACCAAGATATCCAAGAACAAAAATTATAACTAGGATAATTCCTGGAATAACTAAGTTATCGATTAATGGTTGTGTGTTACTTGAGTTGTTCATATCTATACCTCCATAAAATACCTACAATATATCGGCGGTAACGCCTATTTGTCATTATATCAAATATAGAAAGGAATTCAAAATGTATATAAACAACAACTTTAAATACTTATTACAAAATAACAATACGAATACGTTTCGCTTATCAAAAGAAGTAAATATTGATGAATCAACTCTTAGACGAATAAGAAATGGACAAGTAAATAATCCTTCAATTGAGACAGTGGTCATGATCTGCAGCTATTTCAAAGTTTCATTGGATGATTTCGTCCATATGGATTTAAGTCAGGACAAACATCGTCAACAGTGATTAGTAATATGCTGTGAGTCAAATCGGGAATTAAAAAGAAGGGGAGACACCCAGTCGATTGTATTGAGAGCCTCTGACAGATCAACAAAGATATAACACATCATGCAGGAGTCGATACATGGACAGATTATGACGTTTAGGAATATTACTTATGATAAATAATTTTTCATTTTTCAAGGGGAAAAAAGCACTACGTGTAACGGCGGTGCGTATTTATACGGCATGTGCCGTAGAAGGGATGTTAATTAATGAATACATTGAATTATAGTTACTTATTGGAATCAGCATTAACAAACAAGAAATACTCACAATTGGATTTATTTAAATCGTTAGATGTGATTAGTGATGGAAAAAAATCTAATGTTTATTTGAGATGTGAACCTATACATGAGGAGTCATTTGATGGATATTTTGAAGATAAGACAGAAAATTCATTCTTTATATACAAGTTTAATGGTGGATTACTCACTTTTAAGAACCAATATAAAGAGTTTATTGATAACTATAAACAAAAGAATAAGAAAGCAGTTTATGCAACACAACTGAAAATGCTTTATCCAAGATCGATGAAAACTGTGAAAGAACGAAAGCAATTCATCTATGAATTCATGCACAATATAGTGAATTCAAATACAAAGGAAATTAATGATAAAGGGAAGTTAGTTAATAAAACTACACATGTGCCATATGTTGTAGAAAATATTGAAAATGAATATGCGCAAACAACATACGCTTTGATAACAGTGATAGATCGAGTGTATTTAGGTAATTATAAGCATAAACGATATCGACAAACACAATACATTGATAGTCGAACAAAGAAGTTTGCTAAGGATACTTGCCCAGAAGAATATAAAGAGCTTTCGTATAAAGCCGGAGACTTCATGTTAGACAAAAAAGGTAGAAAGATAAAGAATGATGTGTTATTTGGAAAGCGTGAAAGATTCTTTGCTTACCCCAAAAATGGATGGCTTAATTTCATCAATCGATTAAAGCGATGTGTAATAGCTGCATTCTGGAAACTTCGTAGTAACGGTTTTACTGAAGGTAAAGTATTACGTAAAAGTCAAAACTTGCGTCATTATCCAAAAGTCATAAGAAGAAGAATCGGTGCAATAAATCATGCAAAAATAATAGTTCAATACACAATTAACTATTTGTTGAAGTGGGAATACGAAATGAACTTGGTTAGAAAGGATAAAGACTGGAAGTTGGAGAAATTGAATAGTACAGTTGCCTACCAGCAATTAGAAAAGATATTTGAACATTATAAAGCTAGATTTAAAAATCAATACTTCCATGATAAAGACGGAAAGAAAAGGTATATTCAGTATTACAAACAACGAGTAAATGACTTAGAGAACAATATTGAGATCCTGATCAGAATGTTCTTTGAAGAAATTGAGAATGTGCAACTTACGTTATAAAGGAGAAAAGTTATGGATTTATTTCAAGAGATTAATACGTTTACGATCACTATATTAATTGTAGCTGTTATATGTATTGGAGTTATTATTTTTGCTAATTCTGTAAAGGTAAAGTCATATATGAACAACAAAAAAAGCATACTGCATGAAATTAATCGAATTATCTCAAATCATGAGGTTGTTGAAGCGCATGTAGGGATTGAAGAGATAACCAAAGTAAGTAAAAGAAGAGTTATAAGGAAACGCAATTTGTATGTTACTTTCAAAAACTCCCAGACGCAGCAGGTATTTAAAAAGATTTTTTCATTAAATGGAATAAAAGTTAATTATATTGACGGTCTTGGTCGCTTTTTAGATGTTGATATCGAGAATGAAGTTATTGTATTACATGCAAAAGCAATTGCAACTCATGATCGTATTGTGGATAGACGAATTCACAGATAAGAAAGGGTGTGTTTATATGCCAAAGTCATAAAGCATCAAGAACAATAATTCATCTTGGTGATCACGATCCTTCAGGAATTGATATGACGAGAGATATCCAGGAGCGTCTTAACCTATTCGAAGCAGATGTAAATGTAAAACGAGTAGCTTTAACGAAAAGACAAATCACTAAATATGGGCCACCACCAAACCCTGCTAAACTTACGGATTCACGCGTTGATAAATACATCGATAAATATGGAACTAGTAGTTGGGAACTTGATGCATTAGAACCACAGGTGATTGAAGACATTATTAAACAAGAAGTAAACAAGCTTGTAGATAAGTCTCTTCTTAAAGAGGTCGAAATGAAAGAAAACAACGACAAAGAGATCTTATTGAAGATTGAAAACAATTATGATCAAGTAAAACATTTTATAGAGAGTGAACAATTATGAAAAAACGTATAACAAAGATGAATAAGCAAAAGATTGTTGTGATTGTAAAATCGGTCTTGGTCATTTTATTGATTCTTGGGTATCTGCTAGTCAAGTACCTGGAAGAGAGACCATTTTAGAGAGGGGGAATAGAAGTGATAGCAATTGGATTCACTCTTACTTTACTGATATTAGTAATTGTTGAATATGTTACTCGCTATGATAAATGTCTAGCTCATTGTCATCGATTGAATAAAGATCAATTGGCAAAGCTTAATCTGATAAAGATTGATGAATATCATGATAGAACAACTCGCGTCTATGTATATCAGTTCAAGGATGTAGAGTTTGTTGTACATCGAGAAAGATTTAGGATTCAAAATAAAGACATTGGAATCTACGTACATAAAAACGCGAGGTTCGTTTGTAAGTACCAAGCATTATCAAAAAACTTCAAGACAGGTTTTTACCAGGCATACTTACAAATCAAATATCCACGAACATTTGGGAAGATTGTGATTTATAGATCCATGAGTACAAAGGTATCAACGTATTTAGAAGAATTTATGAAGCAAGAAAAATTATTGGAAATTTAAAAGGAGAAATGTAATGAAGATTATTGAAACATTATCAGAAATACTTACTGAAATGAAAAATACGAAAACTATTAGTATAGAAGAAGAATTAGAAACAAGAAGTGTCAATGGAATACTTGTTGAACTTACTTCAAAAGAAACATATGAGCAGGCGTTAGTTATTGCTTCGATGATAGCAAAGAACTATAGCTTCTTTGAATGGCATCTAGCAGATGTATTGTTAGAGCTTGACCAATGTTGCATCACATATCCAGATAGAATTGAAGAAAGAATATTACATGGGTTTATCATCAAAGAACTAACTGGAGAATATCCTGATGGAATTTGTGCAGAATTGAAATGTTTAGATGAATGGATGGCTTATATTAGAAGTTTAGTGATATTAAACATGAGTCATAAGAAAGAACTTTATAGCTTGAGAAGAGAAAAACTAATCGAAGCAGAAACACATTAAGTGAGATGACAGTTACTGTCACTTATATATGACATAAATGAAACTTAAAAGAGGAGATACGAAATGACAACAGTATACGCAATAGAAAATCAAAAAGGTGGATGTGGTAAGACAACTACATCAATCCAAATCGCTGATTATGCAGCACATGTAGCAAATAAAAAAACACTAGTAATTGATGTGGATCCATCAGGAAATCTAACAAAAACGTTTTTAGGAACTGAAGTAGTGAAAAGAGATCTATTTACATTCTTGATGAATCGTCCAAAATCAACTGAAGGAATTGATGCATTTCAAAAAGTTGATGAAAACTTATATATGCTCGGTTCAACAAAACAACTAAATGGAATTAACATGCAATCGGACTTCGATGCACCATTGATGCTTAGAGAAGCGCTAGAACCATTCAAGTGGCTATTCGATGTAATCATTATTGATGGATGCCCTGAAATCACACAACTTACGCACAACTTGTTTGCAGCTGCAGATAAAGTGATCGTTCCTATGAACCCAGGGTCCTATTCAGTTATGGGACTTGCAGATCTACAAAATGAAATTAGTTTTGTTAGAAAGATGTATAACCCAAATTTAAAAATTCATGGATTGTTATTGTCTAATATTGATAAAAATACAAAAGCAGAACAAGCAATCAATGAAATGGCTAAGACATGCTGTGATTTGCTAGATACCAAAGTGTTTGATAATACGGTGTATCATACAACAGTAATTAATGATGCACAGATTGCAGGTATTCCAATTCGCAAATACAAGAAAAGTCATAAAGTGAATATGGTATACACGGAACTGTGCAATGAGATATTTAAAGAGGAGGGTTGGAAGTAATGGACGTACAAGCAATGTTTGAAGCAAGTAATCGTGATGCACAAACACATGAAGAAGTTAAAGTAGTTCAAAATCGACCTAGGCTCCTTCATTACACACAATTAATTGCTCATGAACGTAACAGGAAGATAGATCAAGAGAAAGTAATGGATCTAGTTGATTCGATTATGGTAATTGGTTTGGAACAATGTCCCACAGTAAATGTGATACCAGGACAACCTGGTAAATTTAAACTTACTGCTGGACATCACCGTACTGAAGCAGTTAGATATCTAGTTGAAGTGCTAGGTATGAAGGAATTCGAATACATCAATTGTATTGTAAAAGAAGTAGACGCAATCGATGAAGAAATGAGTTTATATGATACGAACTTGGTAATTAATGAACTTAGCAATTATGACAAAATGCAAGCAATTGGACGCAAGTCAGAATTAATTCAAAAGATGAAAGATCGTGGAGACAATTTACCAGGTAAAATGAGAGACTTATTAGCTGAAAATCTAGATATGGCCACAACTCAAGTCCAAAAATATCTAACAGTCTACCGTAAAGCATCTCCAGTAACTAAGGAAGCTCTTCAAAATAATGAAATATCTTTTGAACAAGCTTATGCACTGTCAAAAATGTCATTTGAGGAACAGGATACTTTAGCTAATAAAGACAACAAAATAAATGCACAGAAAAGTGATAAGAATGCAGATATAGAAACTTGGTGTTACAAACTCATTAACAAGGAGTTCACAAAAGGATTAGAATATGGCCACATTGACGAGCGTGATTATGATGCTTTGTGCAGTATATTGTATAAAGCAATGGAAAGGGGTTAGTAGTTTTGAAAGAAATAGAGATGTACTCACTTGCATTAGAACTGACAAAAACTATGAAGACACATGCTAAAGCAAAGTCACATTCTGAATTTAAGTTAGAAGAGTTCGAACTAAAAACATTAACTCTTGGTCAACAATATAGAACAGTATCATTGCTAGCAACGCAAAAAACACTAATATTCATGTGGAAAGTATATGAGGAGTTAATAGACGAGTTAGAAAGAACTCCAACATTTGTTGAAGTACGAGAAAGAATTAGAAGGTATAAAATGCATGGGACTACAAAGAAGCTGAGAGTTCTGGAGCAAAGATGATAAAAAGAAGGAGGATAAACTATGTTGCCATATATAAACATGATTGATGAAAAGAAAACGCGTGAGCAATTGCGTAGACACATTAAATCGATGGAAATACTCATAGATCAGCCAATGTTTTATGAAGAAAACTCTCTACAGTCATGTAGTGTCATTGATACTACGCAACAAGGGAATTCAGATCGTGATGTTCAATTACACAAAGCAATTAGAAACATGCAACTATCGGAACAAAAATCAAATTACATTGAATTCTTTATGACTGCATTGAACAAACTTCCTGCAGATAAAAGAAGTCTTATAATTAACAGGTATTTTCATAAGATGGATGAAGAAGAACTTCAAGACTGTATGGGGTATGGATTAAGAAAATTGAGGGAAGAGTTGAAAGATGCAGAAACACAATTGGCAATTTGTCTAAATTGTGAAGTCGAAAGGAAACCAAAACATGCAAACAAAAACTAAAGCGATTATTGCGATTGTAACTGTTGTTTTTATCCTTGGTGCTGCAGCATTTGTTGTATCAAGTGAGTTTATGCATCAGCAAGATGAAAAAGCAGTAGTTGCTGAAAAGGAAAAACAAGAAAAAGAGGCAGAACAAACAAAGAAACAAAAACCCGTTTTAGATCTAACTCAAGAAGAGGTTGATTTAGAAGTTGGTTCGACGTTTGTGTTCGAAGACTATATAAAACGTGCTGAAGATGAAAAAGGCTATAATTTAAAAGACTTTGTAAAAGTTGGTAAGCAGTTGAATACAGATACTGAAGGGAAATATAAAGTCACGTATAGACTCGATTTACCAAGTGGTGAGAATATATCGAAAGATTTAATCGTTAATGTCATAAAGTTCGAAAAAAGCACGAATCCGGATTAAAGTTTATGATTTTTAAAAGTAAGAGTAGTTCATACGTTGTACCTTTATTCCTTAGCATATTTGTTATATTATATTTAGTGACATATAAAGGGGTAAACATGGATGGATTAATAATAGCAATAGTATCTGCTGTATTAACTTGGTTTGTAACCAAATTAATAGATGGGAATAACAAAAGACTGGATATGAGCTGGTTGATATATGAAGATCTATTGAACAATCTCTACAGAGCAAGAGAACTTGAAAAAAGATATGTTTATGAATTGAGTAAGCAACTAGAAAATTTTGACCAGGTAGATTATTCATCAGATACGATTATAGTGAGATTTGATTTTGAAGTATTAAGTGACATACTCATGGAGTTTATGAGATGCAGAAACAAATTTCTATCGCATTCTAGAATCTTTCAAAAGAAAGTAAGCACAAGTAGAAAAGAAAAAGTAGCAAAATGGATGAACATTGAAACGAATGTACAAAAATTTACAAATTGTTTGATTGAATATAACGATTATTTTGAACATGATTTTCAATATATGAATGAATTTTATGTAAAACTTAACGCAGTTCGAAGCGAAATTAAGTATGAAAAGTCAGTTTATCCAGGACAAATTGGAGAAAATGTGGACTCAATAATCAAAGAATTTCACTCAATCAACTTGAAAGTTACGCATTCTCCAGAAGAAGGAATCGTTGATTATATAAGCAATGTGTTTAAAAAAGTGGTTTAATAGTAATTGTGAGGCATATGAAACCCTTATAAATAAAGGACTTTTGAATGGTGTGCAAAAAAGCGACCAAAAAGCGTGCAAAAAAGCGACCAAAAAAGTGACCAAAAAGCGTGCAAAAAAGCGACCAAAAAAGTGACCAAAAAGCGTGCAAAAAAGCGACCAAAAAGTTGACCAAAAAGCGTGCAAAAAAGCGACCAAAAAGTTGACCAAAAAGCGACCAAAAAGTTGACCAAAAAGCGTGCAAAAAAGTGACCAAAAAAGCGACCAAAAAACGACCAAAAAAGTGACCAAAAATGTGCCTTTTTTTGTAACATAGGAATGTGCTAAAATGATAGTGTGGAATTTTAGACATAGCACATCTCCTGAAAGATGTGTTTTATTTTATCTTTTTTGGCTAATAAGAAAAAACTATAGAGGAGAAAGAAAAATGAAAAATGTTCTAAAAAACAAGAAGGTAGTAATTTCTACCGTTGCTGGGATCGCGTTGATCGCGTTAATCTTTACGGCTATATTTGTTAGTACACAACAAGACAAAAGAATTAGCTTAAAGAAAGATGTTGTTGTTGTTGAGTTAGGTGATGAAGTATCATTAGATGCAAAAGATTATCTTGATACAGATGATAAGAGTATTTTATCTAAAACGAAAGTATCTACTAATGCGAAAAAGGTAGATGGGATTGTACCTGTAGGGGATTACAAAGTTGACTTGAAATATGGAGATGAATTATTGACTCAAAAAGTACAAGTTAAAGATACAACTTCACCAGTGTTCAAGGATCCTAAAGCAAAAGTAGAAGTGGATCGTGAATTTGATGGTGATTTAGCAACAAACTTCAGCGCAGAGGATCTAAGCGAAGTTAAGATTACAATCGACAGCAAAGATGTTGATCTAAACAAAGCTGGTTCATATAAAGCTAAAGCAATTGCAACAGATAAATACAAAAATAAAACTGAGCAGGCTTTTGAGGTAGTAGTTGGAGAAAAATCAAAAGCAGAAAAAGAAGCAGAAGAGAAAGAAAAGGCTGAAGCTGAAAACAAGCAAACAGAAACTTCGAATAACGGAAGTCAAGGAAGTACAACTGGAAATGCTTCAAATGGAACTGCAGGTACAACTGGTGGTAACAATAATGGAACTGCAGGTACAACTGGTGGTGGTACACAAACACCTGTTCCTTCGAATCCTAATGTGCCAAATGCTTGTACATTCATTAAATGGAATAATGTAGGAAATAGTGGCAAAGTTTTTACTGAGTATAATTTTTGGGATGATAACGATTATGAACTTATGGAAATATGGGCATTAAACAATCAGCCTAGTTGGTCAAACACTTTCACAATCTACAGTATTGATGACAATTGTGGGAATGTGGGAACAACAATAAATTGGGAAACGAACTAAATTAAGGTAATAGTGAATGAAGTAAGAAATAATCGAGAAGTAAAGCTGATAGAAAAAACTATCAGCTTTTTTAATACCAAAATGAAAGGAAAATCTAATGAAATACAAAAGAATAAGAGGACCATGATGCATGGTTATCAATCAGACAACTTAAATAAGTTGTCTTTTTTCATTTATAGACAGAGGAGGAAAAATAAAAATGAGAAAATTGAATTTATTAACAATTAAACCAATCAAAAGACTACTAGTGAGCTTGATGGTTATTTTTACATTTTTGTCATCAATTAGTGTATCTAATATTGACGTTTTAGCTGCACCGGTAGGGAATGTAAGTGTCGTAAAGACTGGATATACTTTTAGTTGGGAATCAGATACACCAATCAATCCTGCTAATCAAATTATGTCCGCATATGGATATGAACTTTCTAAGATTTATGCAGATGGGATATTAACAACATGTTTTGATCCAACAGTCGTTGTTTTAACTGGAGGTGGATATAACAGTGATCCAGCCATTGAGACTGCCACGAGAAAACGCTTAGCAAGATTAGCAGTTGCAAATGATATTAATTCTATGTCCGATGAGGCGTACGCTGCTTTTCAAATCTATCAGCATCAGATTATGTTCAGTGCATCCCATGGGTTTAGAGTTACAGCAACAAACGTAAACAACTTACAAGGATATATTAACCAATTTGAAGCAAAGGCAACTTCATTTTGGACAAAGCCAACTTTTAATTTAGGAGATGGAAAAATCACAGTTGGTGAAACTAAAAAGTTCAATGCAACAAATGGTGTGACTTCTGGTTGGGATGTATTTAAACAATCAACTGGTGTAACTGCATCTTTTTCAAATGGAGTTCTAACAGTAACAAATAACAATACAACTGATGAAAATATCGAAATACAATTAGTTAAAAAAGTTGGTGGATACAAAAGACCATCTTTAAATTATAACAAAGTACAATCACAACAACTTGGTATATTTGGTATTAGTGACCCAGACCGTTTTCCAGTAAATTTACAAAACTTGCGTTACGGATCTTTAGAAATTGCGAAAATGGATAATCACGGAAATTATATTCCAAATACAAGCTTTGATATTTTCTATAATGACAATGGTTCGAAAATTGGATCATATACTACTGGTGCAGATGGGAAAGTGAAAGTTGACCAAATTTTACCTAAAGAAGTAAAAATTGTTGAGACAAGTGTTCCAGCACCATTGATTTTAGATGCAACACCTTCATATAAGACAATTGTTCCGAACGAAACTGTTTCATACACAAAAACAAACGTTCGTGCTGTTGGTAAAGCTACTCTAACAAAAGTCGACAATGATACAGGTGGAACTACTCCACTAGGAGATGCACGATTAGATGATGCTCAATATGCATTAAAAGCAAAAGAAGATGTTTTAGATCTTGTAACAAATACAGTGATTTATTCGAAAGATGAAATCGTAAAAGAAGAAGTACTTGGTACAGATCTAACAATGATTGTTGAAAACCTACCTGTAGGTGAATATTACTTTGAGGAAACAGTTGCTTCAACTGGTTATCATTTAGACACAACGAAATACGACATCGATTTAAGATATGTTGATTCTGCAACAGCAGTGATTGAAAAGTCAGCACAATCAAGAGAACAAGTTATTCTAGGAAAAGATGCATTGTACAAGGTTTCATCAGATGGAACATCAGGAGTATTGCCTTTTGTAGAAGGTGCTGAGTTCACATGGAAGTTAAAAAGCGAAGTAGACTCAGTTGGATGGGATAATGCTCATACGTACTTTGTTGGTAGAACTAATGCGTTTGGATACTTGATTACTGATTATATGCCTTATGGAACTTATCTGCGTGAAGAAACAGATACTCCAGCTAACTGTATTAAAGCTCCAACTAGAGTTGTAACTATTCACGAGCAAATTGATGATCCTCAACCAGAAATTGTTAATGATGCACCATTTAAAGCGAAAGTTAAGTTTGTTAAACAAGACGCAGATACAGGGGAAAAAGTAACTTACGATTACGTTACTTTCAAACTAATTGATACAGCTACTGGTGAATACGTTAAACAAAAAGTTGGAAGTAGATGGATTGATGAATTTACTACAACTGAAGATGGAACAATTGCTGGAGTGATTACTGGTGAAGCAACTACACCTTTATTACTTGATGTAAGCAAATATGAAATCGTTGAAGCAAAAATTCCGACTGGATACTTAGATGTTAAAACGCCAATTTACGTTGATGTAAATGATAGTGCAAGCTATGAAATTGATGATAATTTCGATCCAGTGATTACAGTTGTTGTTAAGAATAAACAACCAAAAGTACAAATTGAATTAACTAAAACATTCGAAGAAATGGAAACTACTTACGACAAAGTAGCTGGTTTTGAATTTAAAACAGTTAATGAAGTTATTTCTGCAATTGATGGTTCTGTGCTATATGACGCTGGAGAAGTTATTAACAATCCAAATTCTCCAGATGGATTATGGTACACAGATCCCGTAACAGGAAAATTAGTTATTTCTGATCTATTCTTAAGTGCTGGTGAATTAACTACATACACACTTCAAGAAAAAGTTACATCTGAAGGATATGTATTAGATGAAACAGTTCATGAGTTCGTGTTTGAACAAACAGATACATATACAGATTTGTATATTGAAACAGCTAAAGTTGAAAATAAATTAATTCGCACAAATCTTGAAGTAGTGAAAACTGATAAGTATACAGGTGAAATCATTATTGGAGTAGAAGGGTTTGAATTTACGTTCGATTACACATTTAACGGAGAAGAATTTTCAGTTACAGAAGCTGTTGATCCAGAGACTGGTAAAGCAACATTTAAGGACATCCCTTATTCAGCTGAAGGAACAATTACAGAAACAGCAACTAATGATGCTTACTTCTTATCAGATGAAATCAAGCAAGTAAAAGTTGATAAAGACTTACCTGGAATCGGTGAAGTATATTCATTTGAATATGAAAATAAAATCAAGCCTACTATTGGTACTTTAGCAACTGGAATTAATGGCGAAAAAACATTAGACCCTACAATTGATAATGTATTAATCGATGTATCAATGGTAGATGGATTAGATCCTAGTATGATCTTTACTTTTGTTACAAAAGCTTGGATCTATGATGAAGGTGGAAATCACACTTTGTATAAAGAAGTAAGATATGAAAACGTTACTTTTGAAGAAGCTGATGCAGACTTTATAAGCAAAATTGAAGCAGAAAAAGATTCTCTTCCAGCTGGTGCTAAACTCTTCTTTACTGAAGATATTTACGAAGCAGGTAAAGATAATCCTGAAGTAGATACACTTTTTGTGTCACACAATGACCCTGAAGATGAAGGACAAACTGTTCGCTTTGAAGAAACAGAATTTACGATCAATGTAGCGAAAAAAGACACTGCTACAAAAGAGCTAATTAAATCGAGAGAATTTAAGTTTGAGGCGAAATTCTTCAAAGATGACAAAGAAGTGAAAGTAGAATCATTTGATGGTGATACTGACACAGGAATTGCTACACAAACATTTACTGGAATTGGAAATTTCGATTATGTAGAGATACGTGAAATTGAAGCTCCAAAAGGATATGTGCTATCTGACGAAGTAGTGAAAGTAACACATGAAGACTTTGATGAAGAATACACATATACGTTTGATTACTTTAACTCTTTAATTGAAACTGCAGCACTTCCTCAAACTGGAGATACTACAAACACAACAGGATTCCTTGCATTATTAACTCTTTCTGCATTTGGTGGTCTTATTGTCATTAAAAAAAGAAAAAGTGAAAAAAATTAAAATAATTACTTTGTACTTGTTGTCATGCTTACTTCTTGTAGGCTGTCAACAAGCTACAAAAGAAGAAGTAAAACATAAGGAATCAGAAATAAGCGTTTCTGTAAAAGACTTATCACCACCGAACATTACACTCACAAAGAATCGAATAGAAATTATTGTAGGTGATGATCTAGATTTATCAAGTTATATAAAAGTTACTGATAATGTGACAAAGAACATTGAGTACAAACTTGAAGGAGACTATGACAAAAATGTTCCTGGTGAATATGCAATATCCATCTTTGCAAAAGATGAAGAAGGAAATGCAACGAATAAAGAAATAAAGATCATTGTTAAGGAAAAAGAACTTCCAAAAGAAGAAACAAAAACACCAGCATCTAACACTGTAGATAAATGGACTGGTAATTCTTCAACAACTCAAAGCGAGGTAGTACAACCTCCATTACAAATACCATTGAAAGAGAAACCACAAGCTAAGCAGTTTTTATTTTCAAATGGTTATACAACATCGACAGGAAATAACCCTGCAGATCGAGCATGTTCAGAATACCTGTTTTCTCAACAAGGAAGCGGATATGGAGGACAATGTAAGATTCTTTACTCAGAAGATGAGTATCCGATAGGAACGGAAGCTATCTTCTTTTAAAGGGGTGACAGTCACTGTCACCCCTAACTTATATGAAAAGAAAGGGGGCATTATATGACTATGCTATGGCTAGTTAGTAAAGAAGTTGTTGCAACCAGTGAACTAATAAATAGGAATAGAGAAGAGTTGTTTGAGCTTCAAGAAAAGAATATTCTCGGAGTAAACGACTTAGATATATTAAATGTAAAGAAAGAAATATCCAATCAGCAAGTCTATTTGAAAATGATGCGTGATGAACAACGACAAACATTTAAAGAATATCTTCAAGAACAGGTAGATGATGAAGAATTTAACCTTACAGACAATGTTGATGAAGCAATATATAAGATAGACGACATGATGATTAGTGGGGATTTTGATATGGGAATTCGAGGTCTTGATCATCATTCGATAAAGCCTGATGCATTGGAATGGGAAGACATCATTGATTTTGGAACATTAATCATTCCAGAAACAAAAGAATATGTCGGAGATGATAGTGATTATCACCTACGCGAACTGGGATTTAGTCCTTTGGATAAGAGCAAAAACCGGTATGTTGGCTTTGATAATGGTGAAGAAAGTGTAGATATTGCTCATTTAGACACTAGGGATGTATTACAAGAATTGGAAGAAAGCACACTACGAAAAATATTAGAAGGTAATGAAAAAGTGCTTGGATTTGAAGCTACAAGAGATCCAGAATGGATAAAAATTTCAGAACTAAGAAATACTAGAGAATACTTCTCTATTACGGAAGCGTTGAGTGGAGAAGTAGATATTCTAAAAGAACAAAACATTTTTAATCAAACAGTGAGTCAAATTGATTTTACTGAAGATCACATTATGTACTTGCATGAGACCTTTGGCTATGAGGAACCAACAAGGATCTTTGTGGATATTGATGGAGTATTAGCTAAATTCAATAATCACTTAGAGTCTTTTGATATTTTGTACCAAGAAGGTTATTTCGAAAATCTTGCACCTCAACAAACGATGATAGATACGGTGAATGAATTAAGAAGTTTAGATCATTCAAATATATACATTTTGTCATCTGTATTGGACTCACCTTATGCGATACCCGAAAAACTTACCTGGATAGAAAAACACCTTCCTAATTTCCCAAGAGAAAATATTATTTTCTCAGAGTATGGAAAGTCTAAAACGGAGTTTATACCAGGACAAATTGGAGAAAAAGATATATTAGTTGATGACTATACAAAGAACCTAAAGGAATGGGTAGATGCTGGTGGGAATGGAATTAAAGTTCTAAATGGAATTAATAATACAAATGGAACATGGAATGGAAACAAAATATCCATTCACGATTTAAAACTTTCTGAATCACTTCAAAGAAGTGTACAGAACATTAAGGATGGAAAGACGTTTATAAACGAAAGCAGTCATGTAGATGGAACACTTAATGTGAAAATCAATTACGATTCAAAAAACCCAAATTCAATTACAAAACAAATTAAAGAGATTGAATCTGCTTTGACAAAAAACGGATTAGTAAAAAATCTAGCTTGGTCATTATCAGTGGATCAAGAAGTTATTGTTGATAATCAACAATTGTCAGCAGATGAACTTAAGGTTGCTTCATCGATTAAGGAAACGTTTTTAGAAAATGATGGGAAATCATTCATTAAATTAGCGAAGATCCATTTATCTGATACATCAGGGTTCCATGAAGATCTAAGTGTTGCTCGTAAAGAACAGTTACTGGAGCATATTGAAAAGAGTTTGGATATGACTAAAGAGTACATCTTTTGTAGAATAGCATGACAAATGCAAAGGAAATTGAAAAATCTAGTCAAAACAAATGAACCAGCAATTGCAAAAGTATGACTAAAAGCTAGTCAAAT
>NZ_SODD01000017.1 GCF_004365815.1 Breznakia blatticola
CAATATGGACATTCTTCAAATTTGGATTTCAATACGACCTTAAAAATGGTTTCTTCTTTTTTTGACTCAACATCTAAACATTCAATATCTTCTTCGTTGATATTTAGTTGAGATGTGATAAACTTTTTCATAGGATTTAATCCTCCCTTCATAATTATTTTTCCTCACGAGAACAATAATAACATGAAGGGTTTTTTATAAAAAAAAGGGGCACCCACACACTAAGTAATGGTGCCTCAAAAAATACCACACATTAAGTAATAGTAATACCACACCCACACATTAAGAAAAAGCGCCTTTTTTTGTGGAATATAAAAAACCATTGGTCTGTGGGGGTCCAATGGTTTTTGCTTTACTTCTATGTAGGGGTTATGAATATTAAATGTGTAAAATCATTAATTATAAGAAAACATTGAGGGAATATGTTTAATATTCAATATCATAGAAGTTCTATCCACTCTCCTATATAAAGTGGTATTATTATCTTATCATAAATAAAAATACTTACACTTCATATGATTGAAAAAGTTAAAGTTTGGAAAAATCAAACATTTTTTTGGAAGAAATGCTACTCATTGAAGTGAGAAAGGATTCTATGCTACAAGAAATTTATCCGGATCAATTAGATAATAGTTTTAAACAAAAAGAGATACATGATGATGCTTGGGTTGTACAAGTAAGTAAACAAGGTTTGTTATCGAAAAAAGATGGAAAGTATGTTCGTTTTTATACATATAAGGAACTACAGGAAGCAAATATACATTTTAAGCAAATCGTCTATGGTTTTCAAATTGCTTCACATGATGTTTTCATAGGTTTGGATCGTACGATGATTGAAAATTATACATATACCCCATTACGTACTTTTATAGCTCAAAGCCAACAAGTCGTGAGTTATGCAGCAAGTAGTGCATATCATTTAGCACAATGGTATCGTCGATATCGGTATTGTGGACATTGTGGAAGTGCATTTCATCATTCGACAAGTGAACGTGCTTTAGTTTGTGAAGTATGTGGGAATATTGAATACCCAAGAATCAATCCAGCAGTTATTGTTGCTGTAATCAGTGGAGATCGACTCTTACTGACAAAGTATGCAGGTAGGGAATATGCACGTTTTGCCTTAGTTGCTGGTTTTGTTGAAATTGGTGAAACTGTAGAAGAGGCATGTCAAAGGGAAGTAAAAGAAGAAGTTGGAATCAACATTAAAAATCTTCGTTACTATAAAAGCCAACCATGGGGTGTTAGTGAATCGATATTGATGGGATTCTATGCTGAAGTGGATGGCGATACAAAAATTACGTTAGATGAAGAAGAACTTGCACTAGCCCAATGGTTGAAAGTTGATGAAATTGGTGATGACTTTTCAACAGATTCATTAACTGGTCAAATGATTCAAAATTTCAAGGATGGAAATCATTGAAATGTATCTGCTTTTCAATAAAACCATTGTGTGATTTTCTTGACTTATATAGGTAGAATCCTTACAATTTTCTTAAGAAAGTAGGTAGTGATGATAAACATAATAATTCTTATTGTTTTGGTTTTATTAAATGCGTTTTTCTCGGGTAGTGAGATTGCCTTAATCTCGTTAAATAAAAAGAAATTAAAGATTGAAGCAGAAGAAGGAAATAAAAAATCTGCAATGCTTTATCGTCTTGTGAATGTACCCAATCGCTTGTTGTCAGTAATCCAAGTTGGGGTTACATTATCTGGGTTTCTAAACTCAGCTCTTGCAAGTGACGCTTTTGCGGATAATCTAGTTGAGTTGATGCAAAATATGGGATTATCTTTGAATGCTGGGGCTATGCGTAGCATCTCTATGGCATTAATTACAATCATTTTATCGTTTGTAACTTTGATCTTTGGAGAACTCGTTCCAAAACGAATTGCGATGGCAAAGCCAACAACCTTTGCAAACGTCGTAGCAGTACCAATAAACCTTCTGTACAAGCTTTTCTTACCTTTTGTGTATGTATTATCGTTTTGTACAAATGGTGTCTTACGCTTGCTTAGAATTGACCCTAATAAGAGTGATGATTTAGTAAGTGAAGAAGAAATACGTTTGATGGTAGCAACAAGTAGCGAAGAAGGTGAAATTAATGTCACTGAGCGTGAAATGATTGATAACATCTTTGAGTTCAACGATACAGAAGTAAGTGAAGTAATGACACACCGTGTTGATGTTGAAGGTCTCGAAGTTCATGCAAGCTATAATGAAGTAATGGATTACTTTAAAGATTCACGCTTTACAAGAATTCCAGTGTATGATGAAACCTTAGATGATATTGTAGGATTATTACACGCAAAAGATTTACTTCGCTATGTATATGAAAAGCATGATGTAAAAACATTTGATTTACGTAACATTATTCAAGATGCAGTATTTGTGCCTGACTCACTAGCAATCGATAAATTATTCTACGATTTGAAAAAACGTCATAAACATATGGCAATTGTAATTGATGAATATGGTGGAACTGCAGGAATTGTCACAATGGAAGACTTAATTGAAGAAATCGTTGGTGAAGTATTTGATGAATACGATGATGTACCAGTTGAATATCGTAAAATTGGGGATCATACGTATTTGATGGAAGGTTCAATTGAACTTGATGAGGTAGAGAAAATTCTAAAGATTCAACTTCCAGTAGATGAATATGATACATTAAATGGGTTCCTTGTTTCTGAATTGGAACGTTTACCAGAAAAAGATGATAATGCATATATTGATTTTGCTGGATATCGTTTTACAATTACACAAGTTGATGAAAAAGTCATCAAGGAAGCAAAAGTAGAAAAACTAGATGAAGAAGAACTTGCTTTAGATAAAGAACAAGCAAAATAAGAATGTGAGGGTATGCAATTGGCAAACACAGAAACAATTAAAACAGAACAACTGCAAAAGATGAAACTGTATCTTTATGCATTGTCTGCAGCATGTATTATCATTTCAAGAATTATGAATTTAATCGATTGGAATCTTGGAATGAGTATCACAAGTGTGCTAGTTGCTATCACATTATTGATTGATGCATACAATTTTAAAAATCGAAAGCAATATGTGCATGCATTTTTAAATGGTGCACTTGCAATTGTTATTGTTGTAATGATTGTAATTTTGTGGATTATATTATAAACAAAAAAGAGGATGTAACGGTTAGTTTATTCATTAACAAAAGCGAAGATGCTGCAAAAGAACTAGCGAAAGAAATCGACGAAGTATTGTTACAAGATAATCAAGAATAAAAAAGGACGCCAATGTGGCGTCTTATTTTTTCGGGGAGGCGATTATCTCATTCGAATAGAAAAATGTATTAGTTGATAACCGCCCATTAGGTTTATGTCCGCGAAAAGGGAATTAATGCAGACATAAGATAATTCTATAAGATTTCATGAAGTTGGTCAAAGGGAAATTTCATACAAAAAATACAGCAAATTACTTATAAAATATGGTAGTTATAAAAACTATTTGTTAGAATTGTATTAATGTTTTCAATTTTATAAAATAATCTAGCAACATTTTTTTAATTAAAACATCCTTCTTCTGTAGAAAAGATTGCGTGTGCGTGAAAGGAAGGACAAAATGAACGAAAGGATAGATGTTTCAGTTGTACGAAGATTACAAAATGGGGATATGGGGGCTCTTGAAGAAATTTATAGTTTTTATAAGGGACCATTGTATTACTATGCATTATCGATTTTAAGAAATCCGGCTGATGCAGAAGAAGTGATGCAAGATGTAATTTGTACAGTTCAAACAAAGATTAATCAATTACGAAACTCAGAATCGTTTCATTTCTGGTTATTTAGTATTGCAGGAAATGAATGCAAAGGGAAGCTACGGGCAAAAGACAGGATTATTCAGCCAAACGAGGAACATAATATCGAGGATGTTGTAATAGCTCCTGATAGTCCTGAAAAAGAATTTGATGACTTGAATATATTAAATGTAATCCTAGCTTCATTTCAAAAACTGAGTGATACCTACAAGGAAACAGCAGAATTGCGGTTCCTTGGTGGATTATCAATGAAGGAGATTGCAGAGAAGTTAGATGTTTCTCCTAGTTTAGTTAAAAGTAGACTCTATGATATTCGACAATATGTTATGGCGGACTTAGAACAACAAGGATATAAGCCAGAAACATACTACAGTGTAGAAGCAGGACCGTTATTATTTGTTCAAATGCAGCAAAGCTATGAAGCGATGTCTACGGGAAAAGAAACAACTGAAATAGAGTTAACAGATTATTCGTTTCTACAAGGTGTTTTGCAGGGTGTTTGTCAGTTTGGAAGTCAAGCTGCTAGTGCAATCGGACAAGTATTGAATGCGATTGAATTTTCAAGCCTAGTTTTATCTAGTCTAACTGTTAGTGCACTTGTTTTACCATCGTTGTTTGGAATACATGATGAATGGTTAGTTAGTGGTTATGATATATTAACGAAACCGGCAGACATTTGTAGATTTGCGGAAGCAAACGCTTCTGACAATAAAGTCATCTATAAAAAGCCAAGTTATGCAAATATAATCGATGTAGTTAAATACTATCAAAATCCGATTGCAGGACCGTTAGAGGTTCGAGTCTATTTGGTAAATGGATATCAAAATGAAGATATCAGTATTTTATATGAGGATGAAAAACTCAATTATCAAGTAACGAATGAGTATCTATTATTCTATGCAAGTGTAAACGGACGATATGTCATAAATATTGGTAACGATAAGAAGTATTTTGATATCAACAATATTGATAACGATATCCCAGTTGTGACTTCGATGAACTATACAAAAGGAGTCATGCGATTTGAAATAAAAGAATCAAAGAACAAGATAGATTATAAAAAGTCGTACATATTATATAAGGATAAGAAAATTACTTTACCTAAGAGTAAAGTAATTCATGGAATATATGAGGATGTAATAGAAGTTGTGTTGGTTGATGATAAGGGGAATAAAAATACCTTTAGATTCAATATTTAAAAAACTATCCAACCTTTGAAGGATTACTAAATCCTTTAGGTGTATAGAAAAATGTGTGTGGAGGTATAGAGATGCAGTGGATTACGTAAATTTAACAAAAAGAAAAATTGAAAAAATGAAAAGTGAAAGTGTAAATATAAATGGAGGAAATTATGAATAAAGCAAAAAAGTATTTAATGATATGTTTAATTAGTGGTTTATTTTTAACTGGGACAGGATTTGCAGATGTAGAGCAACCTGTTGAAGATCCAAAAGAAATAACTGAAGTGACAGATGAAGTAGAAGTTACAGAAACAGAAGAAGAAACTGAAGAAGTAACTGTAGATGTAGAACAAATAGAAGAAGAGAAATCAGAACCAAAAGCAGCACTTGTTGCACCAGTTGCAACCGCAACGTTAAGTGCACCGATTACACCGGTGACTACTGCTGGGGAAACACGTACGATTACAGCTCAAGGAAATTGGGGTGTTGATTGGGTACTTTACGATGACGGAGAATTGGTGTTAAGTGAAGGAGAGTTAAGAGCGAGAGGTTCCAATGATACTGCTCCGGGTAATTTTGCGGCGTATAAAGATAGTATTGTGAAAATAACAGTTGATGATTTAGTAAACATTCAAGATGGAAAAAACCTATTCGGAAAGTACAAAGCCCTTGAAACCATAGAAGGCGGGACGAATTTTACTTTTATAGGAGCTGACATATCACTATATGAGATGTTTTATCAGTGCAATAGGTTAAGTAAGCTAGATGTGTCCGGATGGGATACAAAAAATGTAACAAATATGCATGGTATGTTCAACGGTTGTAGTAGTATTGCATCATTAGACGTATCTGGATGGGATACAAAAAACGTAACAAGTATGGGTTATATGTTTTCTTGGTGTAAAACTTTAGCAGCCGTAGATGTATCTGGATGGGATACAAAAAACGTAACAAACATGAATAGTATGTTTGATTATTGCCATGTTTTAACAGAGCTAGATGTATCTGAATGGGATACAGGAAACGTAACAAGTATGTCTTATATGTTCCAAAGGTGCGATGAGTTAGTGACATTAGATGTATCTGGATGGGATACAAAAAACGTAACAAATATGAACTATATGTTTACTAGTTGTGGTTTAAGAACCATAGATGTATCTAAATGGGATACAGGAAACGTAAAACACATGAGTAATATGTTTTCCTCAAGTGATTTCAAAGCGCTAGATTTGTCTGGATGGAATACAAAAAATGTAATAAATATGAAAGAAATGTTTAGAAATATGATTAGTCTAAGAACGCTAGATTTATCTGGATGGGATACAAGTAGTGTAATATATAAGGATTATATATTTAAAAATAATATGATTTATACAATCGCGTTGGGTGAAAATTCAATTTTTTCTGGATGGGACACACTGCTTACAGAAAATTGGATGTCACCTACTCCAAGTTGGCGTACTGAAAGATGGATAGGATTAACAACAGGAAACGTTTACAACGATTCTGATGAATTCATGGAAAATTATGATGGCTCAATTCCAGACACATACCAATGGGAATACTTGGTGAGTATTAATTTTGATTTAAATGGTGGAGATAGAAACCCATTAATATCAACCAAAACTATTAATCAATTATCTACAGTTTCATCAATTATAAAAGATATTCCAAATCCAACAAAGAAAGGACATGAATTTCTAGGGTGGGAAATAGTTGGTGATTTGGCATGGGACATGGAAACAACCACACCGCATGGCTATGCTTCTAGTAATGACTTGAATATAGAAGAAATGGCTACAACTCCAATTAATCTAAAGGCAAAATGGAAAGCTAAAGAATACAACATCATTTACAACTTAGATGGCGGTGAAAATGCAACAACTAACCCAACTGGATACACATATGGAGTTGGAGTAAAATCATTCGAAGAACCAACAAAAGAAGGGCACACATTCTTAGGTTGGTACAGTGATGCAGACTTCACAACAGAAGTAACATCTATTTCAGAGACACAATTAGAAGACGTAATATTATATGCAAAATGGAAAGCCAATGATTACACAATTAACTATGAATTAGACGGAGGGGCAAATACTTCAGAAAATCCACTAGGATACACCTTTGGTGTAGGGGTTAAAGCGTTTAAAGCACCAACAAAAGTAGGATTTACATTTGAAGGATGGTACAGTGATGCAGACTTCACAACAGAAGTGACAAATATTAGTGAAACACAGATGGAAGATGTAACTCTATACGCAAAATGGGAACTTAACCGTTATACCATCACATATGAACTAGACGGTGGAGAAAACCACAAAGATAACTCAGCAGGATTTGCATTTGGTGAAGGCGTAGAAAAACTAGAAGAACCAACAAAAGCTGGATACACATTCTTAGGATGGTTTGATGCACAAACTGGTGGAAATGAAGTAGTAAAAATCGCGAAAGAAAGAAACGAAGACATTACGCTTTATGCTCGCTGGAAACAAAACCCACAAGAACCAATAGTAAACCCAGATAAAGATAAAGAAAATCCAACTGAAAATACACCAAATGATAACAACACAGTAATTAATGCTGATGAAAGTGATAATGGAAGTACTACAGAAAATGTAGTAAACAACCCAAACGTAGCTCCAGAATTTAACGGTTCGACAGCAAACGTTTCTGGTTCTGTTCAAACAGGTGATGAAACCAACATTATGACTTTATACGTTTTATTAGGATTAGCATTATTAAGTGGTGGTATGATTACCAGAAGAAAACTGAAAAAATAGTATGGAAAAAGACTCAAAAATTTGTAATGTCATTAAGTTAAGAGTCTATCAACTAAGCAAAATTCTGGCTCTTTAAAAAAATAAGGGGTTTGAAGAAAATGCTTAAAATATCCGTGGGGTGCTTTTACCCCACGGATTATTGTATAAATAATACCCCCAGATAATCTGGGGGTCCCGATAGGCTTTAGCGGAGTGGTAACGAAAAAACCCTCCTGTATAATTGAGGTGCGGCATAGCAACTGCATCCAACAATAAATACAAGGAGGAAATGTCAATGAATAACAATGACGTACATAGTTTAGCACATAGCAAGTGGTGCTGCAAATACCATATCGTATGGGCACCGAAATACAGGAGGAAAGTATTTTACGATAGTAAAAGATTAGAAATAGGAAAAATAATAAGAGATCTTTGTGAATGGAAAGGTGTAAATATACTTGAAGCAGAAGTGTGTGTAGATCACATCCATGTATTAGTAGAAATTCCTCCGAAATATAGCATATCTGGATTTATGGGATATTTAAAAGGAAAAAGTAGTCAGATAATCTATGAGAAATGGGGAAATATGAAATTCAAATATCGAGGTCGCTCTTTCTGGTGTAGAGGATATTACGTTGATACGGTAGGGAAAAACACCAAGAAAATAACAGAATATATACAGAATCAACTGAAAGAGGACCGTGAGGCAGAACAATTAACAATGAATTTGAAAGATCCGTTTGGAAAGTAGCGTGCAAGACGCATAGGCGAAGCCAAATGAAATAAAACCCCTTTAGGGGTGGCTGTTGGAGGAGGGCTATGCCCGCACAGTAAAATACCACCGGCTAAGCCGGTGGATATTTATTTATAGCCTCAGTTTTGATTAGAATTATACCAGTTTGATTATGTTAACCTTTCTGGTTTTTCTTTTTGTATTTCCCTCGGTTTTTACCTGGTTTTTTGATTTCTTTTTTGTGCTTAGTTAAAGAAAACTTTTCGAATTGATTTTGTGAAAATATAATACGATTCCTCGCTCTGTCAAAGTTACGAAATCCATTTGCATTACTTAATATTTTCTTCACGTAGTTGTTCTTTCCTTCAATTGGACCATTGGACAATCTACGACCATTAATCCAAACGAAAGAGTTTAATATTTCTTTCTTCCAATTCATTAGGGTATTGGCACAGTAAGTGAACTCTTTGATATCAGAGGTTTCCATTGCTTCAATGATACTCTCAAGCTGTATTCTAGTTTTCTTTGCATTATGCGTAAGTTCTTCTTGATCATTGAATTGAATATACATTTCCTTTAGTTGATAGGCAACTCTTAGATCTACATCTATTTTTAAGATTTCTTCGAGTACTCGATTCTCATTTGTATGAAAGCCAAGAATCCTGTCATAGTAAAATGCATCTGAGTTAATATTGTCTCTATTCTTTAAAATGATTTTGTATCTATACTTTAATAACTTGTATTCCTTACTATCGTGAGTATCGTTGTATTTTCTCATGATACGTTTTCTTACGATATTTAGAGAATCATTAATTTTCTTCACAACGTGAAATGGGTCAACGCAAACAGATGCTTCTTTAAAGAATATACTAGCTAAATCACAATAGTTCTTATACATATCGATAATTACGTAATCAACGTTATTACGTTCCTCTCTTGGGATTGAATAAAAATAACTGTTTAAAAATTGAGTATGTCTAGACTCCAAAATATCTAAGATGATTTTCTTTTCAAAATCCATGATCATAAAGGCATATTTGTATTTAGAGTGGCTATTGAAATAGAACTCATCTAAACAAATAATTCTACTTAACTTCTTACGTGGTATTTGAACGTAACTATCAAACACGTCAACGACTTTTGATACAGATATATGATATCTTCTGGCAACATCAGAAAATGTTGAATTATATGGTCGCAAATCATTTAATATGCTTATAATTGAATAGGAAGATATTTTTGTTTGGTCCTTCAAAGTGAATGGGTTACTTTCAGTGAAGGAAGCACGGCAATGCTTACATAAATATCTTCTACAATTATAAAAAATTGTTGTTTCCCGATTCAGTAAAAATGAATGGGAAATTTTTCTTTTGGTGTAACCTTTGACATACATTGTTTCTTTATCGCATTTTGGACAGTAGTGAACTTTCTTTTTTAATGTTAACTCTAAGTTGAAATCCTCTAACGATTTAACTTCTTCTATTTGATCGTATGCCTCTTCAGAAAGAGCTAAAGCTTTCATTATAAATTTCTTCATTTGATTATTTCCTCCTCTTGTAAATGAAAATAACTGAGGCCAATAAAATCATAATAAAAAAATGGAGTAATAAATACCCCATAAATATTTTAAAGCGGACTATTTATTACCCCATGATTTATTTAAAGCCAGATTCGCCCCACGATTTTTTAATATACCAAATGTTTAAGGTGTTTTTATATGGTCACGCCAAAACAACAAAAAAAGGAGGCTGATAAACCTCCATAGATCATAAGCTAATCTATTTCGTTACAGCCCCTTTTTATTCATTGATGCCTATTTACTCATTTCCAAACACGTTACGTGTTTCACTTGGAACGAATGCAGTGATTTCATCGTTGTCAAATCCAACTACGAAACTATCGTGATCAAGTAGAATTGGTCTTTTTAAGACGGTAGGATTCTCTTGAATAAAGTTTACTAAGTCGTTGACTGTTAAATCATCGATGTCCTTTCCTAATGTTTTAAATGCTTTTGAACGGGTAGAGATGATGTCATCAGTTCCATTCGGGCATCTTTGTAGCAAATACTTGATCTCTTCCTTGTTAAGCAGCGTACTTTGAATATTCTTTTCCACGAAATTCAAATTGTTCTCCTTTAACCAAGCTTTCGCTTTGATTGCACTTGTACAACCAAAAGATGTGTACATTAAAATCATATCTTCCTATTACTCCTTTCCTTTTCCCTACACTTATAATACCATAACCATTCTTTTAATTCCTACCAGTTTTACCGAATTTTAAACCAATTTTAACCAATTCTTAACAATATACACGAATTATATGCAAATTATATGAATCTTCCGAAAAAAGACGTTAAAATCGCCAATTCTTTGATAAAACTTATACCTACTATTTTGCTTGGGTTATGTGATAATTCAGTGTATATCTACCAAAAAATAGATGGATTACAGATGAAGGAAGGATACCTATTTTGTCGTAAACATCATCGTTTGACAGAAAGGACATCAATTCTCTACAATTGGTCAAAATCTTCACACAAATTTCCATAAAGAATTGATATTGTACCCACTTGACGACAGTATTATATGTGTATACAAACGTTACACCCGTTTGTTGAAGTATCGACATAATCCTAGATACTTCATTATATTCTCCCTTTTAAATAATTAAAAAATAAAGAGCTCGGCGGCTCTTTATTTTTTGTGTTTGGGCATACGTTTTTTCAAACGTTTTATGTATGGTATAATGAATAGCGTTTGGAGGTACTTATGTCAAAAAGAATGAAGAAGTTTTTATCCTATTATAAACCTTATAAAAAAATCTTTTTTACTGATATGTTTTGCGCCTTTGTCGCTAGTGCAGTTACTTTAGTATTCCCATTGATGACGCGTTATGTTGCCAATGATGTACTAGGTAGTGGTGGCTCTATCGAAATGGATGCAATTGCAGTTTTTGCGGGGGTATTTTTAGTACTCGTGATTATTGAATATGTATGTAATTACTATGTAGCATATCGTGGGCACGTAATGGGTGCATTTATGGAAGCAGATATGCGTAATGAATTATTTCAACATTACCAAAAGTTAAGTTTTAGCTTTTATGATGATCAAAAAGTTGGACAATTGATGACACGATTAACCAATGATTTATTCTCACTTACAGAATTATATCACCATGGTCCAGAAGATATCGTTATTTCATTTATTCGTATTGTGGGAGCCTTTGCAATCCTATTAGCGATTCATGTTCCATTAACTTTGATCATGTTTGCTTTAATTCCGTTTATGATTATTTTTGCGATTTACTATAATAAGCAAATGAAACGAGCATTTAAAGCCAATCGTCAAAAAATTGGAGATATCAATGCACGTATTGAAGATAGTTTATCTGGAATTCGTGTAGTAAAAAGTTTTGCCAATGAAGAAGCGGAGATGAATCGATTCTCTCATGAAAATAGTTTATGGATTGATACAAAACGTAACTCATATCATAAGATGGGTCGTTTCCATGCTGGAATTGGCGCATTTATCTCAATGCTGAGTGTCATCATTATTATTGGTGGTGCATATTTCATTAGCATTGGGGAAATGAATGCAGGAGACTTGATTGCTTACCTATTATATATATCAAATCTAACCGATCCAATTAAACGTTTAATTAACTTTACAGAAACTTTCCAAGATGGGGTCAGTGGATTTGAACGCTTTATGGAATTATTAGAAATTCATCCAGATATTGAAGATGCACCGAATGCAATTGAATTAAAGGATGTAAAAGGAAATGTAGATTTTGAACATGTATACTTCCGTTATAATGAGAAAAGTGATTATGTACTGCGTGATGTAAACTTACAAGTACAAGCTGGTGAATACATTGCCTTGGTTGGGCAAAGTGGGGCAGGAAAAACAACGATGTGTTCCTTGATTCCACGTTTCTATGAATTAAGTGATGGAGTGATTCGTATTGATGGAATATCAAATCGTGATGTTACATTATCCTCTTTACGGAATCATATTGGAGTTGTACAACAAGATGTCTACTTATTTGCAGGAACAATTATGGATAATATTGCCTATGGAAATCCAAATGCAAGTGAAGAAGATATTATCCGTGCAGCTAAACAAGCCAATGCGCATGATTTCATTGTTGAATTAGAAGATGGGTATGATACAGATATTGGATCTCGTGGAGTCAAACTATCCGGAGGACAAAAACAAAGAATTTCGATTGCCCGTGTTTTCTTGAAAAATCCATCAATTCTTATTTTTGATGAAGCAACAAGTGCTTTAGATAATGAAAGTGAAAAAGTTGTTCAAGAATCACTGGAACAACTAGCAAAAAATAGAACGACATTTGTGATTGCGCACCGTTTAACTACAATTAAAAATGCACAACGCATTGTAGTCTTAGGTGAATCTGGAATTGATGAAGTAGGAAGTCATGATGAATTACTCGCTAAAAATGGTGAATATGCAAAATTGTATGAAATGCAATTTAGATAAGGAATAAACCATGGAAAATAAACCGAAAAAAGAAGCACTAACAAGTCAAAGACGTGACGCGATTTTAGATGATTTAAAACATACAACACAACCACTTAACGCAACAAAACTTGCGCAAAAGTATGGAGTATCAAGACAAATCATCGTTGGTGATATCGCGATACTTAAAGCTAGACAAGAACCAATTGTGGCAAGTGTCAAAGGATATCTATACTTACGTGAACATGACGAGTATTATACGATTGCATGTAAACACGAAGAATCACAAACTGGTGATGAACTTTCTTTGATTGTTGATCAAGGTGGAATCATTGTGAATGTAATTGTTGATCATCCATTATATGGTGAACTAATTGGTCAACTGGATATCCATTCACGTTATGATGTAAAAGCATTTGTGGAAAAAAGTAAAAGCTTAGGTGCTCGTAACTTAAGTGAATTAAATGATGGCGTCCATTTACATACGATTCAATGTCCAAATGAGGAAACATTTGAACGGATTAAAAACGTATTGCGCGAACATCATTATTTATACGAATAGAGAGAATGCGATATGACGTAAGAAAAATTACGCATGTCGCTTTTTTTGTGCATGGTCATATCAAAAACATAGTATAATACAACTATGAGATTACAACAGATCAAAGAACATACCATGATTTTAGCACCATCCTATTTACACAAACAATTACGTAGTGATTTACTCAAGCAGACAAATGGCTTAGCAAACGTAAGTATTATGAGTGTGGATACGTATCTAGCAAGTTTACTAAGGAATAACTATGATGCATATCCATATCAATGTTACTTAGCGATGCAAGATTTAGCACTTACGTATTTTGCGGGTGTAAAAGATAATACCGACTTCATAAACGAAGTCGTTCAATTTGTGGATGATGTAAATTTCTATGGTATAGATGCAAATCAATTAAAAGAAAGTGATGTCTATTTAAAAGAATTGAAAGACATTGTTTTTAACTTGCTAACAATACCAAGTGCAAGCAAGGAACAACGGGAACGATTGTATGCTCTTGATGATGCATCAAATATCGTAATTATCGATGACTTTGCAAATGAAAGACATCGATACATTTATGATGTACTCCAACAAAAAGGAGCAACACATATTGCCCCAAATCTTGTTCAACCAAACAAGGAATTTTACTATGTCTTAAATAAGAAAGAAGAATGTGAAGCTGTGGCACGTTATATCATTGGACATGATATTGATGTGAGTAAAGCAAAAATGACATTGTTAGATACATCGTATCAACCATTTATTGAACAGATATTTGATCGTTACCATATTCCGTATTCATTTCAAAGTTTACGTAAGAAAAATCGTATGATTTTTTCATTCACGAGTTTACTTGCGTATTATCTACAACCAGATAGTGAACATTTAGCTGCCTTATTTGAAACAGAGGTTTTTGTTCATCCAAAGGCACAAGCATTTGTAAATTATGTGCAAAGCTTTCAGTGTACACTTGAGGATAGTTTTACACGCATGGAAGATCATGTTGATGCTGCTCACAATACCATTGATGCAAATACGCGCGAAGCATTCAAAAAATTGGAACTTGATGCACGTGAAGTAAAAACTGAAGTATATGAGAAGCTAAAATATTTACTATCATGTTTTTTGCAAGAAGCAATTGTATACATTGAACAACTTGTGGTAGATAATAGTAGTTTTACAAGTATTGAAGATGTGCAAACCATTCGTCAAATTCGTAAAGAAATTAAAATTAGCTACACCTATATAAATGAAAAAACAATTTCGTTATTTATTGAGCGCTTAGAAGCATTGCAACTCAAGCAATCCAAAGAAATGTTAGGCTTACAAATTGGTGAACTTACACAGCCGACAAAAGAGATGGACTACCATTTTGTACTAGGTGCTACGGCCAATCATTTTCCTGGATTTGTTGCTAAGAGTGGCTTGTTTTCAGAAAACTATATTAAACATACCGACTATCCAAGTTTAGAAAGTCGTTATGAATTTCATGTACAACAAGCAATCGATTCTTTACAGACAAGTCAAAATCTTATCGTATTTTATGCAACCAGTGGACTTGATGGAAAGGTTCAACAACCTTCACTAGAAATAGAAACACTGATGCAACAACAAGCAAAACCATATCCATTACCATTTGCATATCAAATGTATCAAGTTGATACAAACTTACAACCAACATATGCAAAAGCATTATTTCAAAAAGATGGAATGTATATGGGTTCAGTATCCGCTTTTGAAATGTATGCAAACTGTCCATATAAGTATTTCTTGCGTCATGGTTTAAAAATCTATGAAGAAGCAAAAAATCCATTAGATAACTCAACGACAGGTACACTCATGCACTATATTTATGAGTCGCTTACTTCACAAATGGGAAAAAACTATGCTAGTGCATCATGTGCAGAAGTTGCGCATTTGATAGCTAGAGAAAGTAAAGCACTTGCAGATGTATATGTGCAAAATGCAAAACAACTACAAATGAGTCAAGAACGCTTATTACAATCCCTTATGCAAAACCTGGCATATTTAGAAATGTTTGAAGAAACAAGTCATTTAGTACCCACTGCTTTTGAGTATGAATTTTATGCAACCATTCCAACAACTCACGCAAACGTAAAATTGCATGGATATATTGACCGTTTGGATATGAACCGCGATTTTGTAAGTGTCATTGACTATAAAAGTAGTGCAAAGAAACTAGATTTAAAAGAAGTACGTAAAGGTATGAAACTTCAACTTCCTACATACTTATATGTGGCACATCATGAATTCCAACGTCGTCCAGTTGGTGCATACTACTATAGCTTACAAAATGGAAAACAAGCTGCATACTATGCAAAGATGAACCGAGGAAAACTAATCGAACAAAGCGAAGAAGGTCGTAAGCAAAACTTTGAGAAAACAAAGAAATTATCTGGTTGGACCACATCTACAGATTTCCAAGTGATGGATCAGGATGAACGTTTTATTGATGGCATTGCAAGAAAGAAAGATGGAAGTTTTAGTGCATCAACAAAGATTTATAATATTGAGGCAGTTGAAACCTTATTAAAAGCAAATTTAGAACGAATTGTGGACAACTTAATGCAAGCCAATATTCGCATTGAACCAGTTAGTTGTGCATACTGTAAATATCAAGATATTTGTCATAACCGCAAAGATGGATATGAAAGAGATATGTTAGATGTCGATCAAGATATCTACTTAGTTGGAAAGTTAAAGGAGGAAAGTCAGTGAGTCTAAATCAAGAACAACAACGTGCAGTTGCTGCTAGAAATACGAATATTCTTGTATCTGCAAGTGCTGGTGCTGGAAAAACAAAAGTTTTGATTGAACGACTCATGTCTTTAATCACACAAGATAAAGTAGAAGTTAGTGAAATACTTGCTATGACTTTTACAGAAGCGGCAGCAGCAGAGATGAAAAAGCGACTTGCAGCATCTCTATCAAGTACGTACGAACAAACAAAGGATCCATTTCTAAAAGCGCAACTGGCAAATTTAGAAAGTGCAAACATCTCAACAATTCATGGATTTTGTTTGCGTATTTTAAAAGAATATTACTACATGATTGATCTACCTAAAAAACGTGTCAATCATCCATTAGATGAACAACAAGCAAGTATGCTAAAAACAAATGCACTAGAAAGTGTACTAGCATATGCCTACCAACAACCATGGTTTCCAAGCTTCGTGGAAGTTTTTAGTGATCGACCAGAATCATTAGGAACTTTGGAAGCATCCATCAATCAATATGCAAATGTGGTAAATGCAAAAGCAGATCCACAAGCATATATAAAACACTGTATGGATTACTACAAACCTATTGATACAATTGCACAGTTACCTAAAGATATTCAACACTATTTCTTTCAAGGAATCGAACTAGAACTAGATGTACTTATTGATGCACTAACACAAGTAGAATTTGAATATAGTGATGAAAGTAATCTTGTAAAAGAAGAACGTTACCAGAAAGCAAAGGCTGCCATTCTTGCACGTGATTATGAAAGTTATCGTGCAGTATTAAAAGCAACGGTGCAACTAAAAAGTCCAGCCAAAACCAAAAGTGCATATTATACGACAATTGCAGAAGTGGAAGATCGTTTACTGCAACAAGCATTTAGTGAAAAAGAGTATGTGAGTTTCCATAATGCAAATGTTGAAGTAATGCATCACTTTATTGAGTTAACCCAAATGTTTCTTGCGCATTATGAAAAAGAAAAGCAAGAATACGAGTGTATTGATTTCTCGGATATGGAACACTATGCAATTGCTATACTACAAGCAAAAGGTGGGCATGTCGCAAATCTTTTAAAGCAACAGTTTAAAACGATCATGGTAGATGAATTCCAAGATAGTAATGATGTTCAAGATACACTAATTAAACTCATTGCGAAAGAGGATAATGTCTTCCGTGTTGGTGATATTAAACAATCTATTTATGGATTTCGTAATGCTTCACCAGAAATTATGAAAGGCTTTATCGATACACCTGATGCAAAAAATGAAGTGATTTTCTTTAAGTACAATTATCGTAGTAAAGAAAGTATTGTAGAGTTTACCAATCAATACTTCAAGGCACTGATGAATATTGAAGGACTTTCTTCATCTTATGAAAGTGATGATGTTGTTAGTGTGGGTCGTGACCAACAAAAGGAAAATAATGTACCTGTGCAAATTCACATTATTGATAAGAACTTAAAGAAATCAGATGCATGGGCAGAAACACCAAATGATTTAACGACTTCATATATTGCTAATCAAATTCTAAAAATAAAAGCAGAAAAAGGATATGCATTTAAAGACTTCGCGATTTTAGTTCGTGGCAATGCTAAAATGAAAAGCATTAACGAAGAATTAAGTGAACTAGGAATTCCATGTTTTTATGCAAATGCAGAAGACTTCTATAAAAATGTAAGTATTACATCCGTTATTTCTTTTGTTAAGGCGTTGGTGAATATGCATGATGATCATAATTTTATTGCTTTATGTACATCTTGTTTCTATCAAATTCCTGCAAATGATCTAGCAAAAGCAAAACTAGAAAAAGCTGAAGATAGTAGTTATGCAACGTATTTTGAAAATGATGAACGACTTGCATCTTTCTATGAATTACGTGAACACATTTACAAACAACCTGTTTCAAAAGTGATGAAAAGCATCTATGATATTAACGATTTCTATATGTCGTATACGACGTTACAAGATAAAGCAAACTTGGATTTACTTTATGAAATTGTATGTCAGAAAGAACAAGAAGAGGCAATGGGAATTCAGGGCTTCTTACGTTATATTGAGCAAGTACAAAATCTAAAAGTACCAGAAGCATTTCCATTAGGTGAAGGAGATGATGTCGTTCGTTTGATGACGATACATAAATCCAAAGGATTGGAATTTAAAGTTGTCTTCTTAGTAAGCTCACAAAACAAGAATGCACAATCCAATTTTCTAGCAACAGATGATGAACTTGGAATTGCAGTTGACTATGTGGATGCCAAAAACTATCAGATTTATAATGATATTAGTAAAATTGCAATTAAGAATAAACAGTATCTTAATTCACTTGAAGAAGAACTACGTGTTTTGTATGTTGCTATTACGCGAGCGGAGTGTGAGATGCATGTTGTAGGAACGGGAAATGAAACCGAAATACTTGATGCAAACTTCCAGAACTTCTACAATACCAAAGGGTTTATATGGTGGATGCGTATGGGGTTACATGATGTTGATGCATCGTTATACCACATTGAGTATGTTGATGAAGTGTGGACAAATCAAACACAAGAAACAAAGAAAATGGAATACACGCAAACATATTACGATAAACAAGCAAGTGAAGTTGTATTTGCTTCACCAAGTGATAGTGAAACATTTGTGCAAAAACCACAGCCATTCTCTTTACAAGAGGATGTCGGCTTTGAAAGAGGGAGCAATCTTCACCGTATGGTAGAAGTCTTACCTAATACAACTTGGGATGATGCATTGCTAACACAAGTAGCAAATGCAGAAGCGATTACATTGCATGCACATGATATGCAAGTCTTACAAAAACTACAAAATGAGCAGTTGTATCAGCAAGCATCAAGTTTTCATGAAGTGTATCATGAGTTTGCATTTATGGTTAAAGATGATCAAGAAATCATGCATGGATATATGGATTATCTTGCAATTGATGAAACCGATGTAATTATGATTGATTTTAAAAGTGATCGTGGAGTAGATGAACAAGTTTTATACACAAGATATCACCAACAAATCAAAGCTTACCAAAAAGCATTACATATTTTATATCCAACGAAAAATATTCAAACGTATATTTATGCATTTGAATTAGCAAAAATGATTTTAATTAAGTAAAAAAGTGTCACATCCATTTGGATGTGACACTTTTGTTAGTCTACTGATTTTAATGCTTGTAGCATATCTTCTTTACGTAGTTTTTGATTAACAAAGATACCAAGAATAAAGGTAACTGTGGCAACTAAGATGATTGAGACAATAAATCCCATCAGACCAGTTGTTGGATCAAACATTACGTCTTCAGGTGGAACAACATTCAAGATATATAAGTGGAGCAATCGACCAAAGATAAATCCAGTCAAAATACCAAGAATGGTTAATGTAATTGTTTCTCGATAAATATACATGGTAACTTCTTTATCATAGAATCCAAGAACTTTAATCGTTGACAATTCACGAATTCGTTCAGAGATATTGATGTTTGTGAGGTTGTAGAGAATGACAACAGCCAATAATGAAGCAACAATAATTAATACAGTCATAATCATATCTAAAGCATTTACAATTGTATCAATTTGGGTGATCAAAGTTGTGTTTTGCACGATTCCTTTAACCCCAGGTAAATCCATAAATACTGCTGCTTGTGTATTTGCATTAGTAATTGAGCGATTATGCAAACTTACAAAGTATGCGTTATCGGTATAGTCTTGGTTGAATACTTGTTCATAGGTAGTTTCATTCATGAATGCAAAGTGTCCCATATACATCTCACAAATTCCACCAACTTTCATTTCATAGCTATTGTTGTTTGCATCTTGCATAACAATAGTATCACCAATACTAACATCAAATGATTTTGCAAGACGTTCACTGATTATGATACTTCCATCTTCTAGTGAGATTTTTTCTTTCCCCTTACGTTCTTCCAAGGTAATGTAATTACTTAATTTTGCAGTGTCACTTGGGACAAGAAGTTTAACATCTTGCTTATCACCTGAGGTATTTGGTGTGACATGTAATTCACTATAATGAATTGGCATACTATATTTGATAGCCTCATTACGTAATTGTTTTTCTAAGTTATCGCTTTGTGCTTGTTGGATCGTTGGATCTTTTGCGATGATCATATCATAGGTGATAATCTCACCAAATTGATGATCTCCAATCCCAGAAATTGAGTGTTGCATACCAAATCCTGCAAATAACATCGTTACTGCACCACAAACACCAAAGATGGTCATAAATGCACGTTTTTTATAGCGGAAGAGATTTCTTGCAGTGACTTTGTGTGTAAAACTTAAACGTGACCACAAAGGACGAATTCTTTCTAGTAGAATTTTACTGCCCGCTTTTGGGGATTTTGGTTGTAAAAGTATGCTTGGACGATTTTTTAGTTCACGACTTGCCACCATATATGCTGGTAGTACTGCACTAAGTAAAGAAAGAATTAGTGCAATCAAACTAATGGTGAAGTAAAAGTGGAACTCAATAGGTGGAACTGTAAAGCCAACACTGTACGCTTTATAAACGATAGCAGGTAATAGTGTGTGTCCAAGAATGGTACCGATGAAGGTTCCAATCGTTCCAGCAAGTAAACCATAAACTGTGAATTTTTTACGAATGTCCTTGTTTTCATAACCAAGTGCTTTTAATGTTCCTAGATTGATTCGATCTTCATCAACAAATCGTGTCATGGTAGTAAATGTTACCAATGCAGCCACAAAGTATAAAAAGATGGGAAATACATTTGCTAAACTATCCACAATTGTGGCAATACTTCCATAGATTTTATATCCTTGCGAACCAGGAGCTTCTTTTCTTGATTGAATTGCATATGCTGGTAACTCTAAAGAATCTAAACTATCTTCGTATTGCGAGAGTTTTGATTTTGCATTAGCAAGTTCTTTTTCGATATCACTGCGTTTTTCATCAAATTCCGCTTGCTTGCTTTGATAAGTTGTTTTACTTTCTTGCAAAGTTGCACTTGCTTGAGTAAGTTGATTTGCACCTTCTGTTTTCTTTGTTTCAAAACCTGCTTCTTGATTTTGTAGTTCGATTTGTCCTTGCTGAAGCTGCACTTCACCAGCACGAATTTGACGATCTGCTTGCTCTAACTGCACTTTCGCATTTTCAATCGCTGTTGTGGCTTGTGTAAGTTGTTGCGTGTAGGCTGTTAGATTTGCTTGGACAACTTGTAAGGTAGCACTTGCTTCTGCTTTTTGCTGGTCGGTAGCAGTAGGATCATTGATCACAGCTTGTAAAGTTGTTTCTTGTTGCTTCAATGAAGTAATGGCAGCTTCTAATTGCGGTTTGCTTTCGTTATATGTTTGCAATTTTGCTTGATAGGTTGTCAGATTGTTTTGATAGGCATTTTTAGCCTGTGTTAATGTAGTTTCGCTTTGTCTAAGAGTATTTCTAGCATCATTGAGTTTTACTTGTCCATCTTGAATGGCTTGATTGTACATCGCTTGTTTGTTTGCTAGTTCGAGTTCACCTTGTTCAATTTGCAGCTTTGCATTTGCCAATTGTTCTTTTGTGTTATCAAATGTTTGTTGCGCATCTAGAAGGTTTTTATTTCCTTCATCAAGTTGCCTTTGAACATCTGCTTTAACTGATTGCAAACGGAGTTTTGGTTGGTCAGCTAGTAACTCATTTAGTTCTTCTTTGTGTTTGAGTAATCTAGTAGCATAAGTATCACTATAGGGGTCTACACTAGCAATATCCTCATACGTAAGTCGAGCGATCATAAATATATCACTATCAAATGCTTCAGTTGAAATGACTGCGTAGTGTGATAAATCTCCGGTACCAGCTGTAGATGCACCTTGATTTACATTAGATATAATTTCTGTTGAATTTACAAAACCAACAATGGTAAAAGTGTGCGTGTTTAATGTAGTGTTTCCACTTAAGTCTTTTTTCTCATGAAATGAAATGGAATCACCAATTGCATAGTCCTTTTTTAAGTTTTCTTGTAATGCGATTTCCTTTTTGCTTTTTGGCAAACGTCCTTCTTTTACATCGAATGTTGAGATACGTTCTGTTTTAGAAAATAATCGAACTGCTGTATGTTCGTTTTTAATAGTCACATCTTTTAAGTATCCATATTCAATATCTTTGGCGGATGCTTGATTGATGATATTTACATCTTCTTGATTTAATCCATAGTCTGCAATAATCGATAAATCTGCAGTATGATGGTCTTGGAAATAATTGCTTCCAGTCACTCGCATATCAGGACCAGTTACTTTGAGTCCAACAAGAGCGAATGAACCTAATGCCATCAAACAAACGATGGAGAAGAAACGACTCTTTGATTTTTTGAAAGAGCGAAAGATTTCTTTACGTAATGCTAATTTCTTCATTGAAATCACCACTCAATCTCACGAATTGATTTTGGTTGCTCATTGACTTCGATACTTTGTACCTTGGCATCACGCATGCGGATGACTCGATCTGCAATTGGTGCTAATGCTCCGTTGTGTGTCACGATAATCACGGTTGCACCTTGCTTGCGTGACATATCTTGAAGGATTTGTAAGACCTGTTTACCTGTATTGTAATCAAGAGCACCCGTAGGTTCATCACAAAGTAGAATTTTTGGATTTTTTGCAACTGCACGAGCGATGGCAACGCGCTGTTGCTCCCCTCCTGATAGTTGGGTTGGAAAGTTGTTGATTCTTGATTGTAGACCTACACTTTTTAAGACTTCAACAGCATCACTTGCATCTTTTACAATTTCGCTGGCAAGTTCAACGTTTTCCTTAGCTGTAAGATTTGGTACTAAGTTATAAAATTGGAAGACAAATCCGACATCATTTCGTCGATATGTAATAAGCTCTTTATCTGAATATGCTGCAATATCATGGCCATCAATAATCACTTGGCCACTATCATTGCGATCCATACCACCTAATATATTTAAAATTGTCGATTTACCGGCACCAGAAGCACCTAAGATAATCGCTAGTTCACCTTTCTCAATTGAGAAGTTCACCTTATCGTTTGCGGTGATCGTTGTATCACCCATCTTATATTCTTTTGTACTATCAATAATATCAATGTAACTCATAAATTACCTCCTTTATGAACAACGTGTTGATTTTAGTAAAACCTAGTATATAATGTGTTAAGTGAATCTTCAATAATCAAAATATTGGGATGTGTTCATTTAAGGAGTGAGATATTTGAGTACACAAAGACACACAGAAACAACAAACAAAATTAAGAAAACCTTCACAAAACTTTTAAAGGAAAAAGGGCTTGATGCAATGAGTGTTACAGATATTGCACGTGGTAGTAAAATCAATCGTGGAACATTCTATTTACACTATTTAGATAAATATGACTTAATGGATAAAATGCAAGATGATTTAATCCATGATTTGACATTGATTTTGGATGATCAGAAAGAATGTACAGAAAGTAATACTCCATCAAGTATCTTTAGTTATGCGCAAATAGTGAAAGCATTACAATACGTAAAACAAGAATTTGCATTTATTGAAACTCTCACTGGTGAAAAAGGGGATCCAAAGTTTGTGGCTCGTTTTAAAGCATATATTGCAGAATTGATAAAAGAAAAAGTACAACATTCGCAAAATCTGAAAATGGGCATGGATTATCTTCCAAAAGATTATGCTGATGAGGTTTTATTATCAGGGGTGTTTTCTATTATTTTACTATGGATTGATAAAGGTGCAATTGAAACGCCAGAGCAAGTTGCTGATATGATTATACAAGTTTGTGAACAGTCCATGTTTGGTCCGTTTCAAGTGGATACAACCAAGACAAAAGAAAAAGAGCTTTGAGCTCTTTGTTATCGTTGATATAAATTTGTTCCTTGTGCATCTAAAGCGATCGTGATAGGAAAATTCTCGACAGTTAGTTTTAAAATGGCTTCTGCACCTAAATCAGCAAAAGCTACAGGCTCTGCTTTTTTAATGCATTTCCCTAATAAAGCACCAGCCCCACCAATGGCAACGGCGTAGAGTGCTTGATTTTTTATAATTGAATCTTTGACTGCTGAACTTCGATATCCTTTTCCAATGGTACAACTTACACCTAAGTCATAAAGTGTTGGTGCATAAGCATCCATTCTTGCAGATGTTGTAGGACCTGCACTACCAAAGGTATGTCCTGGTTGTGTTGGGGTTGGTCCAACATAATAAATGGTTGCATCTTGTAAATCAAAGGGAAGAGATTCATTGTTTTGAATCATTTCAAACAAACGTTTATGCGCCGCATCTCTAGCTGTATATAATTCACCACTAAGATAAATGAAATCTCCGGTTTTTAAGTCTTTCATTTTATCTTTGGTTAAAGGTAGTTGAATGTGTTTCATGATAGTACCTCTTTTGCATGTCTTGTAATATGGCAAGAAATATTTACGGCTACAGGTAATCCTGCAATATGTGTAGGAAAGTATTCTACATTAATTGCAAGTGCAGTGGCATCACCACCAAATCCTTGCGGTCCAATTCCTGTTTCATTGGCAAGTTGCAGCAATTTCTTTTCAAGTTTCGCATAAGCGGGATTGTTATTAGGTGTGCGACTATCGCGAAGTAATGCTTTTTTTGCCAGAACTGCAGCATAATCGAAAGTACCACCAATACCAACACCGACAACCATTGGTGGACATGCATTTGGTCCAGCATTTTTAATTGCCTCAAGTACCGTTTGAATCACACCTTCTTCACCATCAGCAGGAGTAAGCATCGTTAGAGTGCTTTTGTTTTCTGAACCAAAACCTTTAGCAGCTACTTCAATGATGACCTTTTCACCAGGTATGATCTCTGTATATAAGATGCATGGTGTATTATTTTTCGTGTTGATACGTTCGTATAAGGGATCATCGACAACTGATTTTCGTAAGTAACCAGCTTCATATCCAGCTGCAACTCCTGCGTTGACAGCTTGGGTTAAATCTCCATCAATTAAATGTACATCTTGTCCAATTTTTAAAAATACAATTGCCATTCCTGTATCTTGACATACAGGAATTTTTTCTTGCTTAGCGATTTCAGCATTTTCTAAAAGAATACCTAAAGTATTCTTCGCAAGTTCATTTGTTTCTTGTGTATTTGCTTGTTGTAAGAGTTCATATATATCACTTGGATAGTTTACATTAATATCTTGCACCATTTTAGTAAGTGCATCGCGGATTGCATGTACGCTTATTTCTTTCATGAGGTTCTCCAATTACTTGTTTGCTTCGGCTTTTACAGCATTAGCCACAACGGTAACGACATCTTTATTAAATGAATTTGGAATAATGTAGTCTTCGTTTAGTTCCTCATCTTTTACGACAGAAGCGATTGCTTTAGCAGCAGCAACTTTCATTGCTTCCGTGATTTTAGCTGCTCTTGCATCAAGTGCACCTCTAAAGATTCCAGGGAATACTAATACATTATTAATTTGATTTGCAAAATCACTACGTCCAGTTGCAACAATACGAGCACCACCTTCTTTTGCGACATCCGGCATAATTTCTGGAACTGGATTTGCCATCGCAAAAACAATTGCATCAGAATTCATAGTACGTACCATTTCTGCACTTACAATATTTGGTGCGCTTACACCAATGAAAACATCTTTGCCTTTCATAATGGTTGCTAAGTCACCAGTTTGTTTGTTGGGGTTTGTGATATTTGCCATTGCAGCTTGTGCTTCATTCATCCATGTTTCACCTGGACAAAGTGCACCTTTTAAGTCAACTAAAGTGACATCTTTGGCTCCAATTTGTAGAAGTAACTTGCAAATACTGATACCTGCAGAACCAGCTCCATTGATAACGATACTTGCTTGTGCGATACCTTTCTTTACCAACTTTAATGCATTGATAATACCAGCACTTACCACAATTGCAGTTCCATGTTGATCATCGTGGAAAACTGGAATATCACATTCTTCAATTAAACGTCTTTCGATTTCAAAACATCTTGGTGCACTAATGTCTTCTAAATTGATTCCACCAAATGTAGGGGCAAGTAGTTTTACGGTACGAATGATTTCTTCCGTATCTTGTGTGTCTAAACAAATAGGGAAGGCATCAATATCAGCAAACTCTTTAAATAGAATTGCCTTTCCTTCCATCACAGGCATTGCAGCTTTTGGGCCAATGTTACCAAGTCCAAGTACGGCACTTCCATCTGTCACAACAGCTACGAAGTTTCCTTTATTCGTATAGGTATATATCGCATTATCATCTTCTACGATTTCACGACATGGTTGAGCAACACCTGGAGTATATGCTAATGATAGATCTTCCATGTTTTTCACTTCAACTTTTGATGTGACAGCAAGTTTCCCTCTATGTTTCTTATGTAATTCCAATGATTTTTCGTAAACGTCCATATGATCACTCCTTTTTATCTTCATTATTATACATCAGAGTGATTGGATTGGTGATATAAATCTTATATTTTAGTAGTTTATGATAGAAAAGGATAATAAAAACAGTGATAATTTATGATGTAATTTAGCTAAGAAATTATATATGAATACTCTTTATATCATATTGATTGTCATGCTTTACAACACATGCACACAATAATAAAATAGCCCTTGTGTGAATTTTTAAAAAGTGTCCAACCTTTTGGACTTTAAAAAGTCTTACGTATATGATGTGTGAATGAGGAGTTTTAAATGAACAAACGGATAGATGTAACTTATGTGCGAAAGTTACAAGAAGGAGACCTTACTGCCTTGGAGGAAATATATCGTTTTTACCAAGGGCCAATATATTATTATGCACTTTCAATTTTGAAAAATAAGCACGATGCAGAAGAAGTTATGCAGGAAGTGGTGTATAAAGTGCAAACAAGAATTCATCAATTAAAGAATCCAGAGTCTTTTCATTTCTGGATGTTTTCTATTGCATCAAATGAATGTACTTCACGGTTGCGTGTACGTAAGCGATTCATCCAAACCGATGAAGAAAACACACTTGAAGAGGTGATAAAAGCAAAAAATAACCAAATTAATGATTTTAATAATTCGACACTAATGGGTGCAATATTAAATTCATTTCAAAAATTAAGTGAGAATAATCGAAGGACAGCTGAACTACGTTACTTGAGTGGACTAACTTTAGAAGAAATCGCAAAAGCAACACATGTGGAAACGAAAACTGTAAAGAGTAGGTTGTATGAAGTACGAAAGATGGTCTCAAGTGACTTGAAAGAGCAAGGTTATCATCCACGTAAATATTTTACATTTTTGGGGATTCCACTGTTTTATAAGGAAATGCAGTTAACTTTTCTTAAAGAGCGAAATAAAGTTCTATTAAAGGACTATTCGTCAATGCAAACATTGATGCAAATTATCACTAATGCAGAAAAGATTAGTCTATTTTTAAGTTGTGCAATTGCATCGGTAGTAATAACTCCCGTAATACCAGCAATAGTTAACGTTCCAACAAATGATTTGATTGTACTTCCTGCAACTGCATCAAACATTCAGTATAAAAAGTCTGATCGTATAGGTGTTATTGATACAATCTCATATATTCAAAATCCAATTGCTGGTCCTTTAGAAGTACGGGTGTATGTATACGATATGTCAAAAATAGAAAATATCTCTATTACTTATGAAGGTATTGAATGTAACTATCAAAAATATGAGACTTATGTAGGTATAAACGTTGTTAAAAATGGAAGATATCACGTACGAATAAATAATGATGAAAAGTTTTTTGACGTAACAAATATTGATTATGATATTCCGATTGTTGAAAGATTGGATTTTTATGATGATTCATTTGAAATCGTTGTTAAGGTAACTGTGAATCAAGTAGATGTTGAGAAGTCGTATCTATTGATTGATCAACAAAGAGTATCGTTTCCAAAAGATTTTATTGTGTCTGTGAAAGATGCAGAAAATGTCGATGTGATCTTAGTTGATGATAAAGGAAATGAAAATTGCTTTAATTTTAAAAAATAAACCAACCTTTAAAAGGTAAGTGCGTCGTACTGGTAAGGATATATATGTGTGAGGAGGTAGCAATGATCAAGAGAAGAAAAGTGTAAATGTTTTAACAAAAGTTATGTGTGAAAATAAAGGAGGAAACTATGTTAAAAAGAAATAAAAAATTTTTAGTTTTATTAATAGCAGTTATGTTTATTACAAGTACTGGTTTTACTGATGAAGTACAACCAAACGAAATCAATGAACCAATTGAAGATGAACAAACGACTTACGAAGAGAAAGTATTAGAAGATGAAAAAGAAGACACCAATGTATTTATAGTAGATGAAGAAAATACAACGCAAGAAGACGTTGTAGAAAAAAGTATGAATAATTTGACTCGTGCTACTGATGAAAGAGTCATATATGCACAAGATAATATTGGAGTTGAATGGATATTGTATGCTGATGGAGAATTGGTTATCCATGGTGGTACCATCAATATCATTACAGATTCAAGCAAACGATACTTCAAACAATATTCAGATATTATCACCTCTATTACCTTCGCTGGAGATGTATACTATACACGCCCAGATGGAGGACTTGGTAACTATATGTTTGCTGACTTAAAAAACTTAGTAACTGTGAATAATTTTGATCGATTTAAATTAAGTGGAGATGCATCTGGATTATTTATAGCGTGTGAAAAGTTGAAAAATATCGATACAACAAATTTTGCCACTGACAATATTACAAATTTTACAATGATGTTTTCCTATTGTGAGTCACTTGAGTATATAAATGTAAGTAATTGGAATGTAGATAACGTAACATCTATGTGGTCAATGTTTAGTCATTGCTATTCATTAAGAGAAATCGATATATCACAATGGACGTTTAAAAATGCAACTGATATTTCCTATGTGTTTTATAGATGTCGAGAATTGTTAGAACTTGATTTTTCTAGTATGGATCCAGTTAATGAAGTCACTAAGGAAAAGATGCTTGGTAGTGAGCTAGCAAGCTCAATGAGAAACAAACTGCGTAAAATAACACTTGGTAAAACCGCACTAGGTGCTAATACAGATATATATGCCAGAGATTGGAGAGAACTTGATACAGGCATCGTTCATTCGGCTAAATTTTTGGATACACACGATACAAGTAAAACAATTACCTATATTTGGGATGCGAAGCATGCAGTTTTCTATAATCCAGCAGGTGGAACATTGACTGGTCCTGCAAAAGAGGAAGTTGATGTTATAGAAAGTTCATTTACTAAACCAACAGACCCAACACATGAGCATGCTACATTTGTAAGATGGTTTACTTCAAGATGGGATTATGATAAAAAAGAGCTTATTTATGAAGAATGGGACTATAGTAGTATTCCAGTTCTAAACATGCCTTATACTACTGAAGTGTATGCAGAGTGGGACTACGATACTTATAAAATTTCATATGAATTAAATGGTGGAACGATTAGTCAATTATATCCAACAGAATACAAGTATAATACAGAAGTACGGGGATTTAACACTCCATCTAAGGAGGGATATTTCTTCCTTGGATGGTATGATGCAAATGAGGGTGGTAACAAAGTAACTTCGATTAGTTCAACAGAATTTGGTGATAAAAAACTATATGCACGTTGGTCTCCTAGAATGTATCAAATAACTTATGAACTAGATGGCGGAACAAACCACGACTCAAATCCAAGTTCATATGCATACGATACAGGTGTGAGCAAACTTGAAAATCCAACGAAAGAAGGATATACATTCATTGGATGGTTTGATGATGTAAATGAAGGTAATCAAATTACAAGCATCGATAAAAAGTCAAAAGAACATGTAACGATTTATGCACGCTGGATGGCAAATCAATATGCAATCATTTATGAGCTAAATGGTGGAATTAATGATACAAATAATCCGACTTCATATGCTTACGAACTAGGGGTAGACACATTTGAAGAGCCGACAAAATATGGACATACTTTTTTGGGATGGTATGATGCACCTGAAAAAGGTAATCAAATCACAAATATAGCGAAAGATTCTATTGGTCATAAAACACTATATGCAAAATGGAAAGTAAATGATTACAAGGTAAACTATGAGTTAGATGGTGGAATAAACTCCCTTGATAATCCAATGCAATATACATACGGTATTGGAGTGAGTGAATTTGAAAAACCGAATAAAGAAGATTACACATTTATTGGTTGGTTTAATGCAGCAGAAGATGGAAAAGAGATTACTAATATTGATGGTTCAACTGCTGAAGATGTAACATTATATGCACGTTGGAAAAAGAACGAGAAACCTACACCTCCTAGTGAAGAACCATCAAAACCTATTGAAAAACCAAATGACGATAAAAACAGTAATACAAATATAACCGATACAAATAATGACAAAGCAAATGTGAATGCAAGTGTAGCTCCTACTTTTAGCGGAACACAAGCAAACGCACAAACTCCGGTTGATACAAGTGATAGTGTGAATCGAGATGCTCTATTATATGTTGGTATAATTTCGTTGTTATCGATTGTAGTTTTATTAAAAAGAAAACATTCAATTTAATGACTAAGGACTTTGTAGTAAATACTATGAAGTCTTTTTTGTTGAATCAAGGGGATTCTCGATAAATTGAAAAATAAAGTGATTTTCCTTACGAAAAATCCAACCTTTTTCAAATATATGCATCTAATTAATAGAAGGTAATTAGATTATTATTCTTCTTAGGATAGCCTATGTCCTACAAACTTCCTTATAAAACACACACATAAACACACAAACGGAAAAACACTAGGCGGGTATTTTATACCAAGTACAATTGAGGGATTGTACACTACTTACTATTTAGGTAAGTAAAAAGGTCAACTTTGCATGTATATGTTAAGTTGACCTTTTCCATTATAAGATGGTTATAAACGGAGTTGATGTTTGTGAAATCCCTATGGCATTCAGCATACAAAGATGGTAGTATTTTAGTAACGGAATTATCGTTCATGCTATGGCGGAAAGGCGAGGGGATAATGAGTAAGTATCAAGATGAAAAACTAGGGAATCAATTCTTGGGACAACTGAAAGACTTAAAAGATATTCATAATTATCATGAGTATGTTGATTTTGTGCGTCATTATATTGAGTACATTTGGGGAGGAAATACAAAGTTATTGGATACCAATCCATTTGGTGTAACATTATTAGCTACACATGAAGAATATGATGAAACGATTGCAGTTGTGGTGTTGTATCAAAGTAGTGATGTTGCATATGAGCAAATTATGAGTGCTCTTGAGGGACAAGCATATATGCAAACCAACAGTTTAAGTGTGATTAGTAATCAGTCGATGGATGCGGCTGCTAAAACACTAGCAGAAGATCATTCCATCCTATATTTTAAATTCTCGTAAAAAACGTTCAGTTGTGTCGCATGATAGACAAACTGAACGTTCTTTTATAATTTGAGCATCATTGCGTTAATTGCAACAATGATGGTTGATGCACTCATCAAAATAGCACCAATTGCAGGAGATAGTATGATACCAAATGGTGCCAATACACCAGCAGCAAGTGGGATTGCAATGATGTTATATCCTGCTCCCAACCATAGGTTTTGCATCATTTTTCTAGTTGTGTTTTTTGCAAGTGAGAAGAAGTTTAGTATATCCAGTGGATTGCTTTTTACAAGTACGACATCTGCGCTATCGATCGCAACATCAGTACCTGCACCAATAGCTACACCGATATTAGCACGACTTAATGCAGGGGCATCGTTAATTCCATCACCGACCATCATGACTTTTTCACCATGCGCTTGATAGGTTTGAATGATATGCTCTTTATCTTGCGGTTGCAAGGAACTTTCCACTTTATCAATATGTAATAATTGCTGTACTTTGGATGCAGCTTTTTCATTATCACCTGTTAGCATCATGGATGTGATACCTTTTTCTTTTAAGCCTTGAATAAAGGTTTTTGCATCTTCTTTGATTTCATCACCTTGTGCAATATAACCAATCAATTGCTCGTTTTCTAGCAAGTAACTAATTGCATATCCTTTTTCACTAAGCATATCAAATGTAGTTTTATCGTAGTTAATTTGATGTGTATCCATATACGAGTGAGATACCAATAGTAACTTTGTATTTTGGTCTAGGATACCTTGTAAACCAATGCCTGGTAAGGTCTCAATGTTTGATAGCGAAACTGGTTTAATTTGTTTTGCCTTCGCATCATTTAAAATACCAAAAGCAAGAGGGTGACTACTTTCACTTTCAAGACCTGCCATGTATGCAAGGATTTGGTTATCATCATATTTTGTGGAAACAGATTGTATTTCTTTTACTTTAAATTTTCCCTCTGTAAGGGTTCCGGTTTTATCGCTCATTACTATTGTAATTTTATTTGCGATTTCAAGAGCAGTACGTTTACGAATCAGAATTCCATGTTTTGCACCAATGGATGTGGAACGAGCTACAACAAGTGGAATGGCTAAACCAAGAGCATGAGGACATGCAATAACAAGAACACTCACCATACGTAATAAAGCTGTACTTACATCTTTGCTGAGTATCAACCAAATGATGAAACTTGCAATACCAACACCGGTAGCGATATAAAATAAATATTTAGCGACCACATCACTAATGGATTCAACTTTTGATTTCTCTTTTTGCGCATCACTGACTAGTTTCATAACCTGGGAAATATAACTTGCATCACCAGTTGCGTGAATTTTCATCGTCAGTGAGTGATTTCCATTTTGCGATCCACCAATAAGTGTATCATTTATCTGTTTTGTGATTGCTCTTGATTCTCCAGTAACAAGCGATTCATCAACACTTCCCGAACCATCAATAAGCACTCCATCTGCAGGAATGCGTTCTCCTGCTTTTACTAGGACGATATCATCTTTCTTTAATTGTTCGATCGGTGTATCTAGATAACTTCCATCACTTTGCTTTACACTAGCAACACTAGGTAATAGTTTTGCCATACTTTCTAGAGCATCACCAGCTTGCATAACACTTTTCATTTCCATCCAGTGTCCAAATAACATAATTACAATCAAGCTTGCAAGTTCCCAAAAGAAGTCCATCACATGTGGTTGCAAGTGCAGTATATAATTAACAACAAATGCATACAGACTATAAATATATGCAGTGGAAATACCAAGTGCGATTAGTGACATCATCGCAGGTTGGCGCATCTGTATTTCCATTTTCGCACCACTTAAAAAAGGACTACCACCATAGAAGAATAGTACAGTTGAACATAGTAAGACAAGCCAGTGGCTACCTGTAAATTGTATGTGAATGGGTAATTGAAGTCCCATCATGTTAGATAATAAGAAAATTGGAATTGCCAGTATAAGGGAGATAAAGAACTTTTGTTTGAGGTTTTTCATATGCATCATATGTGCCATAAAAATCACTCCTTTCCTATAAGCCTATCCTATCATAGCCAATTTGTTTACGTGGTCTAGATGCACGCAATAAAAAAGGAAACATGTAGTATAACATGTTCCCGATTCGAATTATGCATTCATACTTTCTTCTAAAATAGCTTTAACATCTTCTTTACTCAGTGTTTTGTAGCCACCAGTGTTTAGTGGGGTACCAGCAACAATGCCATCATACATTTCAGGAGTAACGCCTAAGTCTTTAACACTTAAGACAAGTCCGAGTTCTTTCATGAAGTCTTCCATTGCTTGTAAACCTTCAAGGGCAATTTGTGTATCATCTTTGTCTTGTGCTTGTACATTCCAAACGTTCATAGCATAGCGTTTAAATTTAGCCACACCATAAGGTAAAATCATTTTATAGTATGGAATTGATACAGCAGAAAGTGTCATTCCGTGTGTTGCATCAGTATACGCACCAATTGATTGTCCAATCATATGAACTTCCCAGTCTGTTGTTTTTCCAGCAGCAACAAGTGTATTTAGTGCCCAAGTAGATGTCCACATAATGTTACTTCTAGCTTCATAGTCCATTGGGTTTTTCACGGCAATTCTTGCGCTGTGAATTAATGATTTTAGTAAGCCTTCCATAATGTAGTCTGATGTATTATCATCATTTCCTGAAAAGTATTGTTCAAGAATATGTGACATAATATCGAAACATCCAGCAACCATTTGATACATTGGAACTGTAAATGTGTACTCTGGGTTTAAAATCGCAAATTTAGGGAATACATTTGGACCGTATACATGTCCAATTTTTAAATTTGTCTTCGGATTCGTAATAACAGATCCTCCATTCATTTCAGAACCAGTTCCTACCATTGTAAGAATACAACCAACAGGGATGATTTTATTGTCTACTTCTTCCATTCGTAAATAGTACTTATCCCATGGATCTTCTTCGCAGTATGTACTCACTGAAACTGCTTTAGCATAGTCTACAGTGGAACCTCCACCAAAAGAAAGCATAACTTTTGGTCCGTAGTTTAGTAGTTCTTCTTTTAATGAAGCAAGTGCGTCTTTTCCAAAATGTAATTTGGTTGGGTTATAGTATGTAAATGTACCTAACATGGTATTTCCTCCTTTGTTGTTTCCAACATCTATTTGCATTCTACAGGCTAAAGTTAACTTTAGGTCAAGCATAAAATAAAAAAATAATCCGTCTATGACAAAAATGCTTTATTTCATAACATTAAGCATTTGTAAGAACTGTAAGGTGGTATAACTATCCATGTAAGGGAAACCCCCTTATTGACACACATACACATGAATGAAAAACTGTGCCTGCACTGTACGGTTTTGGACACTTCGGGTGTTTTTTTTATACCTTTTCAGTCAAATGCTTTATATTTTGAAATCATGACAAACAATATGACATCATAATCACAAATACCATTCTTTCAAATGAATCTATATGTTATAATTAGTCTCGAAAAGAGCAAACTTTACATAAAATAGTTATTTATACAATTGACTATATCGTTTGCTACTGCTTTTATTAACAATGAGATGCTAAGGGAGTATAGCTGGTATGGAAATTTCGAAATTGAAATATATCTTGATCTATGAAGATTTAAAGAAGAGAATTAGAAAAGGTGAATTCGTAATTGGTGATTTAATTCCAAGTGAACCGGAATTAGGAGAACACTATAACGCAAGTAGAATTACTGTACGCCGTGCAGTTCAAATGTTAGTGGAAGATGGATTCTTACAAAAGAACCATGGTGTTGGAACCATTGTCATGAGTAACAAAGAATCGCTTCAATTACGAAGTTTGAAAAGTTTCTCAGAAGAACAAAAAAACTCGGATTACTCATCAAAGGTCATTCGTTATGCAATTGATGCAGATGCAACGACATACATTCAATCGATGTTGAAAGTACCTAAAGAAAGCAAAATCAGTTTCCAAGAAAAACTGTATTATAAAGATGATGAAGTTATTGGTTTACAAAGGGTAAACTTTCCAAACTATATTAACTTCACAGATCAAGAATTAGAAAATGAATATCTGTCTTTATATAAGCTATGTGAAGAAAAAGGATATAAAGTTAAAAATGCAGAGGAAACTATTGAGTCGGTCGTGTCCGATAGTACCTTATCGGAGTATTTTGGAATTCCAGTAGGTTCACCATTGTTGCATATTAAGCGTGTAACAATTGATTCGATGAATCGGATTGTGGAATTTGCAGAAATCTATTATCGTGGAGATAAGTATCAATATAAGGTGTCATTAGAGTCTGAATAACGATATGTAGGAGTGTTGTTGCTATAAACAATAGACTCCTTTTTTTATTGCCTAAATACGATTTTTTATTTTATCGTTTACATTTCAAAAAATACATACTATAATCAAGTTAGACATTAAGACGTTATAACGTCTTATCTGCTAAGTAATGTTTAAGAGGAGGTATAAGATGAAAACAACAACAAAGTTGGCAGAAGATTTACTCACTTTCATGGGAGGTGAAGAGAACATTGTTTCAATTACACATTGTGCTACAAGATTGCGTCCAAAATTTAAGGACATTAAAAATGTACGTGTAGATGAAATAAAGAACTTAGATGGTGTAACTGGTGTAGTAGAGAAAGAATCAGGATTTCAAATTATTATAGGGACACATGTAGTACATGTATATGATGAAATCATCAAATCTTTCAAAGAAGAAGTCGGAAGTGCTACATCACAAGATCGTGATGAAAAAAAGAATTACTTAAATGAGTTTGTGCAATTGGTTGTGAGTATATTCTCGCCGCTACTGCCATTACTTGCTGGATCTGGATTAATTCGGGGATTTACCATTCTAGCAAACGAAGTAGGAATATTATCAACAACAAGTACAACGAACTTAATTCTGACATTAACTGCAACATCCGTATTTTACTTTTTACCGCTATTAGTTGCAGTAACAAGTGCAAAGCGTTTTAAAACAAGTCCATATATTGCGGTTGCTATATTAGGTGCCTTAATTATGCCTGACTTTATTAACCTAGTTGTAGATAATGGTGGAAACATGATTGATCTATATGGGATTTCAATGCCAGTATTCAACTACACAAGTCAAGTCATTCCAGCAATCGTAATGGTATGGATTCAATCAAAAATGGAAGCATTTATGATTGAAAAGATTCCAACGAGTTTACATATGATTGTCAATCCAACAATTTTGATGTTAGTGCTTGTCCCACTAACGATTGGCGTGATTGGACCGATTGGAAACTATGTAAGTATTGGAGTAGCTCAAAGTGTAGAATTTATTGCTTCAGTTAATCCAATTTTAACGGGTGCATTTATTGGGGGAATTTGGAATGTACTGATTATGTTTGGAATTCACTGGGCACCAAATACGATGGTAGTCATTCCAGAAATTGCTAGAACAGGATCATCAGCATTAATTGCCTATGCGGCAAACTCCAATTTTGGAATGAGTGGAGCAGCCTTTGCGATTTTCTTAAAGTCAAAAAATAAGAAATTACGAAACTTCTCATTAACTGCAATTACTTCAGTTATGTTATCAGGGATTGTAGAACCAGCAATCTATGGAATTGGTGTGAAATATAAAACACCATTAATTGCAGGATGTTTAGGAGCTGCACTTGGTGGAGCATTTATGGGAATGTTTGGAGTAGTCGGTAATGCATTTGTCTTTGGTGGACTTACGACAATTCCAGCATTTGCTGGTGCGACGCTTTGGGCGTATGTGGTTGGACTACTAATTTCATTTGTTGCCGGTATGATATTAACATTTATTATGGGAGTCAAAGATCCTGAAGCAGAAATGAACGGAGGACGTTAATGAATTTAAACAAAAAAATTGAATCGACACTAGGGTTAGCTGCAATTGCAGATGCGATGGGAGCAGCAACTGAAAACTTAACTCGCGCACAAATTATGGATATGTATGATGGTCCAGTTACAGACTTTAAAAAACCAGGAGTAACTGCATTTGCCTTAGGTAATGAAGCAGGGGAAGTAACAGATGACTTTTCCCAAATCTATTTTCTATCAAAATCAATTTTGAAAAATGGTGGAAAGATTGATAAGCAAGCAGTGATTCAAGCAATCTTAGATTGGTCAGAAGTTCCAAGATACTTTAATCGTTTTGCTGGACCAACCACAAGAACGGCAATTGCGATGTATAAAGATCCAAATACAGAAATGAAACCATTGCCTGGAGCAGTAACTGTGGATTATGCATCAAAAGCTACCAACGGAGGAGCAATGAAAATTGCACCAGCAGGTTTATTACATCCAGGAGATATCGAAGGTGCGATTCGTGATGCAATATGTATTACAAGTGTTACCCATGATAACTCATTAGCAATTGCTGGAGCATGTGCAGTTGCAGCAGCAACAAGTGCAGGATTGTTGGAGTCTAGTAGTATGGATCAAGTTATTGCAGCAGGAATTTATGGAGCAGTACGAGGCTATGATATTGCATGCGTAGAATCTAGAGATGTAGCAGGGTCAAGTCTAATCAAACGGATTCATTTAGCAATTGCGATAGCTAATGAACCAAGTACGAAAGAACAAAGACTACAAAAACTTGCAGACATTATTGGAAATGGATTGCATGTATGTGAAGCTGTACCTTGTGCATTTGGAATTATGGAATTAAATAAAGATAGTGCAATGCAAGCAGTATATGATGCTGTGAATATCGGTTATGATACAGATACGATAGCAACGATTGTTGCGACGATGGTAGGACCTTTTGTTGATACAGAGGATGCACACTACCAAGAACTATTTAAGAAAGTTCAAGAAATGAATAACATGGATATTGTACAACTTGCTAAAGACTTAACTGAAGTTGTAAATGGATAAGAAAAGAGATGCCGCAGTTGGCATCTCTTTTTAGATATTAAATAGTGGTTCTAAAGTAATCGTTTCTACACCCATTTCACGAATGCTGTATAGCTCTGTCTCATTTGCAGATGTGTCAGTAATTAAATAATCAAAATCTGTAATTGCACCAGAGACAAAACTGTATATATTTCCAATCTTAGTATGATCAGCTAATAGGAATGTTTGTCCAATACAGTTTTTTATCATGATTTCATTAATAGTGACTTCTTGTTGGATTGCAGTTGTCATTCCATTTTTTGAAGTTAAACCACTGCATCCAAGAAAACATTTTGTGGCACTAATCTTTTGTAAGTTGTTTAAGGCAAAGTCACCGACAAGCGCTTCTTTTGGTGTGCGTAATTCACCACCGGTTAAGAAGATGGATACTTTAGGATCAAAGTTTGACATAATCACTTTACCATTGTTTGTAATAACAGTTACATGTTTATCCTTTATATATTTCAATAACAAGAGTGCAGTAGAACTTGTATTGATGAAGATGGTATCACCCTCTTCTACAAAGTTTGCTGCATATTTTGCGATTGCATGTTTATATGGTTCATTACTAGCTAAGTGATCATCAATACTAACAAAGTGTTGAATTAATTTTGCTCCACCATAAAATCGTTCAATCGCTCCTTTTTCTTCCCAGTACTGCAAGTCACGACGAATGGTTAACTGTGATACTTGAAGTGATTCTGCCAAATCTTCAACTGTGACACTGCCATCCGTTTGGATTTTTTGCATGATTCGATTTCTACGTGAATCGACAATCGATTTACTCATTTTCATAATAGATACCTCACCCTTTATTACACGATAGACTTTAATTGTTTAACTGTAGTTGAAGTTCCTGCTATTTGATTGATATCTTCTAGTAAAACTTGCAACTTTTTTTGATTTCCAATTTCTTTAGCAACTGGTAGATATTCCAAAAAGTATAGTGCTGCTTCACGGTTGTTCATCTGTGATAATTGCACTTGTTTAAAAGAACTATTACTTTTCTTCATATCATTCATAAGACGATAATATACGCCATCAATGAAATCCCAAGAGTACATTGGTTTTACAACTTGCTTCTTTTTGGTTTTCATTTGTTGTAGTTGTTTTAATTTTTTATAGTGTTGCTTTGCTTGCGTTTTATTTGCTAATCGATAGTTTGAATAAAATGCTGTAAATTCATATACAAGTTTTGCATCAAAACTTGTATGATAACTATCTTTATGTGTTTCTAGATAATCTAAGTTTGCTTGAAAATTACCCGTATCAATATTATAAAGGGTATCGTACGTTAAGTCTAAATCTTTATATTGTTTAAATATATCAAATCGTACGAGTTTTTGTTTATAGGCATTTGCTTTTTCTGGTTGTAAGTCATAAGCAAGAGAGAGAATCATCTTTCGATGGAGTGTTTTTACATATTCTCCCAAACAAGCAATAGCCAGAAATACAATGGCAATAACTGCAAATATGATCTTTGCAGTCACATCTTTAGTATTCACAATAATGTTGATACTATAGATTGCAAAGATGATAAAGATAATATATGTCAGAATGGTTTTTGTTTTATCAGAAAAACTCTGTAGTTTGAAAAATTTCATATGTGTACCTCTCGATTTATAAATAAATTATATGTTCGCTTTGAACGTTTGTCAAATCATATTTTGAACTATTTACAAGTATATGGTCGCTAAAGCGGTTACATTTTGATAAAACAATCATATAATAATCAAAACAATCATAAAATAAGATTGTCAATCGTTCATAATTGATTTAGTATGGAGTTGTAAAAAGACGAAGTCACAAGGAGGTAACATGAGTAAAATCAACGATATGACTAGAGAATCATGGATTCTTGGAGCCTTCCCTGAGTGGGGAACATGGCTAAATGAAGAAATCGATAGTGAAGTTGTTCAACCAGGAACATTCGCTATGTGGTGGATTGGTTGTGTTGGTGTTTGGTTCAAAACAGAAAACAATACAAACATTGCCATCGACTTATGGTTTGGAAATGGTAAACGTACAAAGAAAGTTAAAGAAATGGCTGAATTCCACCAAATGCGTAATATGACAGGTGGACGTATGACGCAACCAAACTTACGTGCAGCACCAATTACATATGATCCATTTGCTGTAACTGATGTAGATGCAGTTTTATCTACACACTATCACAATGATCATATTGATCCATTTTTTGCAGCAGCAGTTATGCAGAATGTAAAACACGATGTTCCATTTATTGGTCCACTTGAAAGTGTAAAAAAATGGTTAAGTTATGGAGTTCCTGAAGAACGTTGCCAAGTCGTAAAACCTGGAGATGTTGTAAAAATTAAAGATGTCGAAATTGTTGTACTAGATAGTTTTGATCGAACATGTTTAGTTACAGCTGATGAAGACATTCGTGGAGTACTTCCTGATGACATGGATGATAAAGCAGTAAACTTTTTAATCAAAACACCTGCTGGTAATGTTTACCACAGTGGAGATTCACATTACTCAGTCCGCTATGCAAAACACGGAAAAGATCATGACATTGATATTGCCTTTGGTTCATATGGAGAAAACCCTCCAGGTAACCAAGATAAAATGACATCTGTGGATATCTTGCGTATGGCAGAAGCACTTAAATGTGAAGTAGTCATTCCATTACACTACGATGTTTGGACAAACTTTAAAGCAGATCCAAATGAAATTCGTATGTTATATGACTATAAAAAAGATGCATTAGATTACAAATTCCACCCATACATTTGGGATGTTGGTGGAAAATATGTTTGGCCTACAGACAAAGATAAAAAAGTATATCACTATCGTAGAGGATTTGAGGATGCGTTTGAAGATGAACCAAACGTACCATTCCCAAGTATTTTATAATTATGAAAATGCTAGATTACTTATATGAAAATGATTTAGTCCGATTCGAAAAAGGTGTAGGCGATTGGCGAGAAGCCATCCGTATTGGATGTCAAAATATGATTGATAAGAAATTTATCACAGAAACATATGTTGATGAAATCATTGAGTGTGTGGATACACATGGTGCGTACATTGTACTCCTTCCAGGAGTTGCAATGCCGCACTCAACAGATAAAAGCACAGGGGTTCTAGGAACTGGAATTGGTTTTACGAAATTTGATTCAGATATTGAATTTGAAAAAGATAACCCTGAAAAAAGCGCGACGTTATTCTTTACGCTAGCTGCAAAGGATGCAAATGAACATAGTAATAACATTTCAAGACTTTCATCAATGTTGATGGAAGAAGGTGTAGTTGAAGACTTGTTAGCTATGGAAACAATGGATGACTTTCTTGCAGTTAGAGAGAAATATAAAAACATAATTGAGGAGGATTAATAAACTATGGATTTCTTAATGGGGATTTGGGAGTATTTTGCCAGCAATATTCTGACACAGCCGGCATACTTCATTGGATTTATTGTATTAATTGGGTACATGTTATTGAAGAAACCGTTCTATCAAAGTATCGCAGGATTTCTTAAAGCAACTGTTGGTTACTTTATTTTATCGGTTGGATCTGGAGGATTGGTTAATAACTTTAGACCAATCTTAGTTGGATTAAAAGAACGTTTTGATTTGAGTGCAACAGTAATTGACCCGTATTTTGGTCAAAATGCAATCACAGATGGGGTTCAAGAAACATTTGGACGTACATTTGGAGATGTTATGATGTTGCTTCTAATTGCCTTTATCTTTAACTTAATTTTGGTTCGTTTAAAGAAATGGACAAAACTACGTGCTGTATTTACAACAGGAAACGTACAAGTACAACAAGCTGCAACAGCATTCTGGTTGATTCTATTCTGTTTCCCTGAGTTAGGACGTATTGAAGTATTGATCGTAATGGGTGTATTACTTGGATTATACTGGGCAGTTGGTTCAAATTTAACTGTAGATATCACGCAAGAAGTTACAGATGGTGCTGGATTTGCGGTAGCTCACCAACAAATGTTTGGTATTGCATTAGCATCTTGGGCAGCAAGCAAAATGAAGTTTAAATCAAGTAAACAAATCGAAGATATTAAATTACCTGGATTCTTATCAATTTTCAATGAAAACATGGTATCAACAGCAATTCTAATGCTATTATTCTTTGGAATTATCTTAGTAGTTCTTGGACAACCATACTTAATTGAAGCTGGATTTATGAAAGAAGGACAATCATTCTTCTTCTACATTCTTACTACTGCATTACACTTTGCTGTATACTTGGCAATCTTGCAACTTGGGGTACGTACATTCGTTGATGAACTTACAGAATCATTCCACGGTATTTCAAACACATTACTTCCAGGAGCAGTTCCAGGAATCGATGTATCTGCATCATTGGCATTTGGTAGTTCAAATGCAGTAACGCTAGGGTTCTTATTTGGGGCATTAGGGCAATTCTTAACAATTGGAGCATTGATTTTATTCAAATCACCAACAATTATTATTGCAGGATTTATCCCAATGTTCTTCGATAATGCAGCAATCGCTGTATACGCTAACAAAAAGGGTGGAATTAAGGCAGCATGTCTATTACCATTCGTATCAGGAATTATTCAAGTTCTAGGTTCAGCATTAATTGCTACATGGGTAGGACTTGCACAATACGGAGGATACCTAGGAATGTTTGACTGGGCAACTGTATGGCCAATGTTCACAGTAATTATGAAGTTCTTAGGATATGTAGGTATCGCAGCTGTTGCTATTATCCTACTTGCAATTCCACAATTACAATATCGTAAACGTAAAGATACATATTTCTTAATTACTGACGATTACGATGCATACTTAGAAAAAGTAAAGGCTTAATTCAACCGATGCGCACCTAACTTAGATTGTTACATGTATGATGATACATTGAAATGTAAGATTACCATATAAAAATAAGGAAGGTAA